>DASRAF010000476.1:0-4383 GCA_035638295.1 Pseudolabrys sp.
GGATGCGATCGGGGTCACGGTGCCACGCGCGCCAGTGCTCGGATTCTCCCACGGCATGCTGGTGTCCTTCTCGTCGCGGCTGAGAACTGCGCTGGCAGCCGCTCGAGCGTAAGCGAGGTCGGTGTCAGGCGGGAGCTGGACTACTTCCTTGGTCCCAGGGGGAGGAGTGATCGTACCCGTGCGCTCGGATTTGTCCCCAAACAGTGAATCGAATTGGCCCGACAAGCTGCAGCCTCCACAACCCAGAGCCAAAGTAAGGGCAGCGGCCGTGGCGACGCCTTGCCATAGGCGTGGGCACGCGCATCCACTATAAAGGCGACTGTATCGGCAGGTACCGGTCCCGACCACGCGAAGCACCCCAGCAGATGTCCGACACATCACCAATTGAACACCCGAGTTGGTTAACGACTAGTGATTTCACCACAGCCGACGAGCCATTGCGACTATTTAGCGCGTGGCTGACGGAAGCGACCGCCACGGAACCGCGTGACCCCACTGCCATGACGCTCGCCACAGTCGATTCCAGAGGCCGTCCAAATGCGCGGATGGTGCTGCTGAAGGGCGTCGACGAACGTGGATTCGTGTTCTACACGAACATGGACAGTCAAAAAGGTCAAGAATTGGACGCACAGCCGCAGGCAGCTTTGGTGTTCTACTGGAAGTCGGTGAACAGACAGATACGAGTTCGCGGCCCTGTCGAGCACGTCACCGAAACAGAGGCGGACGCCTATTTCTCGACCCGGCCCAAACAAGCCCAGATCGGTGCCTGGGCCAGCAAGCAATCGACCCCGCTTGAAAGCCGGCTTGCCTTCGAGAAAGCGGTCGCGCTCTACGCAGCCAAATACGCCATCGGTGAGGTCCCCCGCCCTCCCAACTGGTCCGGCTATCGAATTGTGCCGCTATCGATCGAATTCTGGCAAGAGCGACCGTTTCGATTGCACGATCGCCTCGAGTTCAAACGCGAGCGCCCGGACGCGCCGTGGAACAAGACGCGGCTCTACCCGTAAGCTAGCATCGACTTGTTCACTGACTAGAAACCATTCCAGGAACGGCATGCCCAATTTACAAGCAAACCAGCAACGCCGGACATTACTGCTCACAGGAGCGAGCCGTGGCATCGGCCACGCAACAGTCAAACGCTTCTCCGCGGCCGGCTGGCGAGTCATCACGTGCTCGCGACACCCGTTTCCGGAAAATTGTCCTTGGGAGGCGGGGCCTGAAGATCACATCCAGGTTGATCTCGCCAACGAAGCCAACACGATGGAAGCGATTGCAGAAACCAAGCGACGCCTTGACGGCCACGAGTTGCACGCACTGGTCAACAACGCGGCGATCTCGCCAAAGGCTGAAGGCGGCAAACGCCTCGGCACGCTCGCTACCACCAACGAAGATTGGCACCACGTCTTTCAGGTGAACTTCTTTGCCCCGATCATGTTGGCAAGAGGCCTTATGAAAGAGCTCAAAACGGCGAAGGGCTCGGTCGTAAACGTTACGTCGATTGCCGGTTCGCGCGTGCACCCGTTCGCTGGAGCAGCCTATTCCACGTCGAAGGCGGCGCTCGCCGCCCTCACCCGTGAAATGGCAAGTGATTTCGGCCGGCTCGGCATCCGTGTCAACGCTATCGCTCCCGGTGAGATCGACACCGCGATACTGTCGCCGGGCACGGAGAAAATCGTCGAACAAATCCCAATGCACCGGCTGGGCACACCGGACGAAGTCGCCAAGATCATTTATGTGCTCTGCACTGACACTGGTTCATACGTGAACGGAGCCGAGATTCACATCAACGGCGGCGAGCACGTATAGCGCATTGCGCTAAAGCCACTTGCGCCACTTGAAATACAAATAAGGGAGAGCGGCGGCGAATAGCATCAAAATCAATGCAAACGGATAGCCGCCGATCCAATCCAGTTCCGGCATGTGACGGAAGTTCATGCCGTAGATCGAAGCAACCAAAGTCGGCGGCATCAGCACCACGGCCGCAACCGAGAAAATTTTGATAATGTTGTTCTGTTGGATATTCACGACACCAAGCATGGCGTCGAGGAGGAAGGTGATCTTGTTAGTCAAATAAGTGGCGTGGTCCGACAACGACCCGACGTCGCGCAGCATAGATTGTAGTTGTGTGCGTATATCCTTCGGCCATTTCATGGTGTCGGCCTCGTTGGCGAGAAAGAGCAACAGTCGGCCAACCGACACCTGACTCTCGCGAACTTTCGAAGTCAGATCGCCCTTTCGACCAAGCGCTTTGAGCACGTCGTTATAGGACGGCTGTTGGGCTTCCTCTTCCGGTTCGAAGATTGAATGGGAAACCTGGTCGACCTCTGCCCCAATGCGTTCGAGGATGTCCGCTGACCGGTCGATGACGGCATCGAGCAGATCCATCAGGACGCCTTCGCCGTTGATCTTGGCGGGGCACGATCGTGCGAGCTTGTGTTCGACAATTGCAAACGGTCGTGGGTCGTCATAGCGCACAGTTACAAGACGATGACCCGAGAGAATAAACGTGACCGCGGTGGTCTTCGGAGTCGCAGTGTCCGACTGACACATCAGCGTTGCTGTCATGTATCGCGCGCCATTCTCTACGTAGAGTCGGCTCGAGACCTCGATCTCCTGCATCTCTTCACGGGTCGGAACGGCGATGCCGATCAGCTGTTCAACCGACCGGTCTTCCTGCACGCTCGGTGTGACCATATCGATCCACACCGCATTTTCCGGGATAACGGCCCCAGACTCTACATTGACACGCTCGAGTGTCGTTCCTTTTGGCATGTAGACCGAAAGCATCCAATCACCATCTTGCGGATGATCTGATTGAAATCATTCCGCGGCAGGGTTTACCTCTCATGACCCGATCGCGCGGATTTACGCAAGATATAAATAGCCAAGGCGCAGCCGCACTGCGGCCGCGCAAAGCGTGGCGGTGATTGTTGTGGCGGCCGGCCCGTCTACACGACGCGCCGGCCGTGGGGACCGCTAGTCGCGATCGTAAGGTTCGAAGTGAGACTCGGTCGCGTTGCGCTGTTCAGCCTTGTGGCACATCGCAGCCGCGACTGCCGAAATCCCGATCTTGCCGTAGCGATTGTCGAGGTTGGGGTATTGTCCGGCGGAGTCTTGCTTCTGCTCCGTTGCTTTCGCACTCATAGCTGGCTCCAAGTCCTTCCTTTTGCGCCGTTCCCACCCATTCACCCTAGTAAATTAGTAGGGCGGAATTGCGCGGCAAATCGTGTGGTCTTGTGACATTTAAGACAGGTTGAGCCCCGTTTCGGAGTATAAGCGCAGCGATGGTAAACCCGGTCTTAAGGTCTTGGCGCCAATGTCGTTTTATGCTCCGGCTGGTTGGTTGCACTGCGGCATTCCTGCAACACGATACAGGAAGGTGTTTGTGGACACGCCGGAAACCATGGCAATCGCGTGATTTTTTCGGTTAATTGCCTTGTGAAAGCGACGTGTGCGGCCGCTATGTGGCGACCGGGAAAGAGATAGAAGATGGCGGTACGGGGGTTGTCGGTAGTCCTGTTCGGCGTCGCGGTCGTGCTTGGCGGCTGTATGCAGTCCACTGTGGAGCCGGCATCGGAAGCTAATCTCACCCCACGCGACAGGAAGTTGTTGGCGGCGGCGCCCTACGAAAAGGTGGCGATACCCGAGCCGTACAAGCGGCACATCGTCGACTATCAGCGCAGGGAAGCACCTGGAACGATTCTGATCGATTCGGACGCGCGTTATCTCTATTACGTCCTGCCCGGAGGCAAAGCGATCCGTTACGGAGTCACCGTTGGCGAGGAAGCGCTCGCTTTCTCAGGTGTGGCCAAGATTGGTCGCATGACGGAATGGCCATCATGGACGCCGACCGACGACATCAAGAAGCGCATGGCTGTTCCCAACTTCGTCAGTCCGGGCCCGCAGAACCCGATGGGCGCGCGCGCTTTGTATTTGTACGAGGGTAACAAAGACACGCTCTACCGCATTCACGGCACCAATCAGCCCGAATACATCGGCGCAGCAATTTCCTCTGGCTGTATTCGCTTGACCAATGAGGATGTGATCGATCTCTACAAGCGCGTGAAGCCAGGTACGGTCGTCGTCGTGCTGGCGCCGCATCAGGGTGACTCCCCGGTCATTCCGCGCATGGCGTCGGCGATCGGCCGCTATCGCTAACCGCACTGGTATCAATTGAATTGGAAACGACGCCCGCAGGCGCCGTTTTGTGTTATTCGGCAACAGTCACATTTTTCGAGACGCGGTTGAGCGATCAAAACTCGGTCTGGGTGCAGGCAACGGAACCCCCGCGGCGACTTCCTTCGCCGGCGGCGTACGCACGTCCCACTGGCACATGCGATAACCGCGCCGTTCGATAAGATCGACATGTATATGCAACTCGTG
>DASRAF010000477.1:0-2339 GCA_035638295.1 Pseudolabrys sp.
AACCACGCCACAGAAACAGCGTGCGCACCACATGGATAGTGTCCTTGGGTAACGCAAGCTGTTCATTGAAATAGAAGTCGGGATTAGTCAAATCGATGGTAAGCACCGAGTTGTCGTCGCGCAAGTTAGAACCGAGCAGCAAGGGCTGCATGCCGTTAAGCAAGAACTCAAGACGCGAGAGGTATCGCGTATCTGCATGAAAAATGCCGTCCTGCGTTCCAGTCGACGCGCCGATATCGCCGTGGCTGTCGATAACGGCAAAACTATCGCCGTGTTTGAGCGTTCGACGTGGCCTAGAGGGCGACGCTGTCGCTGGAATGTAAAAAGGTTCATCGGCGACGGCAGCGGGTGCTTTCGCCCGGGACGATGCAATTATCAAATGACGGACTCACTCAGCTCGATGGCATGTTACTCAGGGGCCGTGGGTACGGATTCAACCAAGGTTGAAACCTGCTTTACAGTCGGCCGCGCCTGCAAGAATTTATACACTCGGACATAGTCCTTTGCCATGCGCGCGCTGGTGAACCTCGCTTCAAATTGCCGGCGTACCGCACGGCGATCAAGAGCAATAACCCGCGGCAACGTGAGAATCGCGTCCTCAACACTGTCGATAA
This sequence comes from Pseudolabrys sp., assembly GCA_035638295.1. GTDB lineage: Bacteria > Pseudomonadota > Alphaproteobacteria > Rhizobiales > Xanthobacteraceae > Pseudolabrys. Next base: position 615 of record DASRAF010000477.1, read on the forward strand.
CGTACCCCGTCACCCCGTGTTCTATGACTTCCTCGACCGAACCGCGCCGGAATGCCAAGACTGGTGTCCCGCAGGCCATCGCTTCAATCATGGACAACCCAAAAGGCTCTGGCCAATCGATCAGGAACATAAGCGCTAAAGCTTGACCTAGGAATTCGGTTTTTTCCTGCTCATTGATTTCACCGATGAACTCCACTCCAGGCTCTTCGAGCAGGGGAGCAATTTGCTCGCGGAAATAGACTTCGTCGACTCGGTCCACTTTGGCAGCGATCTTGAAAGGGATGCCGAGTGCCCGCGCCACCTTGACGGCGCGATCGATGCCTTTCTCCGGCGAAATGCGTCCGAGAAATGCCAGATAACCACCGCGGGGGTTAAACGTCGGCCAATGCAAATCGATTGGCAGTCCATGATACACCGTTGCCGCAAAGTTGGCGTTCTGGATTGGCGCACGCTGCGCGTCTGAGATTGAGACGAGCGGCATCTCGCTGAAACCGAAATAAAGCGGCCGTAGGTCCGGCAGATCCTGCCTCCCATGCAAAGTTGTCAGCGTGCTACCGGCGCGCGGTCGAAACAATGGAAAATGAAATTGATCAATATGGAAATGCAGGATGTCAAAGTCGTTGGCCCATTCGCGCACGCGGTCCAGCATAAGCATGTAGTAGGGAATTGGATCACGTACATGGGGATTAAGCCGTAATGCCGTCGTCGCACAAGGCACAAGCCGCGCTGACGTGACGGAGTCACCACTTGCAAAGAGACTCACCTCATGACCCAACTGAACAAGCTCTTCCGTAAGATACGAAACGATACGTTCTGTCCCACCATACGTTCGCGGGGGCACGCTCTCAATAAGGGGTGCGATCTGCGCAATTTTCACTGAAAACTCCACTGCCTCCAAAATGGAACGTCAACGGCGGGCGACAGTTCCTAAAAACGGTGCCTAATTTTGACCTAAAGCGGACATCGCCGCAAATGCCAATGTAGTGTAACAGCCCGAATGCCGGCGACAATAGTATTGATCTTCGCCGTCTCAGCTTTTCGACACAGCGAATTTGTCGAGAGTCCACTGTAGATCGTCGAGAAGGGCTTTCCACTCTGCCGTCGTTGTCTTCAAGGGTTGGTGCAACTCCTTCATTCATTGGGCGGCATGAGTACTCTTGAGGTCCACCATTGGCCCACTAGAGCATTTCCGTAAGGAGATACTTAAAGCCTGCAGGGGCACGCGATGGTGGGCCTCGTCGATCAATCGGTTTGCATTCAGGCGGGGATCAACCATGATCAGGTCAATGAAATCATCAATCTCGGCGGTGCTGGTATAGACACTGCCAAGCCGGTCGGTCGCGACGATTCAAATGCAACAAAGCGAAATCCATTACCTACCCCTCGGCGCCGCATATTTCTCGGTGCTGGTGGGACTTTTCGTGCTCCTGTTGCTGCTCATTCAGCTCGGCGCGCTTCGCTACGCATACATGCGCCTCGGCGTCAGATCGGGCACGGCACTAGCGCTGCTGCTTGGGTCGTTGATCGGGAGCTACTTCAACATTCCAATCGCTCAGTTGCCGGGTGAGCAGGTGGTTTCTGGTCACTATGTTGACTTCTTCGGGATGCGCTACGCGGTCCCGGTCGTCGTGCAGTGGCCTGGCACGGTCATAGCAGTGAACGTCGGAGGCGCCGTCATTCCCACGGCAATGTCAGCCTACCATCTGTTCAGATATGAGCTTTGGA
>DASRAF010000478.1:0-2955 GCA_035638295.1 Pseudolabrys sp.
ATGCGCGCCGGCGTCGGACTGGCCGACGAGAGTAAACGGGCTGCGGAGAATCTCAGCGACGGCTTGCTCGTCGCCGTTGGTGCTGGAGGTTTGGAATTCCGTATCCAATCCCTCTTCCAAGGATAGATCCAGAAAAGCGTCGATGACGTCCTGGCCACGAATTTTGGCAATTTCGGCCACGCTCTTTTTCTCCAGATGTTTATTCGCCGGGGTCGCGGCGTTGATGAGATACACCAGATCCCAGCGCCGTGAGAAACGCGAAGATTTCTTTTCCTCTACCGCTTCGTAGCGCATCTTGCGCCGAGTCTCCGGATCGCGGATCGCGGCGATACGCGCCTCAAGCGGCAGGAAGAGAATGGTTTTCCAAGTCGGCAGATCGTCGAACACCTGGGCGTTTTTCATGGTGAGACGGTTGTTGAACAGCCGCGCGTTGCACAGCGGATACGACTGGACGCCCCGGTCCAACGACTCTTGCGCCAGGTCCAACAGCTGGCGCCATTCGTTCGGTTTGTCCCAACGATGCGCGATGCTCTGCCAGATCACCGGCCGTCCCGATCGAGAGGAGATCTCGTCGAACAATTGCACGGTCTCGCGCATCGGCACCGAAACTCCCAGCGAACCACGCGAAATCTGCACAGCGCCCTGATTGATCTCGCCCAACGCACAGGCCAACTCGATGATTTCTTCATCGGTGGCAAAGCGGCTCTGAATGGGCGTACCGTCGGCAAACATGTGCACGGGATTTTGATTGGTCGAAAACCCCATGGCCCCGGCGCGCACGCCGGCTTTGAGAATATCTTTCATCTGCTGGATCTCTGCGGGGGTGGCAGCGCGTTCCATGGCAGCATTGCCCATGACGAACTGCCTGAGTGCACAGTGACCCATCAAGGCGGCGACGTTGACACCGAGATAACCGCGGAGCCTATCGAGATATTCCGGAAATGTCGTCCAACCCCACTGAACGCCGGCGCGCAAGGCCGGCAGTGAGATCGCTTCGACCCTTTCGAAGCTCTTGAGGATCGTGTCCTGGTCTTGCTCTTTACAAGGTGCAAGGGCAAGCGCGCAGTTTCCCGGAATCACCGTCGTTACACCGTGGAAGCAGGAGGACGTCGCCAGCGGATCCCACAGTAGCTGGGCATCAAGATGAGTATGAAAATCGATGAAGCCCGGAGAAACCGCCAACCCGTCGGCGCGAATCACCCGCTTGGCCTCGCCATTGATCCGCCCGGTTTCCACGATACGACCATCTTTCGTCGCCACATCGCCAAGATAAGAAGGCATTCCGCTGCCGTCGTAAATCCGGCCGCCTTTGATAAGCACATCATAAGCCATACGAGATCCTCCTCGTCACGTTGAACATTACAGCGAGCTTATCGACAGACATACGCTGATGTCAACCGAACGAATTCTCTGGTAGCGGCAGTCCGATATTCCGCGCCGGTAAGGAATTTTTCAGGAAAGCAGAAGCTCCAGATCCTCACGGGTAAGACTATGTATCAGGCTGTTATCGGCAGTGATAATCGCATCGGCTAGATCACGCTTGGTCTTCTGCAGCTCCAGCACCTTTTCCTCGACGGTGTCGCGAGCGATAAGGCGATAGGCAAACACCTGGCGCGTCTGGCCAATCCGGTGCGCGCGGTCGATCGCCTGAGCCTCCACCGCTGGGTTCCACCAGGGGTCGAGAAGATAAACATATTCGGCCGCGTGCAGGTTGAGTCCCAGGCCTCCGGCTTTGAGGCTGACGAGAAACAGCTTCAGGCTCGGATCGTTTTGGAATTGCTCGACGGGCACCTTGCGATCGCGCGTTCGGCCATCGAGGTAGGCATAGGGAATGTTGGCGTCATCGAGCCGGCTGCGCACGATGGCGAGTAGACTCGTGAATTGAGAAAAAACCAAGACCTTATGTCCCTCATCGATCACCTGATCGAGCTGCGCTAGCAACGTGTCGATTTTAGCGCTCGACTCGGCAACCTTCTTTTTGTCGATCAGTCCCGGATGGCAGGCGGCCTGGCGCAGGCGCAGTAACGCTTCGAGCACCTGAAACTTCATCTGGTTTGTGCTTTGACCATCAGCGTTGTTCAGCAATCGCGCGCGGTAATAATCGCGCAGCTCATCGTAGAGTTTTCTATCCCGCGACTCGAGATCACAATAGATTGTCTGTTCGGTTTTCGGCGGCAGCTCGCGCGCCACCTCTCCTTTTGTCCGCCGTAGGATGAAAGGTCGCAAGGCTCGCGCCAGTATGTTCCTCGTGGCGATGTCCGGATTACGCCCCGCTCGGCCAAACACCGTCGCGGATCCGAGCATCCCTGGGTTGAGAAACTCGAAAAGACTCCAGAGCTCGCCCAAATGGTTCTCTACCGGCGTGCCGCTCAAAGCCAGACGATGATCGGCGCTGAGCAGGCGAGCCGCTTTGGCGGAGAGAGTTCCGGCATTTTTGATCGCTTGGGCTTCGTCGAGAATGCAGTAGTCGAACCGCAAATCCTTGAATTGCAGCGCATCGCGCCGCAAGGTGCCATACGTCGTCAGGACGACATCATATCGATCGAAGTGATCTCCCGGTTTCAACCGCGCACCGCCGGTGTGATCGAGCACGCGCAACTTGGGTGCAAAGCGCGCGGCTTCGGACTTCCAATGAAACACCAGCGACCGTGGCACAACCACCAGCGACGACCGCAAAGAGTTGTTTTCGTTACCCGCGCGAAGTTCGCGGCGTGATTCGAGCAATGCCAACACTTGAATAGTTTTTCCTAGTCCCATGTCGTCGGCCAAGCAGCCACCGAAGCCGAAACGCTGGAGAAAATAGAGCCAGCCCAGCCCGTCGCACTGATAAGCGCGCAGTTCGCCGGCGAAATCTGCCGTTGGATCGGCCGCTCGGATCCCAGCAAAACTGTGTAACTCCTCGCGCACACGCTCGAAGATAGCATCGGCGCGCACGGCGGGCTCAGAAGCAAGCAG
>DASRAF010000479.1:0-7351 GCA_035638295.1 Pseudolabrys sp.
GGTCGCCACCGCATCGCGCGAAAGCGTCGCCACATCATGGCCGAATTGGGTAATCAACCCTCGCGTCGGTTTCATCGATAAAAACAGAAGACGCAGCAGCGAGGTCTTGCCGGCGCCCGAAGGACCCGTGAGGAACTGAAAGGAATGCGGATCTATGCGGAACGAGAGGTCGCGTAAAACCTCCGGTCCCAGACCATAGCGCAAGCCAACGTTCTCGAATCGGACCACCCACCCCTCTCCGACAAAATCTCAATAAGGCGGCCGAATCAGTGCCCGGCCGTGGTCCTCGACACGTACGGAAAACCATCCCCCGCTCGCATACCCGTCCAGAACTGTGCTGTTTTTTTACAGGATTATGGCAACCCTGCCATAGCGGTTTGCGCCAGAGCCAGTAATCCCTCCCATGTTTCCGAGGGTTGCCATCGATTCCGATCCATTAACGGACGGCTGGTAGCTTGGCACCTCGCCCCATGCATATCGTCTGCCCGAATTGCTCAACGTCTTATGCGATCGAACCTGTCTTGCTGGGCGCGGCCGGCCGCGCACGGTTCGTTCCGCCCGTTGCAAGACCACGTGGTTCGCGAATGGCCCGCAGCCCGTCCCCGAGATGGCCACCGCGGAAACCGTGAGCGAAGCCGAGGAGGCCTTCCGGGGGTGCTTCGCCCCGATCAACCGGCGAGTCTCGGCACCCGACAATGCGGTCGACGTGATGGTACGCTTCATCAACGCCCAGGACGCAACGCCCGCCGCAAAGTAAACCCGCGCGCGTTCGCAGCCTTTACAGACTTAGTCAGAAGTCCTTCAGCAGCCGCTCGATGTAGTCGAGCTCGAGCTGCGGCCGGAAGCTTTCGCCGAAGCGCTTTCGCAGTTCCTCGAGAATGCGTCGAGCCCTTTGCGCATCGATTTCGCCCGGCACTTTCACCGTCAGATCGTCACCGTAGTCACGGCCACGCATGGGCCGACCCAGCGGATCCGTGTCCTGCTGAGCGCGCGCCTGCCCCCGGCCGGGTCGCCCGTTGGGGCCGGGTCCCATGCCCTGTTGCTGCATCGATTGCGCCAAACCTTGCGCGCCCTTGCGCATGGCATCGAGCGCGCGGCCCTGACTGTCCACCGCGCTTTCGGCATCCCCCTCCCCGAGCTGGCCTTCGGCCTGACCCATAGCCTCCCCGGCTTCGCCGAGTTGACCCATTTCGTTGCCTTCGCCCTGTTGACCCTGTTGGCCCGGCTGGCCCATGCCGCGCTGACGCAGCTGCTCCAGGAGCTTGTTCAGCCGGTCTTTCAGCCCTTGCTGGTCCTGACGCAGATCGCCCATCTGGTCGCCCTGGCCGGGCTGCTGCCCGCGCTGACGATCACGCCGCATGTCCTGGCCCTGGCGAAATGTCTTGTCGCGCAGCTGCTGCTGTTTGCGAATGACATCGCCCAATTCGTCGAGCGCGGACATCATATCGTCGTCGCCGTCATCGCCACCGGACGCGCCGGGTCGTGCCATCTGCAGATTTTCGAGCATCGACTGCAGTTCTTCGAGCAGCCGTCGCGCTGCATCCTTGTTGCCGGAGCGAGCCAGGTTCTCCAGCCGATCCAGCATGCTCTTGAGATCCTGCTGGCTGAGCATACGCGTGTTGCGGTCGAGCGGCCTGGAAAGCTGCTGCGGGTTCTTGCGCATTTCTTCGGCGAGCGCCTGCATGAACTTGTCCATGGCAGCGCGCAGCTGTTCCATCAGCTTTTTGATTTCTTCGTCACTTGCGCCGCGCTCAAGCGCCTGGCGCAACGCCTCCTGCGCCTGCCGCAAGGCCTGCTCGGCCTGCGAGACATTTCCGTCTTCGAGCTGTACCGCCATGTCCCACAGGCGCGCGACGACCTCGCGCAGGGCGTCGTCGCTCTGTGCGTGCTCGAGATCGTGATAGATCGAGCGCAATCCGAGATAGACGCCGGACTCAGGGATAAACCGCTCAGGCGCGATGGACAGCGTATCGAGCGCGGTCAGCACCAGCGGTTTGGACTCCGCGTCAAGCGCGAGAATGCGTCGTTGCTCGATCAGAGCGCGGGCGAGCGGCTTCACAAAGATACGCTGGGGCAGTTGCAGCTCGTGCGGCTGACTGCGGCCCTGGTTGCCCGCTTCGTCTTTTGCCGTGAGCGTCAAGGTCACGTCGGCACCGGCCCACGGGTGCTCGGTTAGGTCGTGCGTGGTTTGTGCCGTGCCGGCCTTGGTGCGGGCCTGCGGCAGCGTAAGTCCGTATTCAGGTGCACCGAAAAGCGGACGGGGCGGTTTCTCTGTTGATTGCTCTTCCTTCAGCGCAAAGGTGGCCTTGGCTTCGACGACGCCATAGTCGTCGTCGATTTTGTAGTCGAGGCGGAGCGCCCCGCGCGCCTGCCGTTCAGGGTCCCTGATTAGCTCGATGTTCGGCGCACGATCGGGAATGGCGGTGAAATTCCACACGAGATCGGTGCCGAGAACACCGTGAACCGCGGCCGACCCATCGCCTTTGATGACCAGTCGCCGTTCCTCGGTTCCGGCGGGCAAGGGTGCGCGCGCTTCTGTCGGAGCGGCCTCGATGCCACCTGTATTGAGAATGTCGAAACGCACCTGACCGGTGGCCCGGATGATCAATTGACTGCCGACAGGGACCGCTACGGGTGAAGACGCTTGCGCGGTTTCACCCGGGCGCAGGCCCGGGAGCATCACGGGAGCCCGTCCGGTATACACCGGCGGTGTCACCCAGGCGTCGATACGAAAATTCGCCGGCGCGACGACGCCGTGCCAATCGAATGCCGCGGCGATACGTTTTGTCCGCTCACCGCTGGCGGCAAAGAAACTCGCCCCCACGAGAATGAGAACGAGCGCGCGCAAGGCCATGGGATCGCGCAGGGACAGTCGCGGTGAAGGCCACCCGGCCTTGAATTTGCGCGCCGAAAGTAGCGCGCGCTCGACATGCGCCTGCCAAAGCGCCTGCGAGACGGGATCCTGGCGATTGGCAGCAATGCGATCGGCAACCGTGGTCGCCGGACGATGGGTTTCGCCTGTGCTGCGATCGAGCCGACGCAGACCGTCGTGGAGGCTGGGGAGCCGGACGATGAGCAATGGCAATGCGGACGCAACGAGTGCGATCGCAAAGACGAGCAGTCCGATGGCACGGGCCAGTGGCGGCAAGACCAACCACAGGCCCGCCCACGAGAAAGCGAGAAAAAGTCCGAACACGGTCGCCAACGCTGCAAGCGCAGGCCACAGCCGTTCCCATAGCAGACTGCCGCGTGCGCGTCTAAGCGCCCGCGCGAGCAAAAATCTCGCGGACCGTTCGCGTTCGTGAGACCGGTTGTCTGCCTCGTCCAAAAGCTGCTCCGACTCTCAGGGCCAGGAGAATCTGCCCCTCAAGGTACCACGCACCAGCCCGACCGGCCATGCGCGTAAGGATGGCTCACAGCCAATCCGGCATGCGATCGAGAGCAATCAATTGGTCAACTTCAAGGCGCGGGCGTATCAGCGCCCATTCGTCGCCCTTGACCAGTACTTCCGGCACCAGGGCCCGCGTGTTGTAGGTACCGGCCTGGACTGCGCCATAGGCACCTGCCGACATCACGGCAAGCAATGCACCCGCTGCCGGTTCCATCATTTCCCGGTCGAGCGCGAGGAAATCGCCGCTCTCACACACCGGTCCAACCACGTCGGCGCGAATGCGCTGCCCGGACGGCTTTTTTTCCACCGGCCAGATCTCGTGGTGCGCGTCATATAACGTCGGGCGAATAAGATCGTTCATGGCGGCGTCGACGACGACAAAGTTCTTCGCTTCACCGTTCTTCACGAACAGCACGCGGGTCACCAGGATCCCGGCATTGCCCACGAGCAGGCGACCGGGCTCAAAGATCAACCGGCAATCGAGATCGCGCGTCGCCCGTTTGACAACTTCGGCATAGGCCTCGGGGTGCGGTGGCGGCTCGTTATCGTCGCGATATGGAATCCCCAAACCGCCGCCAAGATCGACATGCGAGATCTTGTGACCGTCACTGCGCAGGACCCGGACAAATTCAGCAAGCAACGCGAAAGCATTTCCGAAGGGGTCGAGTTCGGTGATCTGACTGCCGATGTGCATATCCACACCGGCAACCTCGAGACCCTTCAACTTGGCAGCCCGCGCATAAATCTCGCGGGCGCCACTGATCGGAATGCCGAACTTGTTCTCGGACTTTCCGGTTGCAATCTTGTGATGCGTCTTGGCATCGATGTCAGGATTGACGCGGATCGATATCCGCGCGCTGCGTCCCTTCGCCGACGCAATTGACGACAGCTGTTCGAGTTCTGCTTCCGATTCAACATTGACGCAGAGAATTCCTTCATCGACGGCCGAGGCAAGTTCGGAAGCAGTCTTTCCGATCCCGGAAAACATGATCCTCTCCGGCGGAATACCCGCAAGGCGCGCGCGCTTGAGTTCGCCGCCCGATACGACATCGGCACCGGCGCCAAGCTTCGCGAGCGTCATGATGATCGCCTGATTGGAGTTAGCCTTCATGGCGTAGCAGACAAGCGCGCGCACGTCGGCAAACGCATCGGCAAACACCTGGTAGTGACGTATGAGGGTCGCGGTCGAGTAACAATAAAATGGCGTGCCGACCGCGGCGGCAAGCGTATCGAGGTTCACCGCCTCGGCGTGCAACACGCCGTCGCGATAGGCGAAGTGGTGCATGGCACGCTCAGTTGAGCAGGACGTCGAGTGGAATCGGTTTTTTGGTGCCGGCCGGCACGAGCACCTTTCCGTCCGGTCCGTACACTGGCTTATCGGTGCTCGTTGGTGTCACTTGTGCGCCTGTGAAGGATCCGCCGGGCGGCGGATCGAGCGGCCCCTTTCGCCCGCACGCCGTCAGCCCGAGCGAGGCGACAAGCGCGCCGATCAGGGCGACACGGAGAAACAGGCGGTCACAATGCCTCACGGACACGGCTCCTTGCATGGAGGAACGATAGCAAACCAGAGAAACAAGGCGAAGTCAGGATTTCGCTTTTTCCAGCTTGCGCAGCCATTTTTTGGCCTGCGCGCGCACGTTTTTGGGCGCAGTACCACCGAAACTCATGCGACTCTTCACGGACCGGTCGACCGAAAGGACGCTGAATACCTGCTCGGCGATCCGTGGTTCGATGTCTCGCATCGTCGAAAGCGGCAGCCGATGCAACGCCGTGCCGGTCTCCGCTGCCTTGGCGACGATCCGACCGGTAATGTGATGCGCTTCGCGGAACGGAATTTTCAGGGTGCGCACCAGCCAATCGGCGAGGTCCGTTGCAGTCGCGTAGCCTTCGCCGGCAGCCTTTTTCATCCGCGCCGAATCAGGCTCGAGATCGGCAATCATCCCACTCATTGCGGCCAACGACAAAGAGAGCGCGGCGAGCGCGTCCATTGCACCCTCCTTGTCCTCCTGCATGTCCTTGGCATACGCCAGCGGCAAACCCTTCATCACGATCAGAAGTGCGTTGAGCGATCCGATGATGCGGCCGGTCTTTGCGCGCACGAGTTCCGCCGCATCGGGGTTGCGCTTTTGCGGCATGATCGAGGAGCCGGTCGTGAATTTGTCCGACAACGTGGCGAGGCCAGCCAGCGGCGATGTCCAGATGATGATCTCTTCCGCAAGCCGCGACAGATGCACCGATGTGATGGCGGCGGCCGCGAGAACTTCCATGACAAAATCGCGATCGGAAACCGCATCGAGTGAATTGGCCATCGGTCGATCGAAGCCCAGCGCCTCAGCGGTCATGTCGCGGTCGACGGCGAACGACGTGCCAGCGAGCGCGGCCGCACCGAGCGGGGATTCGTTGAGACGCTTCCGGGCGTCGGCAAAGCGGCCGCGGTCACGCCCGGCCATCTCCACATAGGCCAACAGGTGATGCCCGAGTGTGATCGGCTGCGCAGTCTGCAGATGCGTGAGGCCGGGCATCAAGGTGCCGGCGTGCGCCAGTGCCTTTTCGGCAAGGGCACACTGATAGGCGGCAAGTGAAACGTCGAGCGCGTCCACGGTGTCGCGCACCCACAATCTGAAGTCGGTCGCGACCTGGTCATTACGCGAGCGGGCCGTGTGCAGCCTGCCGGCCGCCTCCCCGATCAGCTCTGAAAGGCGGCTCTCCACATTCATGTGGATGTCTTCCAAAGCCCGCTTGAATGAGAACTTGCCGGCGTCGATTTCTGACAGGATCGTGTCTAGACCGTGAGCGATCTTTTTCGCATCGTCGGCCGTAATGATGCCTTGCTTGGCCAGCATTTCCGCATGGGCCTTTGATGCCGTGATGTCTTGACGGTAAAGATACCGGTCGAAATTGATGGAGGCGTTAATCTCCTCCATGATAGCGCCGGGGCCAGACGCGAACCGCCCACCCCACATTTTGTTGCTCATGGCATATTCACCAAACCGCTCATGACCGGGACCCAATCCAGTTTCGCCAAAAAGCGCCTCGCTATGGTTTTGGCGGGCGGAATCGCCGGAGTCATGGTTGGGCTTGCGGGGGTATACGGGATTGCGACCCTAACGCGCAACGTGGGTGGCGACGCCACCTGCAAGCCGGCCGTCGAATTAGCCAAGAAAATAGCGCCTTTGGCGCGTGGCGAGGTGGCCGCCGTTAACGTTGCCAAAAGTCCGTTGCGCATTCCCGACCTCGCTTTCCAGGATTCGGCGGGCAAGCCCCTGACGCTGGCGAACTGGCATGGGCGCACCGTCCTGCTCAACCTGTGGGCCACGTGGTGTGTGCCCTGTCGCAAGGAGATGCCCGCGCTCGACGCGCTTGAGCAGCGGCTGGGTGGACCCCGGTTCGAAGTTGTGACGGTCAATATTGATACACGCGACGCCGACAAGCCGAAGGCCTGGCTGAACGAAGTCGGCGTGCAGACGCTCACCTACTTCGCCGATCCGACCGCGCGTGTGTTTCAGGATCTCAAGGTCATCGGCCGTGCATTCGGTATGCCCACGACGTTATTGATCGATCCGCAGGGTTGCGAGATCGCCACAATCGCCGGACCGGCTGAATGGGCGAGCGAAGATGCGATCAAGCTCATCAAGTTGGCGCTCGGGCAATAACAGCACCGTTCCGCTCTAGGCAGTGATGTTGAGATTCTGTCCGACACCAGCGGCAACGTTGGCGAGGCTCGCGATATTGCGTTGCGCGGCGTTGAGCACTTCGATGATGGACGCGGCGTTGTCGGCGTTCATCCGCACCATCTTCGCGGCAACGGCCATCTGCGCGCTGCTCATCTGGGCGCCGGCGAGTTTGCCAGAGATATGGGAACCATCTCCGGCTACCTCTAATCCCAACGAAAGATAAATGCCGATCGCCTTGACAACGAGACGCATGAGCCTATACTTAACCAAATGGTTTACTATTCAA
>DASRAF010000480.1:0-2612 GCA_035638295.1 Pseudolabrys sp.
CAGGCTGACGAGGTCGACTCGCGTTATGAAATTGCGTCGTGGACCCGCCGACGACGTCGCCCAATTAAGAATGACCGCAGACAAAGAACGGGTTCTACATCACTCCCTCTGGCTGTCCATATCTCCCCCGCCTCGCCACGCCAAATGACAATTCACTTAGACCTACGGACAATATTGATCGACGCGGCGTTGCGTCAGGCTTGGAAATGTTCGTTGGCCGCCGCGCTTGCTGGCTATACGGCCCTGCAATGAACTTTACTCGGCCGATCATTTTCTGGACTGCAATGCTCGCGTCGGTCGTTGCAGTCGTCGTCTTGTTGCGCGGCGCTCTCCTGCCGTTTGTTACCGGCATGGTGCTCGCCTATCTGCTCAACCCCGTCGTAAGCCGCATTGAACGGCTAGGCATGAGTCGCCTGCCGGCGACGCTTGCCATCATGGGTATCGTTGTTGTGGCCATTGCCGTTTTAATGGTTTTGACGATTCCAACGATCGTCAGCGAGCTTTCATATTTCATCGAAAGCCTTCCCTTATATCTCAGGAGGCTACAGACCCTGACGACTGATCCAAGCCGGCCCTGGCTCAGCAAGATAGTGGGTGAAGGTCTGGGGGAAGCTGAGCGCTCGTTCGGCGACATTACATCTGTGGCGGCCGATTGGCTCGGCACATTCCTGCGCTCGATATGGTCGGGAGGGCAGGCACTGATCTCGATCGCTTCACTTACAGTGGTGGCACCTATTGTTGCCTGCTATCTCATTTATGACTGGAGTCGGATGATTGCTGCGATTGACCACTGGGTGCCCCCTGTGTATCGCACGACAGTCCGGACGCTTGCTTCAGAGATCGATCACACGATCCGAGGATTTGTGCGTGGCCAGAGTGCGCTCTGTCTTGCTCTGGCTGCTTTCTATGCATTGGCATTGTCGCTGATTGGTCTCAGGCACGGCGTCCTGATCGGCATTGCATCGGGGCTCTTGAGCTTCATTCCCTATCTCGGTTCCCTCACTGGCCTCGTCGTTGCCATGTGCGTTGCAATCGCGCAATTCTGGCCGAGTTGGACGTCGGTCTTTCTGGTTGTTGCCGTCTTCTTTGTCGGACAGTCACTCGCGGACTACGTTCTGGCGCCGTATCTGGTTGGCCGAAAAGTTCATTTGAATCCAGTGTGGATGATGTTTGCGCTGTTTGCCTTCGGCTATCTGTTTGGCTTTGTCGGCCTCTTGATTGCGGGGCCGCTTGCTGCCGCCATCGGCGTGCTGGTGCGTTTCGCGCTGCGCCAATACTATGCAAGCCCGCTCTACGCAGGCTCTGGCCCGACCGCCCCGTTGCACGAGATCAGCGGATCTGGCGCTCCCGCCGAAGAGCCTTGGCGCAGGGGCCGCGCGTGAAGCCTCCATCTTTGAGAAAGGTGGAATCGTTGCACGATAGCGGTCGCGGCCCGCTGAAACCCAATCTCCATCCTTCAGGACTTCTAGTGGCCTTCGCGCATCGGCTCTGCGTCGAGGTTGCCCATTAGCGAAAGCATCGATCGCTTTCGTTCGGATGCCTCCATTTCAATCGGGCGATTGCGCGCGCGGCCCGCGGTTCAAACGGCTGTCGACAAGCCCGGCAAAGGTCACCACCCAGGCAAGTACCGCGATGACCATGAATAGTTTCGACAGCGGCATCAGGAACGGCGCCTCCAGGATCTTTGCCAAGTGGTACGTTGAGACGGAATACATGCCTAACGGGAAAACGCCTCCCCAATAAAGCGGGTCATAGGCAACCGGCGCGCCGCAGATCAGATAGTGCCAGGCGCCGAGCACGATCAACATGGGCACCCACCAGGTGGCGATGGCCCAGAAGAACAAGGTCAAGCCCTTCACAAACGGCACGATCTCTGCGACATCCGGAGAGAGAGCAGCATGTTCGATCAGCGTGGCGCCGACCAGGGCGGAGATCGCTACCGCGCCCATATTGATCCAATAGGGGGGCGTGAGATCGTCCGGCGCCATGTGCACGAACGTGTAGCGGAAGAAGATCAGCGTCATGATCCACAAGTACAGCGCACCGCCGCCGAGCCAAAGGACCAACGCAGCGAACAACAACGGGCGCTCAAGACCTGCGAAAGCGCCAGCGGCCGATATCAGCACCGTCAGCAGCGCGACTGCCTGGGAGGCCACAGTGCTGACGAGCCAACCGCCATTGAGGCCGTCGGCCAAACTAGGCTTGTCCGGCTTGACGGTGAGCACGGCGAGCACGCCATAGATCGTCACGAACCAAAGTGCCGCAGCAGCGATCCAGAACACGGCTGCAATCCCAGCGGCGTCCATCAGCAACACGAGCTCCGTACCGAACACGGCGGTGGCCGCCACGGTGGTGAAGAAGCCCACACCGCGGCTATGGCTTTGGATGTCGGCGGCGAATGCCCGCGGGTAGCGCAGGATACGCGCGCCAGTCGCCGCCGCCAATCCGGCGAGAAAAAGGGCATTGAGCCAGAACATGACCGTCGGAAGAATCGGGATGTTGTGCAAGTCGGTCGCGATCGAGATGATGCCGGTAGCCATCACCAGGGCAAAATAGGCCGGGTTCAAAGTTTTCAAGTCGTCGCGCCGTCCATGTTCAAACCGCAGCCTCAT
>DASRAF010000481.1:0-2511 GCA_035638295.1 Pseudolabrys sp.
TGTCCGCTGCGCGTCGTCAAACGCGATCTCGGCGGTTTGCTCGGTCAGCGATTTCACCACCCCTACGCCGTATTGCGGATGGCGCACCTTCATCCCGATATGGAGTCTCTCGATGTTCATGTTGCCAATTTTAACCACGAAGAACACGAAGGACACGGAGAACGCAGACGAATTTTTTGATAACACTTAGTGATCTCTGCGCTCCCTGTGATAAAAGGATTGATCGCGCAAAGGTGGATCGAGCTCTCCGAGCTCGATGGCTTAAGCAATCGCCGAAGGCGCAGATATTTGGCGGCGAGATCTGAAACAGCTCGGACGGTGGAAACCGTCGAACCAAAGCTAACGCAGGCGAAGACGCCTGTTTTCGACTTCTCTCCTTTGCTTTCGCCGAATAAGGTCTATCCCTTCTCTGCTAATCCAATGAAAAGAATTTTAATTGCGACAAAAACGATTGCCCTCGCCACTTTCCTTTTAACAATCACGAACTCACATGCTCAAACTCCGGCGTCGTCACCGAGTCCGACTCCTTCACCGACCCCGGCGCCGGTCGCGATCAAGGCCGGTCGATTGCTCGATGTTAAAACCGGGAAGATCGCGAACAATGTTTTTATCTTGATCGAGAACCATCGCATCAAAAGCATCGGCAACGCAGCGCCTGCGGGCATTCGGGTGATCGATCTCTCCAACGCCTTTGTCATGCCAGGGATGGTCGATTGCCATGCGCATATATTGGGTGACCTGTCCGACCAGTCCCCGGGCGCGAGCTTTCGCATGTCATCGGCCAAAAAAACGCTGTGGGGCATGAAGAATCTCAAGGTCTGGCTCGCGAAAGGTTTCACGGCTTTGCGCGACGCTGGCGAAGACGATCTCGGCTATGGGCAACTGGCATTACGCGATGCGATCAACGCCGGTTGGATCGATGGCCCGCGAATGCAGTCGTCGGGTAACTTCGTTTCTCTGAATGGCGGTCACGGGGATTCCGAGGATTTCATTGCGCCCGATCAGGAGCTGCCTCTCCGGCCTAACATCGCCGACACAGTGGACGACGTGGCGCGCGCCGTTCGCCGTGACATCAAATACGGCGCGGATTGGATCAAACTCATGGGCACAGGGGGCGTGGCAGATCTCACCAGCGATTTCAAAGTCCAAGAGCTAAGTGAAGAACAAATGGCCAAAGCCGTCGAAGTGGCTCATCGGGCAGGCAAACGTGTGATGGTCCATGCAGAAGGAACCGAAGGAATCAAAGCGGCGGTGCGCGCCGGTGTGGACACCATCGAACACGGCACCATGCTTGATGACGAAGGCGCTGCGCTCATGGCCCAGAAAGGCACATGGCTCGTGCCTACGCTTTACACTTTTCAACACGGAGTTGAGTTAGGAACCAGTCATGGCCAAGACCCGATTAGCCTTGCGAAGACAAAAGAAATCGTCGCTCATCAGCAGCCAGCTTTCACGCGCGCCCTCAACGCCCACCTTAAGATCGCAGTAGGAATAGATGACGAACCTCAATTCTTACCGAAGGAAGTAGAAGCCCTTGTTCGCGCCGGAATGACACCGTTACAAGCCTTGCAGGCTGCCACCATCAACGGAGCCGAGTTGCTAAAGTGGTCCGATCGCATCGGGACGATCGAGCCTGAAAAGTTCGCCGACATCATCGCGATCGACGGCAATCCGATCCAAGACATTAACGCCATCGAGAAGGTCGTTTTCGTCATGAAAGACGGGGTGACAATAAAGAACGATCTTGCTGCCGCTGCCGGTTCGAAGAATTGATCGCAAGCTGTCTTCGACTTCCTGTCGCTCCGCATAACGTGATCGCCGATCTCAGTTAGATCGACACTTTAGAGGGCTCGACGGACCGGATCCTGACCGATATTTAACACGATCTTGCCGCGGGTGTGGCCCGTGGCGATTTGGTCCTGCGCCTGGTCCACCTGCGTCATTGGAAAAGTCTGCGAGATCACCGGTGTAAGCTTTTTTGCTTCCATTAGTTTGCTCAGTTCCTCCAGCACTCCAGCCTTTGGCGTGCAACGCAGCGTCACACCGCGGATCCCATGCGCTTCGAGCGCGGCGGGTTTCGGTTCGTCGACGATCGATACAATGATTCCTCCTTTTTTCACCACGCCATAAGAACGTTCGAGCGTATCTCGACCAACCGTATCAAGCACGACATCCACATCCTTTGCGACGTCTTCGAACCTGGTTCGGGTGTAATCGATGGCGACATCCGCTCCCATTTGCCGCAGGAACTCCTGGTTGGCGGTCGATGCCGTCGCGAGAACTTTTGCGCCTTTCGCTTTCGCAATTTGGATTGCTAAATGACCTACTCCACCTGAGCCGCCGTGAATCAACACCGTCTGGCCTGCGCGCAAATTCGCGGTGACAATCAACGCCTCCCATGCCGTCGCACCGGCCGCTCCCGCACCAGCAGCCTGCGCGAAACTAACAGTGCTCGGTTTCGGCGCGAGCTCGTCCTCTTTCGCCGCGGCGAATTCGGCATAACCTCCTTCG
>DASRAF010000482.1:0-2569 GCA_035638295.1 Pseudolabrys sp.
TGGCTTCGGCCACACCATAATCTGCAATCGCGACCATGGCGGCGATGACCAAAGGCAGTAGTAGCATCGAAACAATGCGCATTACTAATCCTCCGTTTAAGTTTTTCAGTTTTTTCACACGACGCCTTACCACTAAACGCCGGCACATGAACGCCAATTGAACGAGTCGGTTCCAAGCGGTTTGTAATCTTGAGTTTGAAGGTGCCATCGCGAGAACAGACAAGAACTCATTGATCCAGATCAATGTTGGAGGTCAAAGAATATGGCCCGTCATGAAGGGAGAAACCGTCACGGGCCGAGTGGGCAGATCGATCTGCAGACTTTGAACCGTTTTATACTGATGCGGATTGGACAAACTTTTAAGTTGGACTTGCTGCGGTATTGGGGCCCAAAAATCCAATTGTCGGCAGTCGCGACGACTTTTGAGCATTTGCCGCCAACGGCCAGCTAACTAGTGCTCCGCCAATGAGCTTGGTGAGTCGCGCGCCGCTTCCTTAACAACTCCTCAACAATGGTCGAAACGCAGCGACACTAGACGCGCCCGTCGTGGTCAGAAGTGGCTGAAAAATCACATCAAACAACACTTGACGGTACTCAACGCAACGGTTGTCCCCAGTGTCCTCGCAACGGGCGGTTTTGTTTTGTGGAACCGGAAGAGGCTGACCGCCGCATCACCAGTGTAACCCAGCCCTCGAGAACGGTCCGCCGTTGGAGCACAAGGCCCTGTGCGCTATAGATGCTGGCGACGGCGTTGGCGTGGGAAGGCAGCAGGCCAGACAAAACGACATGGGCCCCGGGCGCGGCGAGGCTACGTACAGGCACCGCGAGCCTCGTGAGGGGCCCCATCAGAATATTCGCAAATATCAGATCGTAAGGCCCGCGCTCGCGGATGACCTGCGCGCGCACACCGGCGGCGCGCACGAAGGTGATGAACGATGCCGCGCGATTCAACCTGGCATTCTCACGAGCGGTGCGCACGGCCACCGGGTCGATGTCTCCGGCGGCAACGCGCTTGCGCAGCAATTGTGCGGCCGCGATTGCAAGCACACCTGTGCCGGTGCCGATGTCCAGCACATTGGGCGCGCGCCAGCGTTTCATCAGATCATCAAGCGCGAGGAGACAGCCGCGGGTCGTCCCGTGATTACCGGTGCCGAAGGCGAGGGCGGCCTCGATCTCGATTCCGATGTCATTGGCTCGGAGGCCGGCCCGGTCATGAGCGCCATGAACGACGAAACGTCGTGCGCGCACCGGCCTCAGTCCGGCAAGGCTCTCCGCCACCCAGTCGTGGGCCGGGACCCGCTCGATGCTGAGCGCGTCCGCCGCGGCTTCGCCGGCCGCCAGCTTGACCAAAACGCGCAACCCAGCTTCGTCGGGCGTGTTGCGAAAATGAATCGCCACCTGCCAGCGACCAGCATCATCTTCGAACGCGGCGCAAGCCGAGTCCGTGGCATCGAGGCTTTCGCCAAGAAAAGCCGCAAGGCGCCGGGCGGTCGGTTCGTCGCAAGAAAGACGGGCGACGGTGGTAGGGGCATTCATGCGGCGCAAGATTGCCCTTCGCATTCGCGCGCGCAATGGCTATGTAGGCGCCTGTGACCCTCGAACGAGCTCATTCCACCGAGATTGAAGCACTTGCTTTGGCCCGCCGCAGCGGCTGGCCGGAAGACATGCGCGTGCTGCTTGATCGCTACCCGCGCGAGAAATGGGAAGCCCATGCCAATTTGGGCGAAATGGCCCGTTTCTGGCTGTCGCGGCACGCCATGTTCCGCGAACTGTCGGCAACGATTGAAAAAGTCACCGAACAGTTTCGTGCCGGCAGGCTTCCACCCATTGAATTCGCGCGGCAATTCGTACCGCGGCTTCAGTTCGTCCTAGACCAGCTGAATGTTCACCATCAGATCGAGGACTTTCATTACTTCCCGATTTTCCGCGCTGCGGAGGCCCGGTTAGCCATCGGATTTGACGTACTGGAAGGTGATCATCACCACATTCACGGCGAGATGGCGCGGACCGCAGAGACCGCCAATGCGCTCTTGCAGGCGCTACGCAGCGACAGCGGCAGCCTTCGCCGTTGCAGCGACGGCTACGCGGACGCAAGCGCGGTCCTGCTCAAAGGGCTCATCCGTCACCTTGATGATGAAGAGGACCTTATCGTGCCGCTGATCCTCGATCGCGGCGAAGAGGAGCTCGGCGTTGCGCACCACGGCTAGCGCTGTGGAACGGCGGCAGCCATCTGGCTTCTGCGTTCAGTGCCGCTTGAAAAACTGAATCTCGCGCTCGTGCCGTAGCGCTGCCTGCCTTGTTGGAAAGGTGCCCAGGTTTCGACGCCTTCCCGTGCGCGGATTCTTTTTACGCGAATAGAGCCTGAACTTTCCGTCGGCGAGTTTACGGATCATCACGATTCTCCATCGCTGGCAACCAAGCGTTAAGAGCCCGCGCCCGCTGTTGTACTCACGCCGTTCAAAGTTTGCGGTTCAGAATTTTGGCAACACCTGCGGTATCGTTATATCGCGGTGGTCCCATCAGTCTGCCAGTTGCGCCTCGGGGAATTTCCATTTGCCGTTCAGCATTT
>DASRAF010000483.1:0-8923 GCA_035638295.1 Pseudolabrys sp.
CCGCACGCTTTCGCGCAGTACCGTGCCGAGCATCAGCGTGATCAGCAGCGTATTGAGCGCCGGCGCGGAACGCAGCGGCATCACGAGATAGCGCGCGATGCCCATGCCGAGCAGCGCCATGGCCAGCGTCGACAGGACAAGCATAATGAGAAGATCGAGCCAACTGGAATTGACGCCGGCGGTGTGCAGGCCGACATAGGTCGCAAGTGCCGCGAAGGCGCCGACCGTTAGCACATCGCCGTGCGAGAACTTGATCACGTCGAGCACGCCGAAGAACAGCGTGAAGCCGACGGCCACCAGCGCATACATCATGCCGAGCATCAGCCCGTTCATGATGTACTGGGCGAGCAGGCTTGCATCCATGTCCGGATCTCCACCGCCATGGATCCACATCCGCCCGAAATCAGGAAAGACGTGGATGGCCGGGACACGCCCGGCCATGACGGGTCATTGCCTCATGCGCCTTGCGCCGCGCGTTGCGTTACTTCTGTCCCGGCAGCTTGCGCTTGCCGGCGGCGTATTCGCTGTCGTCCCATTCCACGAATTTGCCGTCCTGCACCACGTATTTCGTGATGACCGGAACAGTATTCTGGCCGTGATCGTCGAACGTGATCTTGCCGACGATCGAGTCGCGATCTTTCACGTCCGCCAGCGCGGCGATGACTTTCTTGCGATCCGGACCGACCTTCTCGATAGTGTCGAGGATCATGTCCATCGCCGCGAAGGCGAAGGCACCGTAGGCCTCCGGCGGATTGTCGTATTTCTGCGCGTTGTACTTTTCCATGAAGAACTTGCCGCCGGGAAGTTTCTCGGTCGGCGCGCCTTCACGGAAGGCGAGGGTGCCCTCTGCCAGCGGCCCGAGGCCCTGGATATAAGCGTCGGAGACGATGCCGGACGTGCCGTCGAACACGGCATTGATGCCGAGCTTGTCCATCTGCGAGCGGATGCGCACGCCGATTGGCGTCAGCCCGCCGAAGTAGATCACGTCGGGATTGAGTGCCTTGATCTTCGTGAGCTCACCGGTGAAGTCTTGCTGTTCTGCGGTGACCCCGAAGGTGCCGACGATGTTCGCCTTGCCGATCTTGGCCAACGACTTACTGAAATATTCGTTGTGACCTTTACCATAGTCGGTGGTGTCGTGGATGACCGCGACCGTCTTGTAGCCGAGCTTGGAGATCAGCTCGGCGTTCGCGTCATTCTGGTTGATCATGGTGCCGTTGACGCGATGCACTTCTTCATACTTGTTGCGATAGGTGATGTCGGGCAGCACGGCGCCCCACACGATCACCGGAAAGCCGAACTTGTGATACGTGTCGACCGTGGCGATTGCGGTCGCCGAGCAGTAGTGCGTCGCGCCGGCGATGATGTCCTTGTCTGCCGCCATCTTGGTCGCGACCTGCACCGCGACATTGGGTTTGCATTCGTCGTCGAGCACGACGAGCTCGTACTCATATTTCGCATTCGGATCGGCATTGCGCAGGCGCACGGCCAGGTCGGCCGAATTACGCCCGCCGAGACCGTTCACGGATACACCGCCTGTCAGTGGACCAATGAAGCCGACCTTGACCTTGTCCTTGGCTTCCGCAGCGACGGTCGCAACGGCAAATGCAAGCGCCGCAATGCCCACAGTCATTCGTCGGCACGTTTTACTCATACGTCCTCCCCTTTAACCTTGTTCCGAGGATAGTTGCGCGGCGGGAGAATTACGGCAAGTCTGTATTTGTGTCGCAGCAGACGGCACCCCGTCGTCTGCGCCTAAACGCCGGCAAAATAAAAAGGGCGGCTGCGATGCCGCCCTTTTTCATTGCGTGGTTCGCCCTGTTAGCCGTTGGTTCGCGCTAGCTGCTGGCCGATCCGGTTGAATCGGGCCTTCTGCTCGCTCGTAAGCGAAGCATAGAAGTCCTCGAGTGCCGGCTTCACCGTGTTGGCGGCGTCGACCATCGACCGCAAGCGCTTCTCCATCACATTGAGCCGGCCGGGAGGCGTCATCGGCGTCTCATCCGGGCAGGCTGTCTGCATGATGGAGACCGCCTTGTTGGTCGCGTCCTGCAGCTTCATCAGCTCGGTCTCCTGCGCATCGGTCGGATTGAGCGCGTCCTCAATCTTCTCGATCGGCAGATTGGTCAGGCCCTGCTTCGGCTGCTTGCACGCATCCGCGGCCTGCGAGGCGACGCTCGCCTGTGCTTCAATCCCTGCGTTCTGCGGCCCAAGCAGATTGAAGCGCTCCTTCTGCTCGTCGCTCAGCGATGCGTAGAACTTCTCGAGCGCCGGACGCACCGTCTGCACGGCTTGCAGGGTTGCTTCCAGTCGCGCCGTCATCGCAGCGAGTCGGCCCGGAGGCGTCAGCGGGAAAGCATTGTCCGCCGGACAGGACGCCTTGAAGCCCGCGGCTGCGTCGTTGCTTGCCCTGCGCACATCGTCAAGCAACTGCTTCTGCTCGCCGTTGAGACCAACCTTGCGTTCAATGTCGCCGAACGGCCAGGCGGTCACGCCGTTGCCGGGCTGCCTGCACAGTTCCTGCACGCTCGCATAGGTCGGGCGCGCCGCCGCCGCACGGGCTGTCCGCGCACCGCCGGACGACGCATAGCCGGATGCCGGCGCATAGGCATAAGCGTCCGGCACGCCAGCATCGCCCCAGAATACGCCATCGAAGAAATCATCGTAGGCGTATGCCCAATAGCCGTCGTCGTAGCCATACGGCCAGAACGTGTAGTTGAAGATGTCGGCATAGGCGTACGGCCAGAACACCGGTCCGAACCAGGCGACGAAGCGGGCGCGGTGATGGTTTCGCCATGCATTATTCGCGGGAGCCCACGCCCAGCGATTGTTCGTATTGATGCCGCCGGCCTGCTGGGCGAAGCGTGCCGCGAAGCGGCCCTGACGTGCCGCGTCCGGTGTCACGCGCGCCATTCCGTTGCGGCGGTTCTCACGCGAGTTGCGCGTGTTCGCGTTTGACTGTGCTGCGTTCGGCTGCGTGAGCTGCTGCCGGGCGAGGGCACGCTGCTGACGTGCCTGCTCGAACTGCTCGCGCTTCGCCGCGCGTTGCGGCGGTGGAAGCTGGCGCAGTTCGCGTGCCTCGGATCGACGCAATGTACGCTCGGCGCGCTGCTGCTCACGTGTGGTTCGCAACGGGTCACGTGAGTTGATCTGCGTATTGGCCTGCAGTTGCTGCTTCGTCCGCGTTTGCACGTTGGACCGTACCTGCGCCGACGGCTGCGTCTGCTGGCGCAATGCGCGCTCCTGACGGAATTGCTGCCGCTGGACGGTCCGATTGACCGCAGGCGGCCGCTGAATGTGTGGCGTTGCCATGCGCGGTGCATTGACGTGAGGGGTTGCCATACGCGGCTGCATACGTGGCTGTGCCATGCGTGGCGCGATTTGCGGCGCGGACATGCGGGGTGACGACGTGTGCGGTGCCGACATCCGCGGCGCCGGCATCTGTGGCGCTGCCATGCGCGGCGCCGGTGCGAAATGCGGTGCCGCCGCAGGCCTTCCGCCACCACCGTGTTGTGGTTGCTGGGCGCTCGCCGTCGCCGGAATACCAGCGACAAGCATCGCTGCCAACAGCAGCGTTCCTTTTTGTTGTGTCATTTTTTAATCCTCCGCCAACTCCAGGACGCGAAGTTCGGTCCTTTAACGGATTAAACGGCGGAGAGTTCACGAATCCGGCGGTTCCATCGTGCGGATGTGACAGGAGATGAACGTTTTGTAATTTTACGTTCGTCGCGGCTGTCGCCGCGGCAGGAAATTACCGGTTGGCGGCGCTGACATTGCGCAGGCGTTCGATCAGCTCGGCAGTCGGATAGGAATCGGCCGGCAGGCCGACTTTCAACTGCGCCTTCTTCGTTGCGATGCGCGTGCCGTTGCCGACCTTTCCGTCGGGTTCGCCGACGCCTTCGTAGCCCTGCTTGTTGAGCAGACGTTGCAGCTCCATCACCTGTTGCGCCGAGAGCGGCGCGATGCTGGCCGCGCCTGAATGGTCTACCGTTGGCGCGCCCGCGAGGCGCGTGGCGAAATAGGCAACCGTCGTTGAGTAGACCATGGCCGAATTCCAGCCGAGGAACGCCTTGAAATTCGGATAGGCGAGGAACGCTGGTCCTTGCCGGCCCATCGGGAGAATGAGCGAGGCGGGCAGATTGCCGCTCGGCAATTCGCCCTGCATCGGCTTCACGCCCCACGCGAGCCATTGCGATTGCGGGTGCTGGATCCCGACATCGGCTTCCTGCCACGGCAGGTTCGCAGGCACGCGCACTTCTTTCAACCAAGGCTGCCCACGCTGCCAGCCGAGGCTGACCAGGAAGTTGGCCGCCGAGGCGAGCGTATCGGGAACGCTTTTGATCAGATCGCGGCGGCCGTCGCCGTCGAAGTCGACCGCGTTCTTGAGGTAATCGGTGGCGGTGAATTGCATCCCGCCGAATTCGCCGGCCCAGTCGCCGATCATGTCTTCGACACTCTGGTCGCCGCGCTCGATGATGCGCAACGCATCGAAGAGTTGCTGACGGAAGAACTCCGGCCGCCGGCAATCATAGGCGAGCGATGCGATCGCGCTCAGAATGTTGTACTTGCCGAAATTTGCACCGAAGTCGCTTTCCAATCCCCAGAACGCGGTCAGAACCGGCGCGGGCACACCGTACTTCTCCTCGATCCGCGCGAACAGGGACCCGTGCTGCTTTATCTTGGCGAGCCCGGTAGGTATGCGGCCGCCACCGACCATGCGATCGGAAAATTGCAGGAACGTCTGGTTGAAGACGGCCTGGCCGTGGTCGCGCCGGATGATGGCCTGGTCGAAGACCATGCTCGGCGCCGCCGCCGCGATCACCCGCGGCGAGATACCCTGTGCGGCAGCTTCTTTTTTGAAATCCTCGAGCCAGCGCTCGTAGCTGCCATTGGTGCGGCAGGGCGTAGCGGCAAAAGCGTGTTCCGCGAGCAAGGATCCGAAGACGCAGATTGCTGCTACAAATACCGCTTTTCGCATTGTTCACCGACTCACTTGTTTGAAGGGCTTTCGACTAAATCCGCCAATGCGGG
This sequence comes from Pseudolabrys sp., assembly GCA_035638295.1. GTDB lineage: Bacteria > Pseudomonadota > Alphaproteobacteria > Rhizobiales > Xanthobacteraceae > Pseudolabrys. The sequence continues at coordinate 5,029 of DASRAF010000483.1, forward strand.
ACGCGGGTCAAGCGGCATTGCGGATAACCGCCCGTTGTCATTTCGCAAAGCGTCGGGCAGCATCCCGGCCACAAAATGGCTGGCAGAAGTTTTGGGGCTTCTGGATCGAGGATGACCGGGTCAATCGATTAAACGACAGGAGGATTTCGATGGCTGCCAATCTCCGCTTTTCCAATCCGAAGACGCTCGCAAAGCCGCCGGGATACAGTTACGTCGTCGAGGCGACGGGGCCGAACAGGCTGATATTCATCGCCGGCCAGCTTGGCCTCGATATGGAGAACAAGCTCGTGGGAGCGCCGGGCGATTTCGGTGCGCAGGCGGAAAAGGCGATTGAAAACCTGAAGCTCGCGCTTGCCGACGCCGGCGCGACGCTCAAGGACGTGGTCAAGATCAACAATTACCTCGTCGATATGTCGCATATCCCGATCTTCCGCGAAGTCCGCGACCGCCACTTCAATATGTCTGCGCCGCCGGCAAGCACGACGGTCGCCATCTCTCAGCTGGCGCGACCAGGCGCGCTGTTCGAGATCGAAGCGATTGCAGTGTTGCCGGCAAAAACCGCAAAAGCGGCGAGGGCGAAACCCGCTACGCGCCGTTCCGCCAAAAAGGTCAAGGCGCGCCGGAAACGCAGGTAGGTAGTACGCAGGTATTGCTCGCTTAGTGCGCTTCATCCCAGTTGTCGGCGGCGCGGGCGTCGACCTGAAGCGGGACGTGCAGCGCGACGGCAGGATCGGGCGCACTCTGCATCGCGCTCTTGATGATCAGAATGGTGCGCTCGACTTCTTTCTCCGGCACTTCGAAGATCAACTCGTCGTGCACCTGCAGAAGCATGCGTGCATCGAGCTTGTCCTTCCGAAGCTCCGGCTCGATGCGGATCATGGCGCGTCGGATGATGTCGGCGGCCGAGCCCTGGAGGCGAGCGTTGATCGCAGCACGTTCGTTGAACGAGCGGATCGAAGGATTGCTGGCCTTGATGTCGGGGTAGTGGCACTTGCGGCCGAATAATGTGAGCACGTAGCCGTGCTCCCGGCAGAACTCGCGCGTCTCGTCCATGTAGTCGCGTATGCCCGGGAAGCGTTCGAAGTATTTCTTGATGTAGGCGCCTGCTTCCTTGCTTTCGATGCTGAGTTGGGCGGCGAGGCCGAAAGCCGAAATTCCATAGATAATGCCAAAGTTGATCGCTTTTGCGCGGCGGCGCACTTCAGGCGGCATGTCCTTGACCGGGACGCCGAACATTTCCGAAGCGGTCATGGCGTGAATGTCGACGCCATCCTGAAACGCTTTTCGCAAGGTCGGCACATTGGCGACTTCCGAAAGCAGCCTCAATTCGATCTGCGAATAGTCGGCTGAGACGAGCTTCATTCCCGGCGCGGCAACGAAGGCGCGGCGGATCTTGCGTCCATCTTCGGTGCGGACCGGAATGTTCTGCAGGTTGGGTTCGGACGATGAGAGGCGGCCGGTCGATGTTGCCGCGAGCGCGTAGCTCGTGTGTACGCGGTGCGTTTTCGGATTGACGTAGTTCGGCAAAGCCTCGGTATAGGTCGAGCGTAGCTTCGACACCTGCCGCCAGTCGAGAATGACCTGGGGAAGCTTGTGGCCTTGCTCGGCCAGTTCTTCCAGCGTGCGGGCGCCCGTCGACCACTGGCCGGTCTTGGTTTTGGTGCCGCCAGGTAAACCCATCTGGCCGAACAGGATGTCGCCCAGCTGTTTTGGGCTGCCCGGATTCACCTGTGTTCCCGCAATCTTGTTGATGTCGCGCTCAAGCGCCGCTTGCTTCGTGCCGAAGTCATTGGAGAGTTGCGAGAGGACGCCGCGATCAACGGATATGCCGCGTTCCTCCATGCAGGCCAGGACGCGCGGCATCGGCCGCTCGAGTGTTTCGTAAACGCGCGTCACCTTCTCGGCGACCATGCGCGCTTTCAAGGCCTGCCAAAGCCGAAGAATGAGGTCCGCATCTTCGGCCGCGTAGCCCGCGGTCCGGACGATCGGCGTCGCTTCCTGAGTGAACAGCGCCTTTTCCCTGTTTTTGGCGTCGCTGAAGCGGGACGGGTTGCGATTGAAATAGCGCGTTGCGACGCTGTCGAGGTCATGCGAACCCTTGCCGGCATCGAGCACATAGGACATCAGCATCGTATCGTCGTTCGTTCCGAGACGGACGCCGCGGCAGGCGAGAACCAGCCAGTCGCGTTTCACGTCGTGGCCGACCTTGATGATGCTTTGGTCTTCGAAAATCGGCTTGAGCGCTTCAAGCGCGTCACGCTCGGGAATCTGCCCGCTGCAAAGTTTGGCCGCGAACAGGCCCGACGTCTCTCCTTCACTTGCCTCGCGATGGCCGAGCGGCAGATAGGCCGCTTCGTTCGGCGCGACGGCGAGGGCGATGCCGCACAGCGCGGTCTGCATCGGATCAAGACTGGTCGTTTCCGTCTTGATTGCGAAAATGCCCGTGTCGTGAGCGCGCGCAATCCAGTGCTTCAGACGATCGAGCGTTTCGATCGTTTCGTACTTTGTGGGTTCGATCTTGCTTGCGCGCAACGCTTCAAGGCGCCGTTCGGAAAGCGAGATCGGCGTCAGTTGCGCGGAATCCGTGCCCGTGCTGGCCTTGCTTCTGGCGGCGGTGGGGGCAACAAGCGGAAGCTGTCCCTGTCCGCTGGTGCGCCCAGCCTGGACTTCGGATGGCTTCGGTGTCGGCGATATTGCTTGCGCGGCTTCCACCTGGCTCGCGTCGACGCCGGCCTTTTCGCCGACGCGCTGCGTCAACGTTTTGAAACCCATTGCCTTGAGAAATGTGATCAACGCCTTGTAGTCGGGCTCTCTCACCCCGAGGTTTTCGATCGGCACGTCGAGGGGCACGCGATCATCGAGGGTGACAAGTTTTTTCGACATGCGGGCCGCGTCGGCGTTGTCGAGAAGCGCCTGGCGACGCTTGTCCTGTTTGATCTCGGTTGCCCGCTTGAGCAGCGTTTCAAGGTCGCCGTACTCGCCGATCAACTGGGCTGCAGTTTTTATGCCGATGCCCGGCACGCCGGGCACGTTGTCGGTTGAATCGCCGATCAGCGCCTGAACCTCGATGACCTTCGTCGGTGGGACCCCGAATTTTTCGATTACTTCGGGAACGCCAATGCGCACATCCTTCATCGTGTCGTACATGACCACGCACTCATTCACGAGCTGCATGAGGTCCTTGTCGGACGAGACGATGGTGGCGGTCGCGCCGGCTTCGCAGGCGATCCGCGCGTATGTTGCGATCAGATCGTCAGCCTCGTATCCGGCCTGCTCGAGGCAGGGGATCTCGAAGGCATTCACCGCATCGCGGATCAGCGGAAACTGGGGAATGAGGTCGTCCGGAGGCGGTGGTCGGTGCGCCTTGTACTCCTTGTACATCTCCGTGCGGAACGTCTTTTCCGATTTGTCGAAGACCACCGCGAGATGGGTCGGCCGCTCATCCGGCCTCATCTCCTTGAGCAGCTTCCACATCATGTTGCAGAAACCGTAGACCGCATTGACATGCGTGCCGTCGGCGGTGCGCGGCTCAAACCTGATCGCGTGGTACGCGCGGAAGATGTAGCCGGAACCGTCCACCAGGAACACGTGGTCGCCCTTTTTGACGGCGCGGGACGCCGCTTTTGGTGGGGCTGAGGTTGGTGCGGGTGTTTTTGTTTTGGGGCTCGATTTTGCGGAGGCTGGCATGTGCGGAATGTGGGCCCGAAGGCGGCGTTAATCAATCGGCCAGAATATTCGGTCACAGAAAATGCATAGACGCTGCCGCCTCTCGCCACTCGGCATTGCGTCTGCTATGCAGGCCGCGGTCCGGCTTGACCGGAAGTGGTTTGCCACCTCCATGATGGATCTCCCATGCGCGTTGCCATGATCGGCACCGGCTATGTCGGCCTTGTTT
>DASRAF010000484.1:0-4128 GCA_035638295.1 Pseudolabrys sp.
CGCAATGCGAAACGTTTAAAGTTGGGACGGAAACGTTGCCGAAACGCAAACGGTCGCGCTTGATCGTATTGGACAACCGTCCCCGAGGGGCCGGAGGAAGTAAATTCTTCCCAGAGTCTTCCCGGTAAAATTTTCCGGGAAGATGACTTGCTGGAAGTGCCTGATTCTGCTGGCGCGCCCGAAGAGATTCGAACTCCTGACCCCCAGATTCGTAGTCTGGTGCTCTATCCAGCTGAGCTACGGGCGCAGATTCCGCTGCCGGAAACCGGCCAACGGAAACCGGGCATAGCTATCGGTTTGACCCGCCATTGGCAAGGGTTGATGCCTTTGGCTCACGCCGCCTCCGCGGCCCAGGCCAGAGCTTCGTTCTCGATGCGAATGCGATAGACAAGCAGCGCCGCATTCGCGACTGAAAAGATCAGCGCAAACACCGGCATTCCGAGCGCCAGCGGAACCACGGCGATTTCCAGCGCGACGATCAGATAGTTCGGATGCCTGATCCACCGATAAGGACCGCGCGCGATTGGTGCCGCGCCGCGCAACACGAGGACGCGCGTGGTCCACCGTCGCCCAAGACTCGCGATCACCCAGAGGCGACCGACCTGCAGAAGCACAAAAACGGCAAACCACGGCCACACGATCGGCCGATCGTGGCCGAACTCCCAGAGGCCGATGAGCCAGCAAGCGTGCAGCAGGACTATGAGTGGATAGTGCGCGGCGCCGAACTCAACGGCACCCTTTGCACGCAGGCGCGCGGTGTTGGAATTCGCGAAAACAAGTTCGGCGAGCCTTTGTGCGACCAGGAACGCGACCAGCCACGCCCCCTCACCCATGCGCAGCCTCGAGCGCCAGCAGATTTGCGGTGAAGCCAGGTCCGAGCGCCGAGAGCATGGCCGGGCCGCGCAGGCCGCGCCGCAGCACACGCTCGAGAACGAACAGCACCGTCGGCGCCGACATGTTGCCGTAGTTGCGCAGCACGTCGCGCTCGTCGCGCAAGGTGCCTTTCTGCAGGTCGAGCGCAACTTCGATGGCATCGAGCACTTTTGCGCCGCCCGGGTGACAGATGAGATGCGGTGCGTGTAGCTGCGCGGCCTTGACGAAGCGCCGCACCGGTGCGGCCAGTTTCTGCTCGACGAAGCGGGGCAGCGAGCGCGACAGCATCACGCGGAAGCCGACCGGATCGATCATCCATCCCATGATGTCCAGCGTGCGGGGCCATGTGTGCTCGGCAGCAGCGCCGACGCGCAATTCTCCCGTCGGCGGGCCGGCGCGAAGCACGGCAGCGGCTGCACCGTCGCCGAAAAGTGCCGAGGAGATCACATCGGCTTTCGAACCACGGTCGATCCGGGACGCCAGCGTGCACAACTCCACGACGACCACGAGAACAACCTCGCCCGGTTCGGCACGCGCGAGCCTTGCGCCGAGCGTCAATCCGGACACTCCGCCGGCGCAACCGCGACCGAACACAGGCACGCGCATCGCGGTGGGCCGAAACCCCATCTCCGGCGCGACGCGCGCTTCAATGCTCGGCGTCGCGATGCCCGTCGAGGACACAGTGACGACCACATCGACGTCACGCGCGGAGATACCCGCCTGGTCAAGTGCGGCGCGCGCCGTCTGCACGAACAGTTCGCTCGCGCTCTCGAGATAGACGTCGGTGCGTTCGGCGAGATTGTGCGGCTCGCCGAGCCACTCGAGCGGGCGCACGGAATAGCGCCGATCTATTCCGACATTGACGAAAACATCGGCGAGTTTCGGATAGCGCGCGAACGTGCGCGCATAGGCGTGCCGCGCCGCCGCGGTGACGGCCGTCTGCTCAAGCTTGTGCGGAGGCACCGCAGTCGCAACCGCAAGCAGATTCACCGGCTGCACCATATAAATTTTCCTTTATGCGAAAAGGTCGCCCCTAGGCGAAGAACACCGCAGGCCGCGGCCTCTTCCGGCCTTCAGGCGCTGGCGCGTTCACCGCGTCGTGAATTGAGATCAACGGCGCGGTCGGGGATCGAGATGCTGAATGTGGCGCCGATCGTTCCCGGCACGAGGCGGATTGCGCCGCCATGCGCGCGAACAAGTTCCGCCGCGATGGCCAGGCCAAGCCCTGTGCCTCCCGAGCGCGCCGACCCCTGGAAAGCCTGGAACAGATGGGCCTGGGCTTTTTCGGGCACGCCCGGCCCCGTATCGGACACTTCTATCACGGCGACGCTTCCTTCGCGTCGTCCGGTTATACGAATTTGATCCCGGGCGGGATCGCGCGCGCCGCGCGTTTCGAGTGCCTGCATCGCATTGCGCGCAAGATTGACCAGCACGCGGAACAACTGATCGTGATCGGCTTCGACTGTGAGCCCGCGCTCCACGGCGACGATCCAGCGGATCGGAATGTCGAGTCCGAGGCCGAGGGCCTCATGCACCTCCTCGATCAGCGGCTCGACTTCGATGGTCTTGCGCTCGGGTGGCGCCTCCTGCGCGCCGCCGTAAGACAGCGTCGACTGACAGAACGCGATCGCGCGTTCGAGCGCGCGCATCAGCTTCGGCGCGAAGCGCTGAACTTTCGGATCGGGCGAGGTCGAAAGCTGATCGGAGAAAAGCTGCGCCGAGGCCAGCAGGTTTCGCAGATCGTGATTGATCTTCGACACGGCAAGCCCGAGCGCCGCCAGCCTGCTCTGCTGATGCAACATCGAGGCAAGCTCGCGCTGCATCGAGGCCAGCTCTTCTTCGGCGGTGCCGATCTCGTCCTGCCGTCCGCTTTCGGCAATGATGCGCGAAGGATTCTCGGGATCGGCGCGGAAGGCGATCATATTTTCGGTGATGCGCCACATCGGACGCACCAGGAGATAATGCAGGGCGAAGAACAACAGCATCGCCGTGATGCAGGAGATCGCCAGCGACAGCATCAGGATGTTGACGGAGAACGTCCACATCGCCTTGCACAGCGGTCCTTCATTGAGAATGATCTCGAGGAAGTCGCCGCCCATCGGTGCGGGACCGACCACGCGCATCACGTCGCCCGGCTTACACGTGAGCAAGGTCTCGAACGCGTCCATGATCGAGTGGAACCAGGATCGCTGCCGCATGTCGATGTCCTGCGCGATTTCGGACGGCATGTCAGCGGCGGCAAGCAGGCGGCGCTGGTTGCCCATCTTCATGGCGACCGCGCGCGCGCCGATGCTGTTGAGAATTTGTTTCGCGAGGCTCTCGGGCACCATGCCGCTCGGTGCAGCATCGAGCACAAGCGCGGCTGTATGCGCGGCGGCAAGCCTGTCGCTGAGCCAGTTCAGACGAAAATTCGCGACCGATGGGACGTAAATCAGAATTTCCGCCACCATCACAAACAGGACGGTGAGCAACAGCAGTTTTCCGGAAAGGCCGACGCGCGGCTTCCGCGGCGGCCGCAACGCATTCTCGACAGCAATTGGTTCGCTGGTCGCGTCCAAATTCACCTCAACCGAAGATTCGTATCCACCCGATGATGCGCCGCACCCAACCGCTGGTCAAACCTGGGGTGAGATAGTCGACCGCTGCGCGTTTACCAAGTTCGGACAGGGTCGGACATGGCAACACAATATCGGCGAAAGCACGAATGTTCAGCCCCTGCGCGATGGCGAGCGCCCACATCCCTATTAATTCACTCGCCTGCGCACCCACAATGGTCACTCCTACTATCTTACCTTTCGCTGTTGTGATGATTTTGATGTGACCTCGCGTGTCACGTTCAGTCTGCGCGCGATCATTGTCGTTATAGGGCCAGCGGGCGATGCGGATCTTCATACCGCGCGCCTGAGCCTGTGCCTCGGTGACGCCGGCCTGAGCGAGTTCCGGTTCCGTATAGGTCGCCGAGGGAACCGCAGCGTTGTCGACGCGCACAGGCATGCGGAACAGCGCATTGCGAATGACAGAGCCGGCTTGATATTCAGCCGCGTTCGCGAGCGGCGAATGACCCGCAACGCAGTCCCCGATCGCGTACACGCGCCGGTTTGTCGTCTTCAGCTTGCGATCGACAACAATGCCGTACTGATCGCGGCGAATTCCCGCGGCATCGAGGTTGAGGCCATCGATCGCAGGTTGGCGTCCGACGGCAATCAACAGGTGACTGCCTGTGATCGTCTGTTCGGCACCCGCGGCTTCGATGGT
>DASRAF010000485.1:0-9597 GCA_035638295.1 Pseudolabrys sp.
GTCGGATTGGCGCCGATGACGATGATGACATCGGAGTTCTTCACTTCGTTGAAGGTGGCCGACACGGCCCCCGAACCGACGCCCTCCAGCAACGCGGCAACCGAAGACGCGTGGCAAAGGCGCGTGCAGTGGTCGACATTGTTGGTGCCGAAACCCGCGCGCACCAGTTTCTGGAACAGATAGGCTTCTTCGTTGGAGCACTTCGCCGAGCCAAAGCCTGCGAGCGCTTTCGGACCGTCTCGATCGCGAATTTTCTTGAGTCCGGCTGCGGCCTTGTCGAGTGCCTCTTCCCACGTGGCCTCACGGAAATGCGTCCACGGATTCATCGGATCGATGAACTCGTGCGGCACCTTCGGCACGCCCTCTTTGCGGATCATCGGCTTGGTGAGCCGCTGCGGACTATGGACGTAGTCGAAGCCAAACCGGCCCTTGACGCACAGCCTGTTCTGGTTCGCCGGTCCGTCCCTGCCGGTAACGTACAGGAGCTTGTCGTCCTTGATCTGGTAAGTGAGCTGACAGCCGACGCCGCAATACGGGCACACGCTGTGCACTTCGCGGTCCGGATACTCGGTGCGCACATTCTTGTCGTTGACCAGCGTTGAGGGCATCAGCGCGCCGGTCGGGCAGGCCTGTACGCATTCGCCACACGCGACGCAGGTCGACTGGCCCATAGGATCGTCGAAATCGAAGACGATTTTTTCGCCGTGACCGCGGCCGGCCATGCCGATGACGTCGTTGACCTGCACTTCGCGGCAAGCCCGCACGCAAAGATTGCATTGAATGCATGCATCAAGATTGACCGCCATGGCCGGATGGCTGCGGTCGGGAGACGGCATTTTTTCGCGCTCGGGAAAACGACCGACGTCGATGCCCATCCGGTCAGCCCAGCTCCAGAACTTCGATTGCGGGTCGCGTGATGTCGTGCGCTCGGGCTGATCGGTGACCAGCAGCTCGAAGACCATCTGCCGTGCCGTTTTGGCGCGGTCTGAGGTCGCCTTCACTTTCATGCCTTCGGTCGGCTTACGAATGCAGCTTGCAGCCAGCACGCGCTCGCCTTCGATTTCCACCATGCAGGCGCGGCAATTTCCGTCGGCGCGATACCCGGGCTCCGGCGAGTAGCAAAGGTGCGGGATGTCGGTGCCGAGGCGCTTTGCCACCTGCCAGATGGTTTCGCCATCAAGCGCTTCAACCTCTTTGCTGTCGAGGACGAATTTTACTGATTTGGATTTGCCGTTGCCCGAGCTCATCGCTTTTCGCCTTTCGCCGTCACCAGCTTCCCAATGGCTTGGCCAGTTCATCCGGAAAATATTTTAGCACGCACAACAGCGGATTCGGCGCGGCCTGGCCCAGTCCGCATATGGACGCGTCCCGCATAGCCGTCGAAAGTTCTTCGAGAAGCTTCACATCCCACGGACCCTTGGCCATCAACTTGGCCGCTTTTTCAGTCCCCACCCGACAGGGCGTGCACTGGCCGCAGCTTTCATCCTCGAAGAACTTCATCAGATTCAACGCCGCAGCCTTGATGTCGTCCTTGTCGGAGAGAATTACAACCGCGTGTGAACCCACAAAACAGCCGTACTTTTCGAGAGTTCCGAAATCGAGCGGAATATCCGCCATCGAAGCCGGCAGAATGCCGCCGGAGGGGCCGCCCGGGAGATAGGCCTTGAACGTGTGGCCGTCCTGCATGCCGCCGCAGAATTCATCAATCAACTCGCGCATGGTGACGCCGGCGGGCGCCAGCTTCACGCCAGGATTCTTCACGCGGCCTGAAACGGAAAAACTGCGAAAGCCCTTGCGGTCGTGACGGCCCTGCGAGGTCATCCACTCCGCGCCTTTTTCGATGATGTCGCGAATCCAGAACATAGTCTCCACGTTCTGTTCGAGTGTCGGGCGGCCGAACAAGCCGACCTGCGCAACGTAAGGCGGACGGTGCCGTGGCAGTCCGCGCTTGCCCTCGATCGACTCGATCATCGCCGACTCTTCGCCGCAGATATAGGCGCCTGCACCGCGCCGCAGATGCAGTCTGGTATGCGGCGTAAGTCCTGCCTCTTCGACCTTGGCAATTTCATCGGCGAGCATCAGCCGCAGCTCGGGGTATTCGTCGCGGAGATAGATGTATGTATCGCGCGCCTCTACAACCCAGGCAGCGATCAACACGCCTTCAATGAAGCGGTGCGGATCGCGTTCGAGATAGTAACGATCCTTGAAGGTGCCGGGTTCACCCTCGTCTGCATTCACGGCAAACATTCGCGGTGCCGATTCAGCGCGCACCAGCGACCACTTGCGGCCGGTGGGAAAGCCGGCGCCGCCAAGACCGCGCAGACCCGCATCGCTCACAAGTTTGATCAGTTCGTCACGCGTACGTTTGTCTTCGAGGCAAGCCTGCAAAAGTGCGTAGCCGCCGGCTTTTTGATATCCGGCAAAATCGGTGTCCGGCTTCCAAGCATGCGCATGGCCATTTTTTTTCACAGCGGCCGCGACTGTCTCGGGTGTCGCCTTGAATGTTTGCAAGTGCCCGACGGCACAGACGGGTGCATGATCACAGCCGCCCATGCATGGAGCGCGCACAACGCGAACATCGCGTCCGAGTTTGCCGGGAAGTTCTTTAAGCAGTTTATCGGCGCCACCCATGGCGCAGGAGAGCGAATCGCATACGCGCACCGTAATCGGCGGCGGCGGCAATTCGCCTTCCTTCACGACATCAAAATGTGCGTAGAAGGTTGCGACCTCGTAGACCTCGGTTAGCGCCATCTTCATTTCGAAGGCCAGCGCGGCGAGATGCGCTGCGGAGATGAAGCCGTACTGATCCTGGATGAGATGAAGATGTTCAATAAGCAGGTCGCGCCGACGCGGACGGTCGGTCAGCAAAGCCCGAACTTCCACGAGTGCCTGTGGGTCGACTTGTCGGCCCTTTGGAGTACGCCGCGTTCGGCGACGCCCGCCAGGGGCCGTCTTGGGAGGCGATTGTTCCGTAATGCTCATCTCATTCCTCTGAACCCAGAAAAACGCCTCTGAATCGGGCTCGGCAAGCCCTCCGTCCAAATCAACCGATAGAAGCCTTCTATCAAAAAACACCGCCTTCTTGTATTTTCCGATTATCTTGGCTTGAACCTAGTGTTTTAGGGCCTGGGTTTCGCGGACGAGAACGCCCGCGAAACTTGTTCATATTGATGCACCCCGGGAGCAGCCTTGCTCGATAAGCTCGAATTTCTGCTCGCCTTGGCACGCGAAAAGCACTTTGGGCGGGCGGCCGAAGCGTGTGGGGTAACGCAACCGACGCTGTCCGCAGGGGTCAAGCAACTCGAAGACACGTTCGGCGTACTTCTCGTCAACCGCGGTTCCCGTTTCCAGGGGTTCACCCCGGAAGGCGATCGCGTGCTCGAGTGGGCACGCCGGATCGTAGGCGATGCTCGTGCCATGCGGCAGGAGGTCCATGCTCTCAAGCACGGACTTGCCGGAAAGTTGCAGCTGGCCGCGATCCCAACCGCGTTGGCGATGGTCGAGACATTGACGACCCCCTTTCGAGCGCGCCATCCCGAGGTGCATTTTACCGTGCTATCCCGCACGTCGGTCGAGATCCTCACGCACCTGGAAAATCTCGAGATCGACGCCGGCCTCACATATCTCGACAATGAACCGCTCGGTCGCGTTACCGCGGTGCCCCTCTATCGCGAACGCTATCGCTTACTCGTTGCCGCCGATGCCCCTCTTGGAGATCGCCAGTCGGTGACGTGGAACGAAGTCGCGCAGGTCCCGCTCTGTCTCCTCACTCCGGACATGCAAAACCGTCGCATCATCGAACGATTGCTGCGCGACACCGGCATCGAACCGCGGATCTCGCTCGAATCTGATTCAATGATTCTTCTGTACTCCCACGTGCGCACCGGGCGCTGGGCAAGCGTCATGCCTGCCCGGTTGGCCGCATCACTCGGACTGACGGACGTATTGCGCGCAATCCCGATCGTCGAGCCTGAAGCAACTCATACCATCGGTCTGGTCGCGCCTGCGCGTGAGCCTATGTCGACATTGACCGCCGCGCTCGTCGCAGAAGCGCGTCGCATAGCGCCGTTGTTGTCCGATTGAGTCGTCGCCACTCTCTTTAGTTTAGTCGAAAGTCTAACTCGCGAGACGTTGGCACAATCGCGCGCGCACTCTGAAAAAATTAATCTGCCTGCAATGCGCTAACGTCTAGAACAACCCGACAATTTGCCCCTGCGCGTTGACGTCGATCGAATCGGCTGCCGGAACCTTCGGCAGACCCGGCATGGTCATGATTTCCCCGCATATCGCGACGACGAACTCGGCACCCGCAGAAAGGCGCACCTCACGGACCGCGATAGCGTGATCGACCGGGGCTCCCTTGAGATCCGGGTTGGTTGAGAAGCTGTACTGGGTCTTGGCCATGCAGACCGGCAGCTTGCCAAATCCCATCTCCTCCCAGCTTTTGAGCTGATCCTTAACCGACTTGTCGGCGGTCGCATCGTTTGCGCGGTAGATCTCCTTGGCAATGGTCCGCACTTTTTCGAACAGCGGCATGTCGTCTGGGTAGAGAAACTTGAGCTTGCCTTTGCCTTCGTCGATCACCTTCGCGACAGCTTTGGCGACATCGGCTGCGCCCGCCCCGCCCATCGCCCAGTGATCGGCCATCAGTGCCTCGACCCCGAGCGCCTTGCACTTTTCCTTGACCAGCGCGATCTCGGCGTCGGTGTCGGCAGAAAAACGGTTGATAGAGACCACAGCCGGCAGGCCGAATTTCTTCACGTTTTCCACGTGCCGTTGAAGGTTGGCCATGCCTGCTTCGAGGGCCTTGAGATTTTCGGACTTGAGGTCCTCTTTCTTGACGCCGCCATGCATCTTCAGCGCGCGAATGGTCGCAACCAGGACGACGCAATCGGGAGAAAGACCGGCCTTGCGGCACTTGATGTCGAGAAATTTTTCGGCGCCCAAGTCGGCACCGAATCCGGCTTCCGTCACCACGTAGTCGGCAAGCTTGAGCGCAGTGGTCGTCGCAACCACCGAATTGCAGCCATGCGCAATATTGGCGAAGGGGCCGCCATGAATGAACGCGGGCGTGCCCTCGAGCGTCTGCACAAGATTGGGTGCGATCGCTTCCTTGAGCAACGCTGCCATAGCACCATGCGCCTTCAGATCGCGGGCGCGGATCGGTTTGCGATCCCGAGTGTACGCAACAATGATGTTGCCGAGACGCTCTTTCAGGTCGTCAAGATCCTTGGCCAGGCAGAAAATAGCCATGACTTCGGAAGCAACCGTGATGTCGAAACCGGCTTCGCGCGGGTAGCCATTGGCAACGCCGCCGAGCGAGCAGACGATCTCGCGCAGCGCGCGATCGTTCATGTCCAGTACACGGCGCCATGCGACACGGCGCGAGTCGATCCCGAGCGCATTACCCCAATAGATGTGATTATCGATCAACGCCGACAGAAGATTGTGCGCCGATGTGATGGCGTGGAAGTCGCCCGTGAAGTGCAGATTGATGTCCTCCATCGGCACCACTTGCGCGTAGCCGCCGCCCGCCGCGCCGCCTTTCATGCCGAATGACGGACCAAGGCTTGGCTCACGCAGGCACAGCATCGCCTTCTTGCCAATGTGATTGAGCGCGTCGGTCAGACCCACCGTCGTGGTCGTTTTGCCCTCGCCTGCCGGCGTCGGGGAGATCGCTGACACCAGGATCAGCTTGCCATTCTTCTTGCGCTGCAGCGATTTGACGTAGTCCATCGAAACCTTGGCCTTGTAGTGGCCGTAAGGTTCGAGATTTTCCGGAGCAATGCCGAGCTTCTCTTTTGCAATGTCGAGGATCGGGCGCTTCTTCGCGGACTGCGAAATTTCAATGTCGGACTTCGGGCTTTGGTGCTGCGAGGCGGGCATGAGATTGATCCAATATGTGGGTTATGTGACTCGAAGAAGTGAGGGCTTTCCAATTTCGTCATGCGCGGCCTGTGCCGGACATCCGCTCGACGGAACGCGGTGCCCCATGAGCGGATAGCCGGCAACAGGCCCGGCCATAAATCAGGTGAGAATTGCTCCCTTGACGAGTTTGGCAGTGGAGATGAATTCGGAAGCGTCGATCTTCTTGCCTCCGTCGGGCTGAACACGCGTGACCTTGAAGCGGCCGTCGGCGCAAACCACCGTAAATCCGTCGGAGTCGACGGAAACGACCTCGCCAAGCTTCCCGCCGATGCCCTTGGGGTTCTTGGCCGGCAAAGGCTTGGCGTCGAAGATCTTGAAAGTCGTGCCACCCAGCGAAGTCCAGGCACCGGGCGCGGGGTTGCAGCCGCGGATAAGGCGATCGATCTGCTCCCACGGCTTGCCCCAATCGATCTTCGCGTTGCCGGCGCCGCAGCGACCTTCGTAAGTCGCCTTCGACTCGTCCTGCTTGATGCGTGGCGCCTTGCCGGCCTTCACCAGATCGACCGATTCCATCATCGCTTCGACGCCCATCGGGAAAAGGCGGTCGAAATAGACGGTACCTAGTGTGTCCGTATTGGAGATCGGTGTTTTCTTCTGAACCAGGACGTCGCCGGTATCTAATCCGTTGTCGGGCCAGAAGATCGACAGCCCCGTTTCCTTCTCGCCCTTGATGATCGGCCAGTTGATCGCACTCGCACCACGGTAGGCCGGCAACAGCGACGGATGGTACTGGATCGAACCGTGCGTCGGGATGTTGAGAAAATCCTCCGGCACGAACAGCGTGACAAAGGCCATGACCTGAAGATCAGGTTTCAGAGCCTTGAACTCTTCCCAGACTTTCGGATCCTTGTAGGACGCCGGCTGATGCACCGGAAGTTTGGCAGCAAGCGCCGCTTCCTTGAGTGGATCGGCCTTGGCGCCTTCCTTTTCCGGCGCGACATATACGGCGACGACATTCTCACCGCGCTTGAGCAACGTTTCCAACACGGCCTTGCCGAAGGCCTGCTGGCCGTGAACGACAATACGCATTCAACCCCTCCGAAATATCAACGTTCCATCGCCGGATTTAGTCCCGGTTCGATGCCCGGGACGAGCCCGGGCATGAACGTCACGCGGCCTTTTCTTCCTTCTTCGGCGCGCTGAGAGCGCCCGAGTTCTTGATCTCGGCAATCTCCGCGGCCTTGAAACCCAGCACGTCCTTCAGAATTTCGTCGGTATGCTCGCCGAGCAGCGGGGACCGTTTCACCTTGGTGACCGAGTCCGACATTTTCACCGGGTTTCCGACCGTGAGATATTTGCCGCGGCCCGGATGATCGACTTCGACCACGGTGCCTGTATCCCGCAGCGACTTTTCCTCGGCGATTTCTTTCATCGAAAGAATCGGCCCGACCGGAATATCGACCTTGTTGCAGATATCCATGACCTCGAACTTGCTCTTGGTCATGGTCCATTCTTCGATGGTCGCGAAGATCTGCTTCAGACGCGGCAAACGTGCCGGCGGCGTGGCGTAGTTGGGATCGGTCTTCCACTCCGACTTGCCGATGAGCTCGCAGATCTCTCCCCAGACGGGGGCCTGGGTAATGAAGTATATGTACGCGTCGGGATCGCTCTCCCAACCCTTGCACTTCAGAATCCAGCCGGGCTGACCGCCGCCGGAATCGTTGCCGGCACGCGGCACCGCATCGCCGAAGGGAATGTTTTCGCCATATTGGCTGTATTCGGTGAGCGGCCCGTGCTTGAGGCGCTGCTGATCGCGCAGTTTTACGCGCGCGAGATTGAGCACGCCGTCTTGCATGGCGCACAGAACTTTCTGGCCGCGCCCGGTCCGCATGCGCTGATAAAGGGCACAGACGATACCGAACGCGAGATGCAATCCCGTGCCCGAGTCGCCGATCTGGGCGCCGGTCACAAGCGGAGGACCTTCACGAAAGCCCGTGGTCGACGCCGAGCCGCCCGCGCACTGCGCGACGTTCTCGTAGACCTTGCAATCCTCGTATGGACCCGGGCCGAAGCCCTTCACCGAGGCGACGATCATGCGCGGGTTGGTCTTGTGAATGTGCTCCCAGGTGAGCCCCATGCGATCGAGCGCGCCGGGCGCGAAGTTCTCGACCAACACGTCGCAGGTCTTGATGAGCGCGTTGAGCACGCGCATCCCCTGAGGATGCTTGGAATCGATCGTGATCGAGCGCTTGTTGCCGTTGAGCATCGTGAAGTAGAGGCTGTCCTCCCCCTTCACATCGCGCAGCTGCGTGCGCGTGATGTCGCCGACGCCCGGACGCTCGACCTTGATCACGTCGGCGCCCATGTAACCGAGCAGCTGCGTGCAGGTCGGCCCCGATTGCACATGCGTGAAATCGAGGATGCGCACACCGGTCAATGCCTGGCCGTCCTGCCCGAAGGGCTTGGACGACGCGCGCGGAAAGCCATTCTGCTTTCCGTTTGACTTCACCTTGTGCGCTGCCGCAAGCTTCACGACTTTGCGTAACGATTTTTTCGCCGCGGCTTTTGTTCTCTTTTGTTTCTTCTTGGCCATTTCAACTCCTCCATCTTTTCCGCGTGTGCCCGCACACGGACATCCGGCGAATATCCAGTGATTTACTTCTTGCGAATCGCGCTTTGCGGGTTGAGGTTGCCGATGCGGCCGCTCTCACTGCCCGCCGCCGGGTCGATCACCGCGTTGATCAGCGTCGGCTTGCCCGAATCCATCGCCGCGTTCACGGCGCGCTTGAGCTCGTCAGGGCTTGTCGCGTTGACGCCAACGCCGCCGAAAGCTTCGATCATCTTGTCGTAACGCGAGCCTTTGACGAAAACCGTCGTCGCAGGATCCGAACCGGCCGAATTGACGTCGGTGCCGCGGTAAATGCCGTCGTTGTTGAAGATGACGACGCAGACCGGCAGCTTGTAGCGGCAGATCGTCTCGACCTCCATTCCGGAGAAGCCGAAGGCACTGTCACCCTCGACCGCAAGCACTAGCTTGCCTGTCTCGATCGCAGCACCGACGGCATAGCCCATGCCGATCCCCATCACACCCCATGTGCCGACGTCCAGCCGCTTCCGGGGTTGGTACATGTCGATGATGCCGCGCGCGAGATCGAGCGTGTTGGCGCCTTCATTGACGAAAATGGCGTCGGGCCGCTCTTTGACGATTGTACGCAGGACCCCGAGCGCCCCGTGATAGTCCATCGGCGAATTGTTGTTCATCAGCCGTGGCGCCATCTTGGCGACATTCTCTGCACGCTTTGAGCTGACGGCCTTGGTCCAATCCGCCGGCGGAGCCGCCCAGTTGCCGCCCATCCCCTGGACAAGCGCCGAGACGCACGAGCCGATATCGCCAACGACCGGCGCGGCGATCTCGACGTTGGAGTCCATCTCCTTCGGCTCGATGTCGATCTGGATGAACTTCTTTGGCGCCTCACCCCAGGTCTTGCCCTTGCCGTGCGACAGGAGCCAGTTCAGACGGGCGCCAATCAGCATTACGACGTCGGAATCTTTCAGCACGGTCGAACGGGCCGCGCCCGCGCATTGCGGATGCGTATCGGGCAGAATGCCTTTGGCCATGCTCATCGGCAGGAAAGGGACGCCGCTCTTTTCGACCAGAGTGCGGATCGCGTCGTCGGCTTGCGCGTAGGCCGCACCCTTGCCGAGAATAATCAACGGGCGCTTGGCGCT
>DASRAF010000486.1:0-6361 GCA_035638295.1 Pseudolabrys sp.
CGTGTCGGGTTGATTCTCCCTGTGCACGGCGGGCAGGCTGAACAGATAGGCCTTGATCGCAAGCACGTCGGCGTCGGTCATGAATGAGTAAGATGTGTACGGCATGGCCGGGTAAAGCCGCGCGCCGTCCTTGCGGACGCCGCGCTGCACGGCGTTGAGAAAATCCTGATCGCTGTAATTGCCGATCCCGGTGTCCTTGTCGGCGGTAATGTTGGTCGAATAAAGCGTGCCGGACGGCGCGGGGAAGGGTAGACCTCCGGCGAAGGCGTCGCCATCCTTGGCGGTGTGACAAACCACGCAGTCGGCAGCTTTGGCGAGGTATTCGCCACGTTTGACGATGTCGGCCTGGGCAAGTGGGGCCGGAATGCCAGTCGGGTTGGCCTCGCGATAGTCGGCGAGCGCAACGGTCGAACCGCCAGCGAACGCGAGCGGCCCACGGGCGAAGGTCCGCCATGCGAAGACGCCGACGGCAATGATGATGGCGGCCAGAACAAGAATAACGGTGCGGCGCATGGGGCTACGCCTTCTTGACAGCAATGGCGGCGCGATCTATCGGCAGACGGCGCAGGGGCACGCCGGTTGCCGCATAGATCGCGTTGCGCAAAGCGGGTGGGCCAGCGGTTGCGCCAGTCTCGCCGATGCCGCCGGGATGCTCGGCGCTCTTGATCACATGGACGTCGATCGGCGGCGTCTCGTCGATGCGCAACATTCGGTAATCGTTGAAATTCGACTGCTGCACGCGACCTTTCTCGATCGTGACCTCGCCCCATAGCGCTGCGGTGAGGCCAAAGATCAGCCCGCCCTGGAGTTGCGCCATAATAGTGTCGGGATTGACGGCGATGCCGGTATCGACCGCGCAGGTGATGCGCCGCAAATGCACTGCGCCGACATCATCGACTTCGGCTTCTACCACCGTGGCAATGAAGCTGCCGAAAGACGGTTGGGCGCAGACGCCCCGACCGACTCGGGTCGGCAACGGCGAGCCCCAGCCGGATTTTTCGGCGACCAGTTTGAGCGCCGCTTTCAACCGCGGCGTGCCCTCGAGCATGCCGAGGCGGAAGGCGACGGGGTCCATGTTCGCTTTGCGCGCGAGCTCATCCATGAAGCTTTCGATCGCGAAGACATTGTTGTTCGGCCCCACGCCGCGCCAGAAACCAGTCGTCACCACGCGCGGCTCGACACGTACGTATTCGACGTGCGCGTTCGGGATATCGTAGGGCATGTCCACGGCACCATCGACGGCGTCACCGTCGATGCCGTTCTGGAACGCGGGCGGAAGCCAACGCGCAAGCACCGACGAGCCCGATACCTTGTATTTCCAGGCGACGATCTTGCCGTTCGACAGGGAGGCTGAAATCGTGTCGCGATAGGCCGGCCGGTAGACGTCGTGCCGCATATCCTCTTCACGCGTCCACATGACCTTGATCGGGCTCGAAACTTTTTTGGCAATGCGCACCGCGCTTTCGACCATGTCGGGTTCGAGCCGGCGGCCGAAGCCGCCGCCGAGGTAATGGTTATTGACCGTCACCTTGTCGACAGGGATTCCCGCGGCCTTAGCCGCATATTCCTGGCATCTGCTCTGTACCTGCGTGCCGGTCCAGATCTCACAGGCGCCCGGCGTCAGGCGCACGGTACAGTTCATCGGCTCCAGCACGGCATGAGCGAGGAGCGGCAACTCGTAGTCGGCATCGAAGCGTTCGCCCTGCGTCAGGCCCATGGTGACGTCGCCTAAGGATTTGGCGACCACGCCGTCCTTCTTGCTCGCCGCACGCAACTCATTCCAGATATCGGTCGAGTTGATTTTTGCGTTTGGTCCCTCATCCCAGGTCACTTTAAGCGCATCGAGCCCCTGCCAGGCGGCCCACATGTGGTCGCCGACGACAGCCACGAGATCGTCGAGCACGACGACCTGGCGCACACCGGACACTTTCTTCGCGGCACTGTCGTCGACATGCTTGACCTTGCCGCCAAGCACCGGGCACTGGGCAAGCGTTGCAAATTTCATGTCCGGCACCATGGCGTCAATGCCGTAAATAGTTTTGCCGTCGGATTTGTCCGGCGTGTCGTGACGTTTGAGCGGCTTGCCGATCAGCGTGAAATCCTTCGGATCCTTGAGCTTCGGCTTGTCCGGCACCGGCAGCTTGCCGGCAGCATCGGCGAGTTCGCCGTAGGTGAGCGTGCGGTTGCTCGCGGCATGGCTGACCTTGCCGTTTGCAGCGCTGCAGCTTGCTGCATCGACCTGCCATTGTGCGGCCGCGGCCGCAATCAGCATTGCGCGTGCGGCAGCGCCCGCGCTGCGCAGTTTGTCCCAGAACGAGCGGATCGAGTTGGAATTGCCGGTCACCTGAATCCCAAAAATCGGATTGGCGTAGAGCTTGTCACTCGGCGGACCGTGCTCGATCACGACCTGCGCGAAGTCGGCGTCGAGTTCTTCGGCAAGGATCATGGCGATTGCGGTGTAGACGCCTTGCCCCATCTCGGCCTGCGGCATCACCAACGTGGTCCTGCCGGACTTGTCGACACGGATGAAGGCGTTCGGCGCGAATTGGCCGTTGGGGCGATCGGCAGACTGTTGCGGCTCGTTGACGGGCGCGGCGCGCAGCGGCCATTGAAAGGCCAGCGTAAGACCGCCTGCCAAGCCGCTTTGCAGGACAACTCGACGTGAAAGGGCGGCGTGCGTTGACGTCATGAGGGCCTCCTCGAGCCGTCGCCGGCGGCGCTCTTGATGGCTTCGCGGATGCGGACATAGGTGCCACAGCGACAGATATTGCCCGCCATCGCCGCGTTGATGTCGGCGTCGTCGGGGCGCGGATTCCTGGCGAGCAAGGCCGCGGCCGACATGATCTGCCCCGACTGGCAGTAGCCACATTGAATCACTTCGAGATCGAGCCATGCCTTTTGCACCTTGGAGCCGGCTTCGGTTGCACCGATGCCTTCAATTGTTGTGACAGCGCGAGTGCCAACCGCCGCGATCGGTAGAAGACATGAGCGAACCGGGTTGCCGTCAACATGGACTGTACAGGCGCCACACTGGGCAATGCCGCAGCCATATTTGGTGCCGGTCATGCCAAGCACGTCGCGCAACACCCAGAGCAGGGGAGTATCGTCACCGACGTCGACGTTATGCGTGGTTCCATTGACGTTAATCGAAAAAGTCATGACGTTCTCCCAACGAACTCTGCGGCGAATAGCTAGACGTCGCGATCGGGAACATTCCCTTCATTGCAAAGTTAGAATGGCTACACCTGAGATGACCATCATACTCCCGGCGATTTGGACAATCCGAGGGCTGTAGACGGGCCCGGTCTTGCCGATCGTAAGACCCAAACCAACGCCGATTGCGTGAAGCAGTGTAGTGGCGCAGATAAAACCGGCCCCATAGAACAGGCCGGACATGCCTTGAGGCATTTCTATCCCGTGAGCGTGGCCATGAAAGATTGCAAAAAATCCAACGAGGCCCATAGCGACTAGCGTCGGTACGCTAAGTTGAAACGCAACCGCCAAGCCCAACACAACAATTGACATGCCAATGCCGATTTCCACGAATGGCAACTTGATGCCAGCCGAGCCGGCAATGCCCGCGAGTGCCATGACAGACACAAAGCTCAAAGGCACCAACCACAGCGCTCGGCCACCCAAGCAAGCGGCAAACAACCCGACAGCAACCATTGCCAAAGGATGGTCGATGCCGCTGAGCGGATGCAAGAAGCCGTGTGCAAAGCCGTGGGTATCGCCAGCGCCAACATGGGCTGACGCAGCGACGGGCACGAACGCAAAGGCGGCGACGCAAAATCTTACAGCACAGCGGACCATTTTGTTCGTCTCCTTAAATGCAGGTGCAGCCCTCATCGGCATTCACTCGCGATCGCATGTGCTTGCCCGATTGCACGGCGTGTCGGACGATTCGCGACGTTCGCCCGCGTGAGTTCGAGCGCGCGCCTGCAGTCATTGCCGCTACCGGCGTAGAACTCCGCGGCATGATCCGCGAACGCGAGCAGATGTTTGCCCAGAAGCTCCTCGAAGCCACAGCGTGCAGCTTCGAGCTGTATCTCGGCTTCTTCGAACCTGTCTTGCGCAATCAGCACGTCGGCAAGACGCCATCGGACCTCTGGATCGCGGCTCGAGAGTGCCGGCAGGAGTAGCGCTTCCGCGTCAGCCGTTTGATTTCCGCTCAGGTAAATCTCCGCCAAGTGCACACGCGCCTTTACATAGCCTGGTAAGTAAACAATCGCACGTCGATACCAGATTGCGGCAAGATTTTGATCCGGTTCGGGCACGAGTTCTCCCCACAGCATGCCGAGCTGAAAGCAGACCCACGCCAGCGGAAATGGCGAAACGTCATCGTACGAGGAAAACGCTTGCTGATAGACAACGTCCGCTTCAGTGAAATGCTCGAGATCGGCGAGCACGGCGCCGAGTGGCACCAGGTCTTCAAGTCGGCCGCTCGCCGTCGCGATCCGGCGACGTGCAGCGAGGACCGCGTCGAGATTCCGACCGCATGCCTGGTCGATAGTCAACGACTGGCGCTCGATTGTCTCGCACGGTCCGCCCATATACGCCGCACGCGCGAGGTGGCCTCGTGCATCGTCGAAGCGATGCACTGCCGAGGCGACCTCGGCACCAACAAGCGCTGCGCGAGACGAGTCGTCCACGCGCGCAAATTGCGAGGCGAGCTCGTTCAGACGGTCGAGGGCGTCTAGATCGCCGAGAAATTGCGCCGCTAGACGCTCTTTATCGACAACCGCCTCGGCAACGCCCGGGAGGCGCGCGTTTTGTGCGAAACGTGCCCATGCGCCACGGCGCGCGCTCTCCAAGTTGATCGCGGCGATCTCCCCGTCGGTCGCGAATGGACCGGGATGGTCACGTTCCACGAATGCAGTCATTTCGCGACTCCAAAACGCGGCTTCAGGCTTTCGAGACCGGTCTTGAACAACGTCGACACTATGACTTTCACGGCCCTGTCGGTCTTATTGATTGCTAGGAATTGCGCGCGCCAATCGGCGACGCAGCCGCTGCCCTTCGGCTTCACCTCGAGTGTGCCCGTGTAATGGGAAACGGCCATCCCGGCGATGTTCGTGTAACGAAAAAACCGTTTCGCATCGTCGATCGCCTCAAGGCGTTCGACGATTTCCTGGCCGTCGAGCGTTTGGATGGTGCGTAGCTGACCGATCCCCGTGCCAGTCAAGCTGACTTTCGCGGTCAGGGGATGCCAGGCGCCGCCGAACTGACCGATCAACGACCAGACCTCGTCAGGCGCTGCGGCGAGCTCGACAGATTCGGCAACAGTCTGCAGTTCCGCATTCGGCGTCGCGAGGTACGGAAACACCTTCAAACCCGGCTTCGTCGCCCCGGTCGCACCGCCCTGGAGGAACTCCCGATCGCGGTTGACGAGCCAGGTCAGCAAGATGTCGATGCAGTTCGCATCGATCGTGCGGCCACCTCCCGTCTGGTAAGGGCGGCCGTAAAGCGTGCTCTTCTCGATCTCGAGATGGCTTTGGTCGGTGATCGGCTTGGCCACATCGAACAGCAGAAAATCGTCAAGGAAGACATTGGCATTGGCGGCGAGCGCTTCGGGCGTCCAATCGGCCTTGCCGTCGCGCATGTCCCAATTGGTGAAACTGTCCTTTAGGCGCTGTAGGAAAAGGGGCTGCAACTCTTTCGGAATGGCAAAAGGCGTCTGCTGATTCCACAGGTCGCGTAGATCGTCGATCCCCGAGAGAGCGGGATTGTTGAGCCGTATGTTCGTCTGCTCGGGGCGGCCGATCCAGTCGATACGGGGGACTGGAGGTGCGATGAGGCTTCGCTGCTGCGGGGGGACGGTCTCGGCGATGGCGCCGAACAACGAGCCCTTCCCAGGATCCAGCACGCGGCGCGTATCGAATTCGACGACGATGCAGAGAACGTTAGTGTGCTGCAGCAGATTTGGAAGTTTCTTGAGCTCCCCTGCGTCCCAGGCGAGGTAGAAAGGATCAGAACGCAGCCCGGCGAACACGCGGAAATCGCCCTCCGCCGCCGACGTTCCCTTCTCGTCGTTCACCATGACCGGCAACTCGCGGCCGTCCGGCAGAATGCAGACGCCGTGCTGGAGCACCTTTCCCGTGGCATCGCGCTCCAGCACCTTGAACCGGAAGCTGAAGCGGAGCTGTTCGTTCGCGGGCACGAATTTCGCCGCATTGCCGACGCCGCCGACCGTGACGCGGCGGATGGCAATCGCGTAGTCGATCACGTTCGAGAACACCGCACTTTCGCCGGCTGAGGGGAAAACGCACATGGCGAGAACCGTGCGCGCGGGAATCTCCGGACTCGTGAAAGCGAAGAGATCGGTGATGTCGGCAGGCGGGTCGCCAATCTGCCGTGGACC
>DASRAF010000487.1:0-10224 GCA_035638295.1 Pseudolabrys sp.
TGTAACTCGAGGCACTCGTTGGCTACACCTTCTTGGTCATAAACCTTAAGTGAAAAGCGCCAAAAATCGTTGTCTGGCTGCAACGGACTTTGGTCGTTATGCGGCCCTTGTTCGACCAAGCTTTCACCCGCTGCCTACGAAACGTCAGGCCGCTCGCGCTGTTTCAGCCGCTCGCGTCCACCGCTCCAACGGCAAATCTTGCCGACATCGATGTCGAAAAGGTCAAGGACACGTGCGAGGGTATGATCCACCATTTCGTCGATAGACTTCGACAAAGCGTAAAAAGCCGGAACCGGCGGATAGACGATTGCACCGGCTTCGGTCACGCTCGCCATGTTGCGAATATGCCCGATGTGGAGGGGCGTTTCACGCAACATGAGCACCAGGCGCCTACGCTCCTTCAAGGCAACGTCCCCCGCACGCGAAATCAGGTTCGCCGTGTTTCCGGTTGCGATTTCAGCCATGGTTTTGATTGAACAAGGAGCGATTATCATACCGCGTATCGCGAACGATCCGCTGGCGCAAGCAGCGCCGACATCGTTGTTGGAGTGCACAACGGTGGCCAGCCGCTCCACATCTGCAAGTTTGAGACTGGTCTCGTAAGCGAGCGTCATCTGCGCCGCGCGAGAGACGATAAGATGTGTTTTGATGTTGCAGCCGCGCAGCAGTTCCAGCAGCCGTATTCCGTAGATCACTCCCGACGCGCCGGCAATGCCGACAACGAGCGGACGATCGGACGTTTCGACCGGCATGTGTTTCATGCGTTGCGCATACTGCAAATGACAGCGGTTAAATACATCAGGATGAGTATTTCCTATGGCCGCGCGTGCAGCAAGACGTCTCGCGGCCGCAAACAGGTTGGAATCCGCGCCGGTTTGCGCTCAACTGCACGTCCTTTCCATGCTTTCGATCTGTAAGCTGATGGCGAGCAAAAGCACCAACTTCCGCTTCATTGGCAAACCGATCCGGCGAACAGAAGACGCTCGTTTGCTGACGGGCCGGGGCCATTTCAGTGATGACTTCAGCTTTCCCCGCCATCCGCTTGAAGTTTGCCGCCGCCGAACATGGTTGGAATGTAGCGCGGTGCTTTGATCGCGGCCATGAAGCGGTGTTTCGTCAGCACCGGATCGAATGCAACCGGTGGGCGGACCACTTCGAGATCGGGCTCAGTCGACAGGACTAGGACTTGCAGGCCATTAGTGTCAAAGGCGGTATTCAACGCCGAAGCAAAATCTTTCGATGTCGCCACATTGCCCGTACGGACAATACCGGCCGAGCGAGCGAGCTGAGCCAGGTCGAGCGTTGGACTGGTCAACGCCTGTCCACCCGACGCTGCATGGACGCCATTTTGAATCAACAATACGATTAGATTATCTGGTTTCAATGCCCCAACGGTGACAAGAGCTCCCATATGCATAAGGAGCGCTCCGTCGCCCTCAACCACCACGACACGTCGGGCCGGTTGCGCGATCGCCAGGCCGAGCGCCAAGGGAAGCGCGAGACCCATCGCGTCCTCAATATAAAAATTCTCTGGCGTGTGGTGCATTGCCGCCCAAAGATAAGAGGCATTGCCGAGGGCTGTGACGACAAGCGTTTGCGACGGCAGCGCGCTCGCGAGCACTTGATAGTAGTCGGCTCTGCTAGGGCGTGCACCGCTCACCATTGTATATCCTCCCGTGAAAGCAGGACCGCAATGGGACTCGAGCTCTCGTCGGCATAAGTCGCTGCCGCCTCAATCTGGGGACCGATCGCCTTATTGCGATCTGCGCGGACGTAGGCCAGCCCAAGTCCTTGAATTACGGGCTCCGTCGCTCGGCCTTTGGGAATGTGGTAAAATACGGGATCCTCCGCGGTCCCGCGATAGGAAACCAGCATTAGAAGTGGAAACTGGTAGCGCTGGGCGAGGCAGACCATACCGGCGCCCATACTGAGCAATCCCGCGTTCTGAACAATCAACACTGTGCGCACGCCGCCGAGTCGAATGCCGCATGCGATAGCAAGCGCTTCCTCTTCATGCGTTGCACGCACGAGTCGCATGGTCGGCTCCTGTTCGATGCGCACAAGAATCTCGCCAAGCCACCCGTCAGGCACGGCAACCGCTGCGCCGAATTCGAGACGTCTCAACGCCTCAAGAATCTCGGAAGGTCGATGCGACTCTTTGTGTTGCTGAGTGTGCTTTATCATTGGGTGTTTCCGCGACAACAACGATCGTAGGCATGACAGGCCCTATTGTCGAGCCGTGCGTGGTCCTTGCTTAGGCTCAACACAACTAGTCGTTAGCATCTGGGTTCGCAGTTGGCGCCATTCTCATCGCCGAAAAAGTGGCAAAGAAGCTTACACGGGAAACGGGTGTACCGTGACGGCAAGGAGCGGCGGCTCGGCATCATCACTAGAGGACTTCAGATTCTTACACCGAAGTCAGATTGGGCACAGCCGACGGACAACATGTGTCAGTCGGAAGAACGTTTATACGGCACATGCAGGACGACGTAATTAGAACATCAGCCTTCCGCATGGCATGTGCGAGCTTTTCTCTGAATTTTAGCAACTGGGCCGACTCTCCGCGGTTTTGCAAACATTCAACGAGCCCATGCAGCGCCCAGACATTGTCCGGATGATGCGCGCATCTTTGGATTTTTTCTGTCAAACCGAGGTCTTCGCGATACGCTTGTTCGGCTTCGTCGTAGTAACCCTGCTCCGCCAAAAGAGCTGCCAAAGCGTGTCGAGGTGGATGCATCCATGCCCAAGGTTCATGATATTTGAGATTATCGTCGAGACGAACGCTCTCCCTTAAATGAAAATAACCCTCGCGGTGGTTGCCGCGATGATATTCCAACTCGCCATCAAGCATTTTTTGCCCGACCGCCAGGACGTTTTTCGCAGGGTTATTGGAAAATCTCCGCCAATCCGGAATTCTTTGAATACTCTCAGTAAGTAATTGACGCTCTTCCTCAGCTTCCGCGATTCGCTTGAGTGAAGCATAGGCAACACCCTTGGCGTAGTGATGCATTGCGGTCGTCACCGGGTACAACTTGGGATCTTCTGGCAGAGGATCTATGATAATCGACTGCCAGCGTCCAAAACGGACCATCACATGCAATCGCATGGAATGGTAGGCTTCCAACGTCATAATGAGCTTCGGACGATCTTCAAGGGAAAGTATTTCCTCCGTGATGGAGGTGCGGAGCTTCTCTGCGGCTTCCATTGCCGGACTATACTGACCAAGAAAATTGCACGTATAAATCATGAAATGAAGATCATGGCAGCGAGCAGCTGTATAGAAATTAAGAAATCCGGCATAATCGACGTACATGTCGTCAGCGCGTATCGCCTTTTCACTAGCCACCTTGGCCTTCTCATATTCCCCACATAAAAAATAAATATGCCCTGGCATGTGATTCATATGTCCTGCGTCCGGACATTGTGTTGAAAGGTGGTCGGCTGAGCGCACCGCTCGCTCTGGTTCCTTTGACATTTCCATCAGATGGATATGCAAATGCACAATTGCTGGATGCTGCTTTGATCCAGCCTTATCAGCCAACGCTATCGAGCGCTCGCAGACCATCAATGCCTCGGCAGCATCGGAGTTCGTGGCGGGCGCGCCTGTCTTAAGGTCCCAGAGAGCGCGCGGTGTCCGCATTATAAGTGCCTCAACGAACAGCCCCATCACGTCGTGATCGTTCGGAAAATTGTAATAAACTCTGCGCATCTGAGCAGCGTAGTCGTCATCCCAGCGATCAAATTCCTCGGGCGAAACAAATTGGGGCTTTTGAAATCGCTTGGCGAGAGCTTCAATCAACTGGGTTTCGACCTCTGTCGCTCGTCTCGCCAAAGAGCGCGCTTTCAAAATGTTTTCATAAGCAATTCGGGCGTGCGTGTCGGCCTCTCTCTCGCCCTGCTCGCGCCAGAGTAGATTGTAAAAGGGACTCTGGCTGTACGCGACGGCCCAATAGAGCATCGCACAATCGGGATCGTATTCCTTCGCTTTCTGAAAACACTTCAACCCTTCCTCAAAATTGAATCCGAAACACCAATTCAAGCCGATATCAAACCAGCGTTGCGCTTCGGGTGACGTTGTCGAAATTTTCCTTGTGTGCGCCCCAAGGTTGAAGCGATTCATTGAGATTTCTCCTACTTCCCCACACATGGAATCATAGGCGCAGAATCGGGCACGGTGAAACCGTTTCTGCGAGCCATCGGCGGAACGACCATCGTCACCAGGCACAACGCCTGCGTGCTGACGCCGCGATCCGTTGTTGCCCCGCTGTAAGGACTGTCTTATCATTGTTCTAACATTAGGTTCAGTTGAGGTAGCCGCCAATGGCAGGTCGCGCGGATAATGTCGATATGCAAAGTCTGCGCGGCTTCCTCAAGATGGTCGAAACGGATTATCCAGACCAGCTCCTGCGCGTCAGCGAGTCAGTCGATCTACGGCTCGAGATGACATCTGTTGTGTTTGAGCTCGAACGCGCGGGAAAAAATCCGGTCGTGATCTTCGAAAGGCCTGGGGGATTTAACATACCCGTGGTTACCAATGTGGCGGCAAATCGCCGGCTATTGGCAGCTTGCCTCGGCGTCGAACAAAGCCAGCTTCCGACGGCGTTCCGCGAGAGGTGTCAAAAATACATCCCCTGCGAACTCGTGCCGGAAGCACCGTGGAACGAGGTGGTGATCGAGGATGACGAAGTCGATCTATACAAGCTTCCGATTCCGCTGCAGTTCTCGGTGGACGGTGCTCCTTACATTACGGCCGGTCAGATTTCGGCGCGCGATCCGGTGACCGGCGTCGACACGACCGGTTTCCATCGTTTGATGCTCAAAGGGAAGGACCGGCTCGGCGTGTCGCTGCACTCGCGTCGGCGGATGTACGAGTTTCACCGACGAGCGGAGGAGCGTGGCCAAGCATTACCAGCCGTGATCACGATCGGCACGCATCCTCTGCACTACATGGGTTCGATGGTGTACGCCTATCCACCGAACGTGCGGAAATTCGAGATCATTGGCGGTCTTTTCGGCGAACCGTATCGGCTCGCCCGCAGTGGAATCGATGACCTAGAGATCCCAGCCGGCGCTGAGATCGTGATCGAGGGTGAGATTCTTGCCGGTGTACACGAGCCAGAAGGCCCGTTCGGAGAATTCACCGGCTACGCATCCTATCGCAGCACACAAAATGTTTTCGTCGCCAAGCGCATCCGGATGCGCGCCGACGCTATGTATCAAAGCGTCACGTCGGGCATGTCCAAAGATCATATCCTTGTGTCCTGCGTCACACGCGAGGGGGAGATCCTGAATGCTTTGCGGCGCAATATTCCCAATGTACGCAATGTCCATGTTCCCCATACGACATGCGGTGCTTTCGTCGCATTTATCTCGATAAAAAAGACAGCGGACGGCGAGCCGCAGATGGCCATCATGGCTGCTCTCGGTACAGAGCTGTACACGAAATACGTTATCGTCGTGGATGACGACGTCGATATCTTCAATCTCAATGATGTGATGTGGGCCGTGGCGACGCGCGTTCGCGCGGAGAAGGATATCTTCTTCATTCCGGGCGCCAAGGCGGCGATCCTCGATCCGACCTCCGATCCGCAGAATTTCACGGTCACCAAGATGGGCATCGATGCCACGCGCCCGGTTGGTCGTGATTTTGCCGAGCGTCTAATCATCTCCGATGAACAGCGCACGAAGGCCCGCGAAATTCTCGAAAGCGCCGGAATTACGCTGAATGGGGGATGACTAAACCCACGCTGAAAAAACTAGCGTCTAGGGCGAAATCATACAGGAGGTGCAAGTGAAGACCGTTGCTCGCTTCGTCACCGTGATCGGCTTGGCAGCTTTCTGCATGGCTGCGACTGGTTCTGCTCGCGCCGAAACGAAGATCCGTTTCTCGCTCGATTGGATTCCGGGATCGGTGCACTCTCCCTTTTTTATCGCCTTGTACAAGGGTTACTACAAAGCGGAGGGGCTCGATGTCGTCATCGATCGCGGCAAGGGTTCCGTTGGACTTGTCCAGCAGATGGCAAGTGGTGTCTATGACATGGGCTACCCGGACATCAGCGTCGTCGAGGATTTTGACTCAAAAAACCCCGACAGATCCTTCCCCGTGGTGATGATGGGTTATGAGCAGGCTCCGGCAGGCATTGCGTACCTGAAATCAAGCTCGATCAAAAAGCCGAAAGATCTCGAGGGCAAGTCGCTGGGAGCCGCCGCCCATGACGCTAGCTTCAAGCTGTTTCCGACGTTCACGCAGCATGCCGGCATCGATGAATCGAAGGTGAACGTCAAATTCATCGACCCCAAACTGCGTGAAACGCTGCTGGCGAAGCGCGAAGTGGACGCCATCATCGGGCAAATCTTCAACACCATGCTGGAACTGAAGGCGAAGGGCGTGAACCCCGACCAGGTCGGCACGTTCATGTACCGGGATCATGGACTCGACCTTTACGGCAACGGCGTCGCGGCATCGCCGACTTTCCTCAAGGAAAATCCTGATGCGGTGAAGGGCTTTATCCGCGCGACGATTAAAGGCGTGCAGGACATGGTCAGGGACCCCGAAATGGCCGTCCAGATGACCTTGAAATACGAGCCGCTACTTGACGCGAACATCGAGCGTGACCGGCTGAAGCTTGCTATGGAGTGCTGTATCGTCACGCCGAACGTGCTGAAGGACGGCTTCGGTGACGTCGACAAGGCCCGGCTGCAGCGCGGCATCGAAATTGTCGCGCAAGGCTACAAGCTACCAACCATTCCGAAGGCCGACGAGGTGTTCAACTCGTCGTACCTGCCGACGGCAAAAGACAGGATGGTTAAGTAGCGCCATCCTGTGCCGACGGCGAGGCGGAAATGAACTTTATTGAAATCGCCGATATCGATCTGATCTATGGCGATCGTTCCGGTGTCGACAAGGGTACCGCGACGCTTGCATTGTCCAAGGCCCATCTCTCGGTTGGCCGCAACGAGTTCATCGCCCTGGTCGGTCCGAGCGGCTGCGGCAAGTCGACACTCCTCAAGCTTGTCTCGGGACTGGTCAAAAGCTCGCAGGGTTCGGTTCGCGTCGGTGGCGAGGAAGTGACGAAGCCACTGAAGAACGTCGGCATGGCGTTTCAGAACGCCACCTTGCTGCCGTGGCGCAATATCCGGGACAACGTACTGTTGCCGCTTGAGATCGTTGAGCCTTATCGAAGCGAACCGAAGAGCGAATTGAAGCGCGCCCGCGCGGACGAGCTGCTGGGGACCGTCGGCCTTTTGGAATTTGGCGACCGCATGCCGTGGCAGCTCTCTGGCGGTATGCAACAGCGCGCTCAGCTCTGCCGTGCTCTGATCCACAGTCCCTCGATCCTGCTGCTAGATGAACCCTTCGCGGCGCTCGACGCCTTCACCCGCGAGGAATTGTGGGGGGTATTGCAGAGCCTGTGGATGCACCGGAAATGCACAGTGATATTAGTGACTCATGAGCTGCGGGAAGCGGTCTTTCTAAGCGAAACGGTACACATTATGTGCGCGCGCCCGGGGCGCGTGATCGCGTCCCGACCGATCCCGTTGCCGCGACCGCGAACGTTGGACATGACCTTCCAGGCCGACTTCGTCGATCTCGTGCACGAATGCCGTCATCATATCAGCTTGGGAAAGACATTATGAACAGAGCACAAGTTGAACGTCTGGCGCCATGGATCACGGCTCTCATCTTTCTGATGTTATGGTGGCTGGTCGTCAAAATATTTCACATTGAAAATTTCGTCCTGCCGTCCCCCATCGAGGCGTTCACCGCGCTCTACAATTTCCGTTATCCCCTCATGATACACGGGTTGGCTACTCTCGGCACCACGCTGGCGGGCTTCGCCTTCGCAGTTTTTTTCGGACTGGTGCTAGGCATCCTCGTTGGCTCGTTCCGACTCGTGTACAGTTCCCTCTACCCGTTATTGATCGGCTTCAACAGCGTGCCCAAAGCGGCGCTGGTGCCGGTGCTGGTTATCTGGTTCGGCGTCGGCACGATTCCCGCCATCATCACAGCATTTTTGCTGTCGTTCTTCCCGGTGGTGGTCAACGTCGCCACTGGATTTGCAACCATCGAGCCGGAGCTTCTCGATGTGTTGCGTGTGCTCGGCGCCACACGGCGTGACATGATCGTGAAGGTCGGCATTCCGCGGTCGCTTCCGTACTTCTTCGCCTCGCTGAAGATTGCGATCACTTTGTCATTTGTCGGCACTGTCATCGCGGAGATCATCGCGGGCAACAATGGCATCGGCAACGTGATGCTGATCGCCAGTTCCAACTTCAACGTACCGCTCGTCTTCGCAGCGCTTATTGTAGTCGGCGTGATGGGCGTCGGCATGTACGCCATCTTCGCGCTTCTGGAAACGCGCTTTACTGGCTGGTCGGTCCGCGGCGGCGGTCTCGAGCACGCGGTTGGTGGTTGAACCTGCAATGAAGCGTTTATGCGGACCTTGATCCTCTTCCGTCTTGAATAACGACCATTCGGCTCAGGGGAAAATAAGTCTTTCCCCATCAGTCGCTGAGACATTTTTGACGCTTTTGCCGGAACGTTTAGTTTGTTCAGCGTATTCTTCCATTGGCGGGCATGCGC
Organism: Pseudolabrys sp.; assembly: GCA_035638295.1. Taxonomy (GTDB): domain Bacteria; phylum Pseudomonadota; class Alphaproteobacteria; order Rhizobiales; family Xanthobacteraceae; genus Pseudolabrys. Next base: position 8,585 of record DASRAF010000487.1, read on the forward strand.
AGACCAAGTTGCGATCGCCATACACTCCGTCGATACGATTCACTGGACTCCAATACTTGTCTATTTGGGCGCGCACTGACCGACCATTAGGGAAGCAGGCTATCTCCCGCGAATAACCATGCTTCCAGTCAGGCGCGATCAGATCGGCGATGGTGTGTGGCGCATTCTTGAGGGGATTGTCGGTTTTCGACAACTTTCCGATCTCAATGTCGCGGATCTCTTCCCGGATCGAAATCATGGCGTCACAGAAGCGATCGATCTCGGTGAGCGATTCCGATTCTGTCGGCTCGATCATCAGCGTCCCTGCTACCGGAAAGCTCATGGTCGGCGCATGAAATCCATGGTCGATTAAGCGCTTGGCCACGTCATCGACAGTCACACCGCTCGAATCCTTGAGCGAGCGAATATCGATTATGCATTCATGTGCAACACGATTGTTTGTCCCTTTGAATAGAATTGGGTAGTGCGGGCTCAGACGATGGGCAATGTAGTTCGCGTTCAGAATCGCGTGCCGCGTAGCTTCGGTCAGGCCTGTGCCGCCCATCATCAGTATATATGCCCACGCAATCGTGAGGATTGACGCAGAGCCATAGTGCGCGGCCGAGACCGGGCCCACACCGTTTGAGCCATCGAAGGTTTGCGGGTCGGACGGCAGGAATGGCACAAGATGCTTCTTGACCCCGATCGGACCCATGCCGGGACCGCCGCCACCATGTGGGATGCAGAAGGTCTTATGCAGATTGAAGTGGCTGACATCCGCACCGCATTCGCCCGGCTTGCAAAGGCCGACCATCGCATTGAGATTCGCGCCGTCAAGATAGACCTGACCGCCCGCTGCATGGACAATGTCGCAAATAGTACCGATCGCTTCCTCGTAGACGCCATGGGTCGAGGGATAAGTGACCATCAAAGCTGCGAGACGATCCGCATACGTGTCGATCTTGAGACGCAGATCATCAACATCAACATTGCCAGCCGTGTCGCAAGCAACGGCGACCACTTCCATCCCCGCCATCTGAGCCGAAGCGGGATTTGTACCGTGCGCGGATGTAGGAATAAGACAGACCGTACGTTTCATGTCGCCGCGACTGCGATGATATGCGCGAATCGTAAGCAGGCCCGCATATTCGCCCTGCGCACCAGAGTTTGGCTGTAGGGATGCGGCGTCATAGCCCGAGATGATGCAAAGCTTTTGCTTCAGATCGGCTATAAGATCAGCATAACCCTGCACTTGGTCGGCAGGTGCGCATGGATGAATCCGCGCAAAGCCGGGCCACGTAAGCGGCATCATCTCGGCGGTAGCATTCAACTTCATGGTGCAGGACCCGAGTGGAATCATGGTGCGGTCAAGCGCTAGATCACGATCAGAGAGCCGGCGCAGGTAGCGCAGCATTTCTGTTTCGGACCGATACCGATGAAATACCGGATGGCGCATGAAATCCGATTTGCGCGCGAGCGAAGTTGGTATCGCATTGTCTGAAGCGCGCGCCAGGCTATCAAAAGAGGGCAACGGTTTGCCTTCGCCAACGAAGGCGCGCCAGACGCGTTTGATCACATCGGGGCTGGTTGTCTCGTCGCAGCTGATCCCAATATCGCCTGCAAACGCCCCGGTTTTTGGATAATGGCGCAGGTTGAGGCCA
>DASRAF010000488.1:0-3249 GCA_035638295.1 Pseudolabrys sp.
AGATAGCGGTCGCCCTGTTTGCTGATACTGCCGAGCCTGTCCCGACCTCCGCTTGAGTGCTGCTTCGGCACCAACCCATGTGTGGACGGCTCCGGGTTGGCAAGGAGAATCTTCACGTTACAGGCTTGGGTCGGTGCAGCCATGTGTTCGGCCTCACATGATGGTTTCTCCGTCAAGGGCCGAGAAGGGCAGCAGAACGTGATCCAAGGCGGGGCTCTCATTCCTGCAGGCTTCCCTGCAAAACCTCACATCCGGTGGGAGCTGATCCCAACCCACTGTCCCGCATTCGGGACGGGAGAGCTCCAAGAGAACGACACCACTCTGTGAAGACGGCGCCGTAGCGCCACGCCGAACAACGGCGACGTTCCCTCGGATCACCGGCTGCTCGGCACTCGCAGCGCAAGCCGGATTGGAGACTGATCAGGTAGCAGCAGGCTTCAAGACTGCACCTGCAGGTATCACACCGTCGGTGACGAACCGCCATAGCGCGATCAGCAGTTTTCTCGCCAGGGCCACTACCATGACTTTGCGAACGCGCCGTCCAGTTGATCCAACCCGTTCGCGGAACCAGCAAACCTGAGCAGCAGCGGGTTGGTAGCGCGTCCATAGCCACGCAAGCTCGACCATCACGGTTCTGACCCGCCGGTTTCCGCCCTTTCCGATGCCCTGTTCGCGGTCGATCCCACCACTGCTGTACGGCGAGGATGCCAGGCCGGCGTATGATCCGAGTGCCTTGCCGTTGGCGAAGCGGCGTACAAACGCTTCGCGCACCAGAACGGTTGCGCTCTGAACGCCGATACCGCGCAGGCTCGCAAGCTGCTGGATCATCTTACTAGCTTGGTCGGAAGCGTCTGCTTCCATTACAGCATCACGCTCATGCTCCAACACAGCGAGCTGCGCGAGGACCAGTTCCAACCGAGCAAGCAAACGTACGATCTTGGCGTGCGCATTCAGGGGTAGCGACTTGCCGAGACCAGTGCGTAATTCGGCCAGACGGTGATGTCGGTTCCGGAGCAATGGATTGTAATCGCTCACGCCAAGCGTTGCCAGAACAGCAGTGATCCGGTTCACCAAACCGACGCGCTCGGAGATGAGTTCTGCCCGCTCGCGAACACCCCGACGGGCATCTTCATCGGCCTCGTCGGGAATCGGAACCATCGAACACACGCGCGGCTCGCCTCGCAGCCAAGCGAGCAGTGTTCGAAGCAGCAACTCGGCATCAATGCCGTCAGACTTTGCGCGGCGCATCCGACGATCGACCGGTACGCTGGAAGGCTGGATAACGTATACTTCCACCCCATGGCCCATAAGCCACCGCGCCAGCCAGAAGCCCGACCATCCAGCCTCGTAGACGGCGATTACTCTCTCAATGCTGCGGCCCACAGCGGCGGCGCGGGCGCGATATCCTGCAATGGCCGCCGACAATGCTTCGGCTTCTGGATTGATCGTCCGTTTCGCTTTCGTATGCGGTAGGCCAGGCACCTGCGCAGCGAGTACCCAACTTTTGTTACTCATTTCAATCGAGAGAACGAGCGTCCGCTCATAGTCCACAGCGGCAGGGGTAAGCACGGCGGCGGTCTGCGACATCAAAAGATCCTCCAGTTTGGGATGGCCGGCAGCTTAGCCGGCTCGGACCACCTTCATAGGATCTGTTAGCGCGGCACACGGGGCCGCTGGCCATAATGCCCTCCGCGGATCAGGTCCCGGTCAAAACCTCGCATTCAAGGATGCTGTGGCACGAGTGGGTTGTCCTGATCGCCGGATCGACCGGCTCTGCATTACGTGCTGTTCGCCCTCCCAACCTTCACATCACGCCGGATACTCGGCGCGATCTCGCTACGGCCTGAGCGCGGCCGGATAATTGTATCGCTCTCCCCTGGCCATCAGTGCCCAGGCCATCCGAGCAAGCTTGTTGGCCAGCGCGATAGCCGCCACTTTGGTCGGCCGTCGAGCCAGTAACGTGGTAAGCCAGGGCCGATGATTGGTGCCATGGAGTTTGGCATAGCGGATCACCGCGAGTGCGCCAGCCACGAATAGGCTGCGCAGATAGCGGTCGCCCTGTTTGCTGATACTGCCGAGCCTGTCCCGACCTCCGCTTGAGTGCTGCTTCGGCACCAACCCAATCCAGGCCGAGAAGTTGCGACCTGACCGGAAGGTTTTGGGATCGGCAACACTTGCCACCAGAGCGGTGGCGAGCAGCGGACCGACGCCAGGAATGCAGTTAAGGCGCTTGCTCGTTTGATTGGAGCGGTGCCAAGCCAGGATCATTCGATCAAAGTCTAAGATTTGCTTTTTGAGGCTGAGCAGTTGGCTGCCCAGTGCGGCAAGGCATGCACGCACAACCTCAGGCACCCGTTTGTCGTTCGGATCGGCAACGACACGTAGCAGCTCCTCGACGCCTTTGCGCCCGACCGGCGCGATAACACCAAACTCGGCAAGGTGAGCGCGGATCGCATTGATCACTGAGGTCTGCTGGCGGATGAACAGATGGCGCGTGCGATGGAGTATCAGTCCGCTTTGCTGCTCAGGCGTCTTGGTTGGCACGAACCGCATATTGGCTCTGGTGACTGCCTCACAAATTGCCTCAGCGTCGGCCATGTCGTTCTTCTGCCGCTTGACGTAGGGCTTCACGTAGGCAGGTGGCATCAGGCGCACGCTGTGACCAAGGGCTTGGAGCTCGCGCGACCAATAATGCGATGAGGCGCAGGCCTCGATGCCGACTAGGCATGGCGACAGTTTTTGGAAAAACGCTAGAACGTACCGACGCTTCAACTGACGGCGAATCACCACTTGGCCGGCAACATCAACGCCGTGCACCTGAAACACTGATTTCGCGATGTCGAGGCCGATTGTCGTAATGGTTTGCATGCGTAGCTCCTCCGAATCGTGGGAGCTTCAAGCAGCCCCCACATCCATGGCACTCGCGTGCCGGTGGAGGAGCCGTCCACAGCGTCATAACCGGAAGTGAGCAGGTGCGGCAAGATACTCCTTGGAAGGCGCGCCCAACTTACTCAATGACCTCATCGGCGCGGCCGAGCAGTGTGGGCGGCACTTCAATGCCGAGTGTCTTGGCGGTCCTGACGTTGATGATGAGCTGGTACTGGGTGGGCACCTGCACCGGCAGATCGGCTGGTTTCTCGCCTTTGAGTATCCGACTTATGTAATCAGCAGCTTGTCGATATTGTTCAGCAATGTTTGCCCCATAGCTCATCAATCCACCATCGGCGGCCCAATATCGACTGGGATAGG
>DASRAF010000489.1:0-52546 GCA_035638295.1 Pseudolabrys sp.
TATGACGGCTGGTTCTGTCCATGCCACGGCTCGCAGTACGACACCGCGGGCCGTATCCGCAGAGGTCCGGCGCCGAAAAATCTCGCGCTGCCGCCCTACAAGTTTGTTTCCGACACGAAAATCCAAATCGGCTGAACGAAACGTCGCATTCAAGGTTCAATCATGAGCGGACACTCGACCTACCAACCGCAGAGCAAGGTTCTGCAATGGCTCGAGAAAAGGTTGCCGATCGGTGGCTTGGTACATTCTTCCTTCGTGGTCTATCCGGTGCCGCGCAATCTGAACTATCTCTGGACGTTCGGCGGCATCCTCGCATTCATGCTCGGCGTGCAGATCATCACCGGCGTCGTGCTGGCGATGCATTATACGCCGCAGGTTGATCTCGCCTTCCGATCTGTAGAAGGCATTATGCGCGACGTCAATTTTGGTTGGCTGTTGCGGTACCTGCACGCCAACGGCGCGTCGATGTTCTTCTTCGCCGTCTACGTCCACATGTTTCGCGGCATCTATTACGGCTCTTACAAGGAGCCGCGCGAGGTGCTCTGGATTCTCGGCGTGGTCATCTACCTGCTGATGATGGCTACAGGCTTTATGGGTTACGTGCTCGTCTGGGGCCAGATGAGCTTCTGGGCCGCAACCGTGATCACCAATCTGTTTTCGGCCATTCCCGGCGTTGGCGACACGATCGTTACCTGGCTTTGGGGCGGCTACGCGGTGGGAAATCCGACGCTCAACCGGTTCTACTCGTTGCACTACCTGTTGCCTTTTGTGATTGCGGGCGTGGTCGTGCTTCACATCTGGGCATTGCACGTCGTTGGCCAGAACAATCCCACCGGCATCGAGCCCAAGTCGGAAAAAGACACCGTGGCGTTCACGCCTTATGCAACGGTGAAAGACGGGTTCTTCATGGCGGTGTTTGTCATCCTCTTCGCCTGGTTCGTGTTCTATATCCCGAATTTCCTCGGCCACGCCGACAACTACATCCCGGCCAATCCTGCGGTGACACCGACGCACATCGTGCCGGAATGGTATTACCTGCCATTCTACGCGATCCTGCGCGCAATTCCGGACAAGCTGATGGGTGTCATCGCGCTCGGCGCTTCGATTGTGATTCTGGCGTTTCTGCCGTGGCTCGACACCTCGAGGGTGCGTTCGGCCAGCTATCGGCCCTTGTTCAGACAGTTCTTTTGGCTGTTCGTGATCGTGTGCGTCGGGCTCGGCTGGCTGGGCTCCAAGCCGCCTGAGGGAATCTACGTGATTCTCGCGCGGGTCTTCACTATTTATTACTTCGCGTTTTTCCTGGTCATCCTGCCGCTCCTCGGCATCTTCGAGAAAACCAAGCCGCTGCCGAATTCAATTTCGGAATCGGTGCTGGGCGCGAAAGCATGAGCAGGGAAATATGACTATGAAGGTGCATCGTACCATCGTCGCTCTCGCACTTGCAGGTTGTGTCGGGGTGGTCGCGCCGGCGATCGCCCAAGAGCACGACACGCCGAACCCGCCAATGCAGAAGTGGTCTTTTTCCGGCCCGTTCGGCCGTTACGACCAGGGACAACTCCAGCGCGGCTTCAAGATTTACAAGGAAGTCTGCCAAGTCTGCCACTCGATACAGATGCTGGCTTTCCGCAACTTGGCCGATCCAGGTGGTCCGGGCTTCTCGGAAGCGCAGGCAGCGGCAGTTGCCTCTGAGTATAAGATCAAGGATCTTGACGATAAGGGTGAACCAACTGAACGCCCCGGTCGTCTCGCAGATACTTTCCCGCCGCCGTTCGCGAATGAACTCGCGGCCAAGGCAGTACACGGCGTTGCGCCACCCGACATGTCGACCCTGGCGAAGGCCCGCACGTTTGAGCGCGGTTTCCCCTGGTGGGTGTTCGATACGATCACGCAATATCAGGAGCAGGGGCCGGACTATATCGCAGCGCTGCTGAACGGGTACGAGGAACCACCGAAAGACTTCCAGCTGCCGCAAAACGGGCACTACAACAAGTATTTCCCGGGCCACAATATTGCGATGCCGCCTCCACTGCAGGCGGGCCAGGTGACCTACGACGATGGTGCGCCGCAAACGCTTGAGCAATATTCGAAAGATATCTCCGCATTCCTGATGTGGGCAGCCGAGCCGCACCTGGTGGCGCGCAAGCGCATGGGCATGCAGGTCATGGTTTTTCTGATCGTGCTCGCCGGACTGATGTATTTCACCAAGAAGAAAGTGTGGCACGAACTCGAGAAGCCGCGTGAAATTGCCCGTGGACAGGACCCGAAGAAGACTGCGGCCTGACAGCCGTGCAATTTTTGTCGCGTGAAGGGCTCCGGTTCGGGGCCCTGCGTTTTTTTGCTGGCTCGTATAGGCTCAACGCGCTCTTCTCTTCACACTTGCGAGCGTGCATGGCGAAATCTGTTCTCGGCATCATCGGCGGGTCTGGCATCTATGATTTACCGGGCCTTGGCAATGTACGAGAGCAACGGATTGCAAGTCCGTGGGGCGATCCATCCGGTCCACTGCGTATCGGGGAAATCGCAGGACTGCCTGTCGTATTTCTCTCGCGCCATGATGAGGGTCACCGACTGTCCCCCTCTGACATCAACTACCGCGCCAATATCGATGTATTGAAGCGCGCGGGCGTCACCGATCTGGTTTCCCTGTCCGCGTGCGGCTCATTCAAGGAAGAACTGCCACCGGGGTCCTTCGTTCTGGTCGACCAATTTGTCGATCGCACCTACAGGCGCGAGAGCTCCTTCTTCGGCAAGGGATTGGTGGCCCATGTTTCAATGGCTCATCCGGTGTCGCCGTTGTTGCGCGCCCACTTGCGCGCGGCGGCCGTGTCCGCAGGCATCACACCGCGCTGGGGCGGAACGTATGTCTGCATCGAAGGCCCGCAGTTCTCCACCTACGCAGAGAGCATCACTTATAAACAACTCGGCTATTCCGTGATTGGTATGACCAACATGCCCGAGGCCAAACTCGCGCGGGAGGCCGAGATTTGTTACGCCACCGTCGCCATGGTGACCGACTTCGATTGTTGGCATCCGGACCACGATGCAGTGACGGTTCAGGACATCATCAAGGTTTTGTTGGCTAACGCTGACAGAGCCAAGGAGCTTGTTGCCGGGCTGGCACGGGATTTTCCGCGCGAGCACGAGACGTGCCCGATCGGTTCCGATCGTGCGCTCGACACCGCGCTCATAACGGCGCCGCAGGCGCGTGACCCTGAGCTGATCAAAAGGCTCGATGCCGTTGCGGGCAGGGTACTCGGACGTTAGCCTTCCCGCCATGAACATTCGGGCCGGCGCGGTCACGCGCGAGAAGCCGCCTTTTCGCGCGGAACACATCGGGAGCCTGTTGCGGCCGAAGGGTCTTCTGCACGAACGTGAGCGCTTCTCACGCGGAGAGATTTCACGGGCCGAACTGACGGCGGCAGAAAACTCTGCGATCTCGGATGCGCTCGCATTGCAGGAACGCCTAGGGTTGCGGTTCGCCACCGACGGCGAATTCCGCCGCCGCTCGTATCACAGTTTTTTCTACCAGCAACTCGGTGAGCTGAGCATCGATACCGTCGCCGGTGTCGATGCCAAAGGTGGAGCAGCGGGTGCGGGGCGAGGGCAGCAGCCGACGGCACTTATCAAAAGCCGGGTGGGCTGGACGCACGCGATCAATGTTGCCGACTTCGATTTTCTGAAAAGCAGGACGAGGCTGCTTCCCAAGATCACGATCCCGGGACCCTGTGCGCTGCACTTCCGTGGCGGCGATGCCGCCGTGCTCGCGCACGCTTATGATGACATCGCTCAATTCTGGGATGACATCGTCAAAGCCTTCGAAAGCGAATTGGTTGGGTTGGCCGAGGTGGGTTGTCGCTACGTTCAGATCGACGAAACTGCATTCGCAAAATTTGGCGATCCGGATGTCCAGGCGGCTCTCGCGGCGCGAGGCGACGATTGGAGCATATTGTTCGATAAGTACATTGCAATTACCAATTGTGTTCTGCGCAAAGCACCCAAAGGCCTGCATATTGGAATGCATCTTTGTCGGGGTAACCGCGGCGGGCATTGGCACGCCGAGGGTAGCTACGAGAATGTTGCCGAACGGCTTTTCAATGCGCTCGAGATTCCGTTCTATTTTCTCGAATTCGACACCCCGCGCGCGGGCACTTTCACCCCGCTGCGATTTGTCCCCGACCACAAATCAATCGTGCTTGGGTTGATTTCGTCAAAGACGCCAGTTTTGGAAGACAAGGCTGGTCTGCGCCGGCGCGTCGAGGAAGCGAGCCGGCATGTAGCACTCGATCGTTTGGCGGTGAGCCCGCAATGCGGATTTGCCAGCGTGGACACTGGCAATCCGGTGACGCCTGAAGTGCAGGAAGCTAAGCTTCGCCTCGTTGTTGAACTCGCCAACGATATCTGGGGCGAGGCCTAGCCGATTGAATGAGGAGGAGCATGCAACGCGGCGTCTTGTATCTTGCAATCGTACTTGCTGTGACGAATCTGGCCGGCACGGTCGATGCGCAGGAATATCCCAATCGCCCGGTGCATGTGCTGGCGGCCGCAGCACCGGGAGGCAATCCTGACGTTTTGGCGCGCCTGCTGTCTCAGCGCCTTGCAGAAGTTCTTGGCCAACCATTCGTCGTCGAAAACGTTCCGGGCGCTGGGGGCATATTGGCGGCAAAACGCATCGCCGAAGCATCAGCGGATGGCTACCTGTTGATGCTGAACGATTCCGGGGCCTTGGCGATCAATATCAACATGAGCCCGGACGCAACTTACAAGCTGAAGGATTTCACGCCGATTACCGCGCTCGCGACCGTGCCGACCGCCCTGGTGATCATCCCATCGGTATCCGCCAGCAACGTGAGCGAATTCATCACGTTAGCAAAATCAAAACCGGGGATAATGAGTTTCGGTTCTGCGGGCGCCGGATCGATCCATCATTTGACGATGGAAATTTTCGCCGAGCGGACCGGAATCAAGTTGCTGCACGTCCCTTACCGCGGCGGCACCGCACTCGTGAATGGTTTGTTGACCGGCGAGATTCAAGCGGGGTGGTCCGGTCTTCCGAATGTGATTTCGCATATCAAGGCGGGGACGCTGCGCGGTCTGTGCGTGAGCGTGCTCAAGCGTGCCGTATCCCTGCCCGACGTTCCGACCTGCGACGAGGCCGGCATCAAGGGTTTTGATGTCGCCGATATGCTGGGCCTGCAGGCTCCCGCCGGCATGGCACCGAAGTCGGTCAAGCGATTGCAGTCGGCCATCGCGAAAATCATGCGCGAACCGGCGATGGCCGAGCGCATGGAAATCCTCGGCATGGATATGCAGGAAAACGGCACGGCGAATTACGTCCGCTTCATGCAGGACGACCTCGAACTCTATGCCAAAGTAATCGATCGCCTCGGTCTCAGCCGCAAGGCAAGCAAATAGACCATCCAGATGTTATGCAAGTCATTGAGGGCACCATGCAGATCGTCGACGTAAACCGGCAATCCAACGAAGAATGGCGAGCGGGTGTCAGGACGCGTATGAAGGCCTCCGCAGCGAACAGCGCCACTCAGCTTTGCCTTTTCGAGCAATGGTGCGACCCGGGACACGGTGCGCCAAGCCACCTGCATGCGGTGGAAGAAATTCTATGCGTCCGTGAAGGGCAGGCTGACGTGTGGATCGACGATCAGCATGTCACGCTGACCAGCGGCCAGTTGGTCATCGTTCCGGCCGGCCGCAAACACGGTTTTTCAAATACCGGCAAAACGGTCCTGCATATCGAGTCGACACTCGCCGCTCCGGTGTTCGAGGCGGCATACGAAGACAAACGAGAGACGCCGCGTCGGTGGTTGCCGGGAGCTTGACGGAGCGAACACTGATCATGGCCTCTTCACTTAAAGATGACCTGCGCGCGGCGATCCGAAACATTCCGGATTATCCGAAGCCCGGCATCATGTTTCGCGACATCACAACGCTGCTGGGCGATGCGCGCGCCTTTCGCCGTGCGGTCGATGAGCTGGTGCAGCCGTGGGCCGGCATGAAGATCGACAAGGTCGCCGGTATCGAGGCGCGCGGCTTTATTCTGGGCGGGGCGGTAGCGCATCAGGTTTCGGCAGGCTTTATCCCGATCCGCAAGAAGGGCAAGCTTCCCTACAAGCGCGTGACCATCGGCTATTCTCTTGAGTACGGAATTGACGAGATGGAAATGCATGAAGATGCGGTGAAGAGGGGAGAACGCGTGATCCTGGTCGATGACCTGATTGCCACCGGTGGCACAGCGGAGGGCGCGGTCAAACTGCTGCGGCAAATGGGAGCCGATGTGCTCGCGGCGTGCTTTGTCATCGATCTGCCCGAACTGGGCGGCGCGGACAAATTGCGCAAAATGGACGTGCCGGTACGCACCTTAATTTCATTCGAAGGACATTAGCCGCGGTGCGGCCCCCACGGCCCGTCCGATTGGCCTGCTAAACCTGCGGGCGGCTCTCGGGCCTGCTCAGGCTGGTCACGGGTCCCCCACGGACCTTCTTCTGCCGGCGCGGAAAGCTGCCCAGGCTCAGCCGGAGCGTCCAATGCGATCGGGCCCGGATCGTGACCCCCTGCAAATTTGACGAGGGCATCGACCCGGGACTCCACGGAAGGGTGGGTGGCGAATAGATCGGCAAATCCCTGACGTGGATTGTCGATGCACATTTCCATGACCGCGGAGTTGGCGCTGGCAAGTTCTCCGCGCCCTTCGATCTTACGCAGCGCCGAAATCATGGCATCGGGATTTTTGGTCAGTTCGACCGAGCCGGCGTCGGCCAGATATTCCCGCTGACGCGAGAGCGCGAAGCGAATGACGATCGACAGAATCCAGGCCACCACAATCAACGCTATCGCAATGATAATAGCCAGGCCGGCGCCGCCCTTGCGATCGCCGTCACCGCCGCCACGTCGCCGAAATCCGCCGTAGAACGCATTCTGAAAGAAGAGGCGGAAAATCATCTCGCCGAAGAACGAGATCGCGCCGGCGATCACCACCGCAATAACCAGCATGCGCACATCGCCATTTCGAATGTGCGTCAGTTCGTGGCCGAGAACGGCTTCGAGCTCTGCCTCATTGAGGGCATTCATCAAGCCGCGGGTCACCGTGATTGAATACTGCTTTTCGTTGAGGCCGGTGGCGAAAGCGTTGAGCGCGTCGTCGTCGGCGATCTTCAGCTTCGGCATGGTGATGCCGCGCGAAATGCAGAGATTCTCCAGAAGATTGTAGAGCTTTGGCTCCTCAGCGCGCGTGACTTCGTGGCCGCCGGTGACCGCGTCGATCATCGACTGATGAAACTTATAGGCGATCAGGATCCAGACGATGGTGCCGATGGTCGCGAAGGGAAATGTCTTGGTAAGATCGTACAGGGCGGCCTGCACGAGATAGTCGATTGGGGCATCGGTGGTCAGTGCTTCGGCGAGCAGAGCACCGGCGAACACCAGGAGATAAACGAGAAAGAACAAGCCGATGAGGAGCGCGATTGATCGGCGCCTGTTCGACTGGATGTGCGAATAGAGCCCGTATGCGGCCATGATGTCCGATCAGCTCTTACGTCATCGTACAACGCGCCGAAAAGCGCAGGCTTGGAATCCTTGACATGCAATCCGGAGCCGTCCTTCGCGGTCTCCGGAATGATGGACGTCAGAACTTCACACTTGGTGCCTGTTCGACCTGCGCCCGACCCTCGCCAAGATCGAAGAAGGTCCGCGGCTGGAAGCCGAAGGTCCCGGCAAACAGCGAAGCGGGAAACTGCTGGATTCCCGTGTTGTATTCCTGAACCGCGTTGTTGAAGAACCGACGAGACGCCGCAAGCTTGTTTTCGATGTCAGACAATTCAGCCTGCAATTGCTGGAAGTTCTGATTGGCCTTGAGATCCGGGTAGGATTCCGAGAGCGCAAACAATTGGCGCAGCGCGCCGGTCAGTACGTTCTCGGCGGCAACCTTCTGCTCGACCCCAGGAGCAGCCATCGCCGCATTTCGCGCCTGAACAACGGCTTCCAAGGTTCCACGCTCATGCGTGGCGTAGCCTTTGACGGTCTCGACCAGATTGGGAATGAGATCATGGCGCTGTTTGAGCTGAACGTCGACGTCGGCAAACGCCTGGTTGGTCCTCTGACGCATTGCGACGAGGCTGTTGTAGATGCTGATCGCCCAGATGACGAAGACGACAATAATGCCAAGGACAACCCAGCCGGTGGTGGACATGAAAAGCTCCAAGTTCGGAAAGCGGGGGCAGGTCGGACAAAATTTAGTCTAACCCCAAGCGAGCCCGATCGCTAACGCCACCGGGGCAGGTCGCTCTGTTGAGGACATCGGAACTGCTAAAAAAGACCCCGAGCCTGAACCCGGGGTCTCTTAGCCAGACGGCTATTCGGGGGGTAAGGGGGGAGCCGCCCAGCTAAAATACACCGGAATAACTCCGTCCCCCGCCAATTGGTTCCGGGGCAGACTCGTCCGCGTGAGGGGGACAGCTTTCCCAAGTATTTCCAATAGGTTGGATGCGATCACGCAGGGGTGTCTGTTTCCCCCGGCAAGGTGCGAGGATCTTGTCGCTAGCTCGCCTCGCGGAAACGAACCGCGGCTTCCAGATCCACGGACACCAGCTGAGACACGCCACGCTCGGCCATCGTGACACCGTACAGACGATTCATGCGCGCCATCGTAATCGGATTGTGCGTAATGATGACGAAACGCGTGTCGGTAGACTTTGTCATCTCGTCGAGCAGATCGCAGAAGCGCTCGACGTTGTGGTCGTCGAGCGGTGCGTCCACTTCGTCCAGCACACAAATCGGGGCGGGATTTGTCAGGAACACGGCGAAGATCAAGGCAAGCGCTGTAAGCGCCTGCTCTCCGCCCGAGAGCAGGGACAGCGTTGCGGGCTTCTTGCCGGGCGGCTTGGCCAGAATTTCCAGGCCGGCCTCCAACGGATCTTCGCTTTCGATCAATTGCAATTCGGCCGTTCCGCCGCCAAACAATTGCGTAAAAAGATGCTGGAAGTGTTTGTTCACCTGCTCGAACGAGGTGAGGAGGCGCTCGCGTGCTTCGCGGTTCAGACTTTGGATGCCGAGCCGTAATTTCTTGATCGCCTCAACGAGATCGTCGCGTTCCGTCGTGAGCGAGGCGTGTTGGGCCTCAACTTCTCGCAATTCCTCATCTGCGCGGAGATTGACCGCACCAAGCCGTTCACGTTCCCGCCGCAAGCGCTCAAGCTTCTCTTCGACTTCTGCAAGATCCGGCAATGGATCGGTGGGACCGATTTCGGCCAGTTCTGCAACGGCAGCCGGTTCAACTTCCAGCATGTCCCGGATTTCGCGCCCGATATCGCTGAGACGACGTTTGGCGCCCTCGAAGCGTTCCTCGGTGCGCGCAAGTTCTTCACGCGCGGCGCTGGCGGCTTCGAGCGCCGCCCGCGCATCGCGATCAGCCGCGGCCAGCGCCATTTCGGCGGCCTGAAGCCGGTCGGCGCATTCACGCCGCGAGCCTTCAGCAGTCTGGACCTCAGCGGTAAGCGCCCGCCGTTTCTCGGCGAAAATCTGTGGTGCGTTCTGCAACTCCGTGCGGTCGCGCCCGGCTTCGGCAATGCGCTGTTCGAGCGTGGCGATTTGATTTCGCGCACCATGCTTACGTTCGATCCAGCCTGTCCTGTCAGCCACCAAGGTCGCGAGCCGGCGATCGGCGAGTTCGGCTTCACGAACAATCGCTTGCAACTCGGCCTGAACCTCCGCCAGTCTGGCACGTTGCGCGGCGATCTCATCGCGTACCTGCGCGAGCTTTGTTTCGAGGTGCGCTGCCGGAGCAAGGCCGACCAGAGAATTTTCAGCTCCTGCCTTGGCTGTTGCTGCTTCGTCTCGGCTCGTACTAAGGCGTGCACGCGCTTCGACCAGGGCCGATAGCCGTGCAGTCTGCCGATTGAGGTCGCGCTCGCGCGCTCGCTTCTCGGTCTGTGCGCTACTGGCGGCTTCGAAGCTCGCCTGTGCGGTTTCACACGCCCGACGATTGACATCAACTTCGCTGCTTGCACTTTCGAGCTCTTTGTCGATCTCGGTAAATCGGCTGCGCTGCGCTAGCCGACGGGCGGCGCCCGTTGGAGCATGCGCGGCCGCAACGAAACCATCCCAGCGCCAGAGGTCGCCTTCGCGCGACACCAACCGCTGGCCAGTTTTGAGGGAGCCGGCAATTCGAACGGCCGAGTCGCGCTCGACGACTCCGATTTGTGAAAGCCGCCGTGCCAGTTGTGCGGGTGCTTTGACGAATTGGGCCAGCGTTTCCACGCCGTCGGGCAGGGCAGGGTCGCCTGCCTCGTGCGCAATCTCGCTCCAATGCATCGGCGAGGATGGGTCGACCGGTGCGTCCAGATCATCGCCGAGGGCGGCGCCAAGCGCTTTCTCGTACCCTTTTTCGACTGAGATGTGGTCGATGACCGGAGGCCAAAGGCTACGGGTCTCGAGCGACAGCATCTTCGACAAGGTCTTCGCCTCAGTCTCAAGCCGCTGCACGCGCTTTTCCGATTCCGCCAATGTTGCACGCGCCGTTTCCATCTCACCGCGCGCGACACTGTGCGCTGCCTCGGCTGCAACTGCTGCAGCTTCCGCTTCGGTGAGTGCGGCCTGAGCCCCTTCCATCGCCGCGGTGAGTGGACCGACGCCGCCGGTGTGAAGCGTTGCCAGTTCGCGCTCGATAGCCTCGATTTCAGAAGAAATTCTTGAAAACCGCTCGCTCTGTTCCCGTATAGAGTTTTCAAACCGGTTACGTTGGGCAGCGAGGTCGGCAAGCTCGGTCGTGAGATCGGTAAAGACCTTTTCAGTTGCGCCAAGCGCAGCGGCAGCTTCCGCCACTTTGGCATCAACTCCGCCTCTGCGACCGGCGCTTTCGCGAGCACCAGTCCGAATGGTTTCCTCTTCCGAGGAAACGCGCGCGATTGCCTGTTCTGCATCAGCGGCAAGGCGTTGTTCGCGCTCCGTATCGGCGGCGAATTGAACGAGCCTCAGGTCAAGTTCGACGATGCGGTCTTTCGCCCGCGTTTCTTCGCGATCGAGATCCTGCAGAGCGAGGTTCAGGCGATGCAGGGCGGCGCCCGCACGTGCCTCTGCTTCGCGCAATTCCGGAAGAGATGCCGCGGCGAGTGCCTGTCGTTTTGATGCTTCAACTTCGGCGCCGACCCGGTCTGCGACTGTTCGCACGCAGAGATCTTTTGCACGCTCGGCTTCGGCAACCTCGGTGTTCGCAGAGGTCCACCGCAAATGATAGAGGGTCGCTTCCGCCTTGCGCACCTGGGACGATACCGTTCGGTATCGGATAGCCTGACGCGCCTGCTTTTTTAGACCATCGATCTGGGCGGTTAACTGACCAATGACGTCTTCGACCCTCAGAAGATTGGTTTCGGCCGCCTTCAACCGAAGTTCGGCCTCGTGGCGGCGCGCGTGCAAACCGGCAATACCCGCCGCTTCTTCCAACACCCGGCGGCGCTGTTCAGGCTTTGCCTGAATGATCTCTCCGATCCGGCCTTGATGGACGAGCGCGGGCGAACGCGCGCCGGTCGAGGCGTCTGCAAAAAGGATCTGCACATCGCGTGCGCGCACATCCCGGCCGTTGATGCGATAGTTCGAGCCTGAATCGCGCTCGATGCGGCGCGCAATTTCCAACGAGTCCTGATCGTTGAAGGCGGCCGGCGCCGAACGCGTCGAGTTGTCGATGGCGATCGCGACCTCCGCATTGTTTCGGGCGGGTCGGCTGTTGGAGCCGGAAAAGATCACATCGTCCATCGATGCCGCGCGCATGGACTTATGCGAAGATTCGCCCATGACCCAACGTAGCGCTTCGACCAGATTCGATTTTCCGCAACCGTTCGGGCCCACCACGCCGGTCAGGCCTGGCTCAATCAGAAAATCGGTCGGTTCGACGAATGACTTGAAGCCGAGCAGCCGCAGCCGTGTAAGTTTCATACGTTAAGGCCTCGTGGGTCTTTATTGGCGGCGCGCAACGTTCCGGATGTCATCTTTTGGCTCATGCGCGGAGCAGCACACATTCGCTTTGTCGGTTTTGTACTGAATAAATCACTAGGTCGTTCCGTGGCTTGGCCCGAATCTGAGGGGGTGCGCCACATCGGCCCGGAGAATGAATCGCCGCGCTCGCAAGGGCAACTACCCCGCGGAATGTCGAGGCGGTTTTCCATACCTTTCCGGAAGGGCTGACGCAAAAACGCCGTCGATTTGCTTATCGCGTGCGCGCGGCTCGGGTCAAAAAACCCTTGTCAGCCCTTGAGATAGGGGTCGATCAGCTTCGCCATCTCGTCGATCGACAGGGCACCCGGGTACTGCGTTCCATTAATGAAAAAAGTGGGTGTCGATTGAACCTTGAATTTGTCGACGGCCCGTTTGCGCATGCTTTCGATGCCGTCAAGCACCTGCTGATTCGCAAGGCAAGCATTGAAACTTTGTTCCGTCAGGCCCGCCTGCTTTGCAATGGCGAGCAAGGGAGGTATCGGCTTTTCGACAGCCCACTGCCTTTGCTGGCGAAACAGCGTGTCGATCAGGGCAAAATATTTTCCGCTGTCGTCTTTGCCGGCGCAGCGCGCCAGCATGAAAGCGGCGGCGGCGAGATTGTCGAGCGGAAATTCGCGGAAGATCCACCTGACTTTGCCGGTGTCGATGTAGCGCTTCTTGATCTCGGGAAACGTGGTTTCCTGAAAGTGTGCGCAATGGGGACAGGTCATCGACGCGTACTCAATAATGGTCACAGGCGCCTTCTCGTCGCCCATCGCCATTTCCGGCAAGGCCTCAGGTTGCATCAGTTCGCTGGTCGGCACGGAGTCGGCCCAGGCCTCGACCGTCAGAGGCGATAACGAGGAAACACCGAACACGGCGGTGGCGAGCGCCACGACAGACGTGGTCAGGCAAAATTCGCGGCGAGTGATCTGCAACGGAGGCTCCTGGGGCTGAGATGCCGGTCTAGACCGTCACTGGCTAGCTGGACAGCACAATTGTGGCAATGCCGGGCCAGCCTGCCAAGCCGGGCGGCGGCCTCAATTTCGCTTGATCGCTGCCCCCAGCCGGCCGAGCGCCTGACGCAGATTCTCGTCTTTTATATCCGGCAAAGTCTCGGCGACTTCCGCTGCCAAAAAGGGATCGGCAGCGTGTGGTTTCGGCCTCTCTCGATGCCTGAGGGGGGCTTGGCGCAAGGCGAGGCGGCCGATCGCCTGCCAGCCGAAAAACCGGTTTACCCTCTCCAAAATCACGGCCGCGAGGTGCTGGATTTCGAGTGCCGCAGGGCCTTCGACCCGCAGCACAAGAGTGGCGGGTTCCGGGGTTTCGGTGCCGACCGGGCGGGGCCAGTTGATCTTGAGCGGTTCGCTATGGACGGCGATCTCGGGGCCGACAATGTCGGGCCAGCGCGAAATGATCTCGGTTGATGCAAAGCCTTGCGCTTTGAGTACGTCTCCCAACGTCGCGTTCAGCAACTCCGAAAGTGGCCGGGGAAAACCGCGCGGGGACTTGCTCATAGGTGCAGACCTTGTGCCATCGTCGGCATCATGACCGTAGCAGTCCGATTGCCTCCGCGGAAGAAAGTCGAGATACCGGATCCGGCCGATCTGCTCGCCTGGTACGACCGGCGCGCGCGAATATTGCCCTGGAGAGCCAGGCGCGGCGAGCTTGCGGACCCCTATCGCGTATGGCTGTCCGAAATCATGCTTCAGCAAACGACGGTGAAAACAGTCGCTCCTTACTACGCGCGCTTTTTGTCGCGTTGGCCCTCGGTCGATTCACTTGCTGCAGCGAGCCTCGACGATGTCCTTCGTGCCTGGGCTGGGCTTGGCTATTACGCGCGCGCTCGCAATCTGCATGCCTGCGCGAAGGCGGTGGTCGAGCAGCATGGCGGACAGTTCCCGCGTGATGTCGAATCCTTGCGCGGCCTGCCAGGAATCGGCGACTACACGGCGGCGGCGGTGGCAGCGATCGCTTTCGATTTTCCGGCAGTGCCCGTCGATGGGAATGTCGAGCGCGTCGTGTCGCGGCTTTTTTTAGTCGAGAAAGAATTGCCGGCTGCGAAGCCGGCGATCAGAGAACTTGCTGCGTCGTTACTGCCAGGACATCGCGCGGGTGACTTCGCTCAGGCGTTTATGGATCTCGGAGCCACCATCTGCTCGCCGAAGCGTCCCGCATGCGTGCTGTGTCCCTGGGAAGGTGCGTGTGCAGCGCATGCGCGCGACCAGCAAGAGTTATTTCCGCGCAAGTCGCCAAAAGCGGAAGGCAAATTGCGCCGCGGTGCGGCGTTCGTTGCACTGCGCGCTGATGGTCGTGTCTTGTTACGCCGACGTCCTGAGAAGGGTCTGCTCGCTTCGATGATGGAAACGCCGGGAAGCGAGTGGAAGCATGATTTCGACAAAGCCCGCGCTTGCCGCTCGGCGCCACGACTGGGCACAGGCGCGCGATGGCGCCAGTTGCCAGGCACCGTGCGGCACATATTCACTCATTTCCCGCTCGAGCTGACTGTCTTCGTCGCCGACGTGCGGCGTACAGCCGCCGCACCAAAGGGCGCGCGGTGGGTGAAGATCGCCGATCTGGCCGATGAGGCGTTGCCGAACGTCGTGCGAAAAGTTCTCGCTCACGCACTCGACCGGCGTTAGATCGCCAAGCCCCCGACGCTACAAGCGTCAAATCGCGCGGGCGGTGGCTGTTTCCAAAAGCATCAAACACCGCTACGAAACGGGTTCAAATTCACTAGGGGCAAAGGCATGAGTATCGAACGTCACGATATCGGGCCGCGCATGAGCAAGGCTGTAGTGCACGGCAATACCGTCTATCTCGCTGGCATTGTCGCCGACGCGCCGAGGGGCAAAAACACCGGCGACCAGACCAAAGATATCCTCAGGCAGATCGACGGCTTGCTCGCAAAGGCCGGTACCGACAAGAGCAAGCTTGTTTCGGCCAATATCTGGATCACCGACATGGCGAATTTCGCCGAAATGAATGCCGTATGGGACACCTGGGTTGCGCCCGGCAACACGCCGGCGCGTGCAACGGTCGAAGCCAAACTCGCTTCGCCTGACTACAAGGTTGAGATCATGGTGGTGGCGGCGAAATAACGATGGCTGCGCAACCGGGGGTTCTTGCAATCTTCAATGATTGCCGCGCCGGACGCGAGGCAGACTTCGAAGCGTGGTTTCAGGGCGAGCATCTGCTCGAGCGGCTCGCCGTTCCCGGTTTCCTTTATGGACGGCGGCACCAGGCAATTTCCGGCAGCTCTGGCCATTTCAATTTCTACCTGGTTGAATCGCCGGACATCCTGATGTCGAAGCCATATCTCGAGCGGCTCGACAATCCAACGCCGATGACTCGCAAGGTCATGTCGGAAGTCTTCGTCAACGCGAGCCGGACCCTATGTCGGCGAACGCTGCGGCTTGGTGGCTTCCGTGGCGCATTTGTCGTCACCGCTCGCTTCGTCAATGACGCGCCTGACTCAGCCGCGCTGGCAAGACTTGCTGAAGATTTGGTGCAGGATACTGCCATCGCGTCTTGCGAAATCTGGGACGCGGTTGATCCGGCGGGTCAGCCAGTCTCGATGGAAGAAAAACTTCGCGGCGGCGACAAGAAGATCAGGGCCTGCCTGATGGTCGATACGCTTCGCCAGGTCGATGCCGAGAAAATCGG
The DNA here is from genome assembly GCA_035638295.1 of Pseudolabrys sp. GTDB lineage: Bacteria > Pseudomonadota > Alphaproteobacteria > Rhizobiales > Xanthobacteraceae > Pseudolabrys. Next base: position 15,643 of record DASRAF010000489.1, read on the forward strand.
CGCGGACCTGTCGCGCCAGTTTCCGCAGGCCGACGTTGGCGTCTTTCGTGTGCTTTGCCAGCTCGGTCGCGCCGAGGGGATGGACTGATGGAGCTGTTCCAGCCGATTGCGGAAAAGATCGCGGCACATCTGATCGAGCGTGGCGAGACAATCGCCACAGCCGAGTCGTCGACCGGCGGTCTCGTTGCGGCGGCACTGCTAGCGATACCTGGCGCGTCGGCCTATTTCGCGGGTGGCGCCGTGGTCTACACGAAGGCCTCACGCATGGCGTTGCTCAACATCGGCGATGCCGACATGACGGGGCTGCGGCCCGCGACCGAGGTCTATTCACTTCTGATCGCGCGGCGCGTTCGCGAACGACATGGTGCCACGTGGGGCTTCGGCGAAACTGGCGCAAGCGGTCCGACGGGAAATCGCTATGGCGATCCGGCCGGTCACACGTGCATGGCTGTGGCCGGCTCGATTGAGCGAGCACTGACCCTGCGTACCGGCAGCAACGACAGGCGGGCGAATATGGACGCTTTCGGACGTCGCGCACTGGAGTTCCTCTACGAAACGATATCTGGCTAAGGGGATCCACTCGACTGTGCGCCGCTGCTGGCGATAACATCCCGCAAAATCCAACCGGGGGGACGACCATGCTGTGACGCCGCGCGTTTCTCGTCTCGACTGCTTCGCTCGCCGTTACTGCCGGGATCACCGGCGGGCGTGCCGCAATGGGACCAAATGACAAATTTGACCTGCTTATCAAGGGTGGCGATGTGCTCGATCCCAGTCAGTCGCTGCGCGGCCGCCGCGATATCGGCATACGCTTCGGTGTAATCGAAGCGTTCGAGCCGGATATCGCCGAGGCTCGTGCCCTGCGCGTGATCAACGCGTCCGGCAAGCTGGTGACGCCGGGCCTCGTCGATCTACACAGCCATGTCTATCCCTACGGGTCAGCCATCGGCCTTCCTGCCGACGAATCCGTGGTCAATCAATGCGCCACGACATGTGTTTCGGCGGGTGACGCCGGTGCAAACAATTTCGCCGCCTTCCGGCGCTTCATTGTCGGGCAGACCCGCACCCGACTCTACGCCTTCGTGCATATCGCCAATATCGGGCTGACGCCGTTTCCCATCGCGGAGCTCTACAACATCGATTTCGCGCAGGTGGACGCCTGCGCCAAGACGATCGGTGAGAATGCGGATATTGCACTCGGCGCCAAAGTTCGCATGTCGGAGAATGTCATTGCCAAACACGGGACCGAGCCGCTCAAGCGCGCGATCCTCGCGTGCGAGCAGTCCGGAACGCCAGCGAAGATCATGTGCCACATTGGCGGTGTCGAGACCCGCGAGCTGATGTCGCAGATCCTCGACCTGCTGCGGCCGGGCGACATCCTCACGCATGCCTATTCGGGCGCACCCAATATCGCCGGTGCATTCACCAATATCGTGCAAGACGGAAAATTATTGCCGGCGGCACTCGCCGCGAGACAGCGCGGCGTGATCTTTGACGTCGGGCATGGCGGCGGCAGTTTCGATTACACGGTCGCCGAAGTGGCGATCCCGGGCGGATGCGGGCCCGATACGATCTCATCGGACCTCCACGCGGTTTCCGGCAACACGCCGGGCATGCCTTACCTCCCCTGGGTCATGTCAAAGTTCATGGGACTCGGTTTTACGCTCGAGCAGGTTGTCGCGATGGCGACAATCAATCCGGCGAAAATCATCAACCGCGTGCCCAAGATGGGCACCCTGCAGGTCGGCGCACCCGGTGATGTCGCGATCATGGAATTGGTTGAAGGCCCTGTATCGTTTGTCGATACCCGCAACAACAAACGCGAAGGGAAAGCCTATCTGAAGCCGGTGCAGACGGTGACGGCGGGTGTCGCGTTCGGTCGGCCGTACGCCCTGCCGTTTTCTGTCAGGTGACCTAGGCCATCTCCGCACGCACTTTCGCGCGCAACTCGTCGATGAGCGTGAGGCCCTTTGGCGTCTCCAGATGCCAGAAGGTCCAGCCGTTGCAGGCGTCGAGGCCTTGCGCGATCGCCCCGATCCGATGGATCGAGCCGACCGTGCCGTCGAGAGACACTGCGCCATCGGCGCGTACAAGCGCCTTGTGACGTTTCTTGGAATCCACGAGGCGGGCGCCCGGTGTTACCAGTCCACGTTCGATCAAGGCGGCGAAGGGTACGCGCGGCGCCTCACGTGCCGTGACGAAGGGCGCAATGGATGGCGCTTCGAGCGGCTTGGTCGCGGCAATGCGCTTCTCGGCCGCCTTTGCGTATTTCGCGTCCTGCTCGCAACCGACAAAGCGACGGCCAAGTCGCTTGGCAACTGCTCCGGTTGTGCCGGTTCCGGAGAATGGATCAAGCACGAGGTCGTCGGGGCGTGTGCTCGAAAGGAGCACGCGCGCGAGCAAGGCTTCCGGCTTCTGGGTCGGGTGAAGCTTTTTGCCGTCGGTTCCCTTGAGACGTTCTTCGCCCGTGCACAGCGGCAGCGTCCAGTCCGAGCGTACCTGGATATCTTCGTTGCCCGCCTTGAGCATCTCGTAGTTGAAAGTGTACCCGCGCGCATCTGCGTCGTGTGAGGCCCATATCAGAGTTTCGTGAGCATTGGTAAAGCGGCGGCCACGGAAGTTGGGCATCGGATTAGACTTGCGCCAGATCACGTCGTTCAGAATCCAGAATCCAAGATCCTGCATGATCGTGCCGACGCGAAAAATATTGTGATAGGAGCCGATGACCCAGATCGTAGCTACCGGCTTCATCACGCGACGGCACGCTGTGAGCCAGCATCTGGTGAAATCGTCATAGGCTGAGAAACTCGCAAATTTGTCCCAGTCGTCATCGACTGCGTTGACGTGCGAGTCGTCAGGTCGCTTGAGGTCGCTAGCGAGCTGAAGATTGTAAGGCGGGTCTGCAAAGACGAGATCGACCGAGGCCGCCGGCAACTTTGCCATTCCGGCGATGCAATCACCGACGACAATGCGATGTGGCTGCGGACTCTCTGAAACTCCACGGGGCGCCCTCGAGGGCGCCCCGCGACGCGACACAACCATGACTCAGGACTCTGATTCAGGCGACGCGGTCGGCGACGCGGGACCTACAACCGACAGGCCTGCATCTTGAGCGCGCAAAGTAAAAAAGCGGTTTATGATCGCCGCTCGCAAGTCGGCAAATTCTGCCTATTTAATACTGACTTAGAGGTCAGCAGTTCGGCCAATTTCGACGGAGTTGGACGAGCGCGCGCAGTTCGGCGATTATTGCGACAATCTTCGGAGGAACCCGTCATGCGTTGGGATGATTTTCGCCGCAGCGACAATGTCGAGGACACGCGCGGCGACGAAGGTGGCTTCGGCGGCGGCGGTATGGGCATCCCGATCGGCGGCGGCGGCATCGGGATCGGAACCGTCATCATTCTCGGCTTGCTCGGCTGGGCGCTCGGCATCGATCCGAGCATCCTGATCGGCGGCGCCGAGATCGTGAACAGCGGCCGGCATGTCGAGCAGCCATACCAACCTGAGTCACGGCAAACGGGCAAACCGAGCGACCAGATGGGCGATTTCGTCGCCGCGGTGCTCGGCAACACCGAGGATACCTGGCGGGAAATTTTCAAAAATAGCGGGCAGCAATACAGCGTGCCGCGTCTGCGCCTTTACTCTGGTGTTGTGCAAGGCGGCTGCGGCATGGCGCAGGCGGCGATGGGACCGTTCTATTGTCCGAACGACCGGCGCATTTATCTCGACACCTCTTTCTTCCGCGACATCCAGGCGCGTTTCCGCGGCTGCAGCGGCAAGGCGTGCGAGTTTGCTGAAGCTTACGTGATCGCGCATGAGGTCGGTCATCACGTGCAAAATCTGCTTGGCATCTTGCCGCAGGTGCAGAACGCGCAACGCTCGGCAGGCAGCAAGGTTGAGGCGAACAAGCTTCAGGTGCGGGTCGAATTGCAGGCCGACTGTCTCGCCGGCGTCTGGGCAAACAATTCAAATCAACGTTGGAAGACACTGGAGCCGGGCGATGTCGAAGCGGCAATGCAGACCGCGGCGGCGATCGGCGACGACAGGCTTCAGCAGCAGTCGCGCGGTTATGTCGTGCCGGATGCTTTTACCCACGGCTCGTCTGCACAACGGCAGCGTTGGTTCATGACCGGTCTGAAAGAGGGGAAGGTATCGGCATGCAATACCTTCTCTGGACAGGTTTAGTGGAACCGCGATGGCGGGTATCGACGAAAGCCGACAATTCGTACCGCTGAAGATCGCGGTGCTGACGATTTCGGATACGCGCGAGGCTGCCGACGACAAATCCGGAACGACGTTGGTCGAGCGCATTCGTGCGGCAGGCCATGCCGTGGCTGCACGTGCAATCGTCAGGGACGAGGTCAGCGCGATCCGCGAGCAGGTTAAAGTCTGGATTGCCGACGACCTCGTCGACGTTGTCATCACCACCGGAGGCACCGGCTTCACTGGTCGTGATGTGACGCCCGAAGCGGTCGAGCCGCTGTTCGAAAAGCGCATGGACGGCTTCGCCACCATGTTTCTGCTTGTCAGCGAAAGAAAAATCGGCACCTCGGCAATTCAGACGCGCGCAACGGCCGGGGTCGCCAACGCGACCTATGTGTTCTGCCTTCCGGGCTCACCAGGCGCTTGCAAGGACGCCTGGGACGAAATATTGGTGCACCAACTCGACTACCGCTATCGGCCTTGCAACTTTGTGGAAATTCTGCCGCGGCTTGACGAACACCTGCGCAGGCCGAAGGCAAAAGGCGCAACCGCCTGATTTCTTGCCGGCTACAAATCGAGGTCCCAGAATTCGGCGACGACGTCTTTACCCCAACTATGGCGCGGCTCGCTCGAGGTGAGCGTGAAGCCGGCCTTTTCATAAACATGGCGCGCGGCGCTCAGCACGCTGTGGGTCCATAACGTGATCTTTGTGTATCCGACGGAACGCGCAAAGCGCACGCATTCGTCGACGAGCCGCGCGCCCAAACCCAGTCCGCGTGCTTTCGGATCGACCAGAAGCAACCTGATTCGTGCCACGCCAGGCTGATCATCCTTCACCAGCATGATGCAGCCGACGTTTTCGCCGTTCAACTCCGCGATCCAGCATCGCTCGCACTTTGCGTCGAAGTTGTTGAAGAAGTCGGCGACGATCTGCGCGCAGAGGCCTTCGAACGGCCCACCCCAACCGTATTCCTGCAAGTAGAGCTCGGCATGGCGTGAAATGACCCAGCCGAAGTCGCCGGCCCGCGGTTCGCGCAACGTATAACGGGGCTGTGCGCCGGACTTCACCGCCTGTCCGTTGGTGAGCAGAGTTTCGATCGATGTCATGGCTGCGACGATCTGTGTTTGTTGCGAGGGTTCGAGCTCGTCGAGCATGGCGCCGGCGTCGCGCTGCGAACGTTCCTCCATCGGAGCGAACAGCTTGCGTCCGCGTGCCGTGAGCGCGAGGTGGCTCTGCCGCCCGTCCTTCTTCGACGTTTTGCGGCTGATCAGGCCGCGCTTTTCGAAATTGCGAAGAAGGCGGCTGAGATATCCCGCATCAAGGTCGAGGGTGCGCGCGATGTCGCTTGCAGTGAGCTGGTCGGCATGTGCGAGCTCGTAGAGCACGCGCATTTCGCCCAGGGAGTAGGGACTGTCCAGGTACGTCTTGCGCAGGACGCCGATCTGCCGCGTGTAGAAGCGGTTGAACTGGCGGACGGCCGCAATGCTGGTCCGGGCTGCCATGGCCCGGGCAGCGTCGGCAAATTAGTTGACAAAGTCAAGTATATTGACGGGCGGGCGAGAGTGTCACTGGCAGGGTGATTATTCGGCGCCGGCCGAGCTTGCGCAGAAGATCAGCCTCCGCGTCCTTGCTGGCGTCGTGCCCGCCGACCGCCTCGTAAAGACTGCGAGCGATGAGCAACCCCTGTCCGGGCTTGGGTCCCCCGCCAAGTGCGGCGACAAGCAAACTCAGAAATTCCGCAAAGCCCGGACGCTGAAAGGCAGTGGCGTCCCTGCGGAATACCGCGGCCTTGGGGCCATCTGACGCCTCAGTCGTGCTGATGAACTGGTCCGTGGCCTCTATCCAGCCCGGCTGCGGTACGGCGCCGGCCCGTAGAAACATGAGCCAGGGGCTTCGGGTCGCGGCGGCGGCGGCCTTGAGGCGCGCGCCTATGGGTTGATGTGAAGCCATGAAGCGGCAGCCCGCGATATCGGCCACCTCGGCCGTCGCGTCGCGCGAATTCGCGTCGGCAATGATGACGTCCGCGACCAGTCCCGTCGCCGCGGCAGGCACCAGCGCGGACAGGGTCGGAACGAGCGAACGCTCCGATTCGTGGGTCGAAATGATCGCGCTCAGCATGGAACTGCAGCCCCGGTTGCCGGTTGCCACCATATCAGGTGGGCATGCTCGACCACCCCACGAGATCAAGGTGCGGCCGAGCAATTTTTAAGCCGCACAGAAATGTTCTTGTTATGTTCACATTCAAGCATTAGGTTGCAGGCATGGCTCGATCAAACGCAGCCCAAAGACGCCCGCCGGTTAAGGAGCTGCCCTCCGCTCCGGCGGGCGCCTTTGACGACGTCAGCGAACTCCTTGGTGTCGTTGTCGACCACGAGCGCCGGCGGGGCCGGGGTGCCCAAAGCAACGCCTCGGGGCGTTACGAGTCGCTAGCCCGTGTCGCCTTTGACGACGGCTGGAGGACGCTCGACGAGCTTCCGCCCTTCAAGACGACGGTTACGGTCGACGCGACCCGGAAAATCATTACCCGCAATGAGTCACCGGACATCGGCTTTGATCGGTCGATCAATCCCTATCGCGGCTGCGAGCATGGCTGCATCTACTGTTTCGCGCGCCCGACCCACGCCTACCTTGGCCTGTCTCCCGGGCTTGATTTCGAATCCAAGCTTCTGGTGAAGCCTGAAGCCGCTGCCTTGTTGGAAAAGGAGCTGTCGGCGCCCGGCTACGAGCCGAAGGTTATCGCGATCGGCACCAATACCGATCCATATCAGCCGATCGAGCGTCGCTACAAAGTCATGCGCCGGATCCTGGAAGTGCTTGACCGAGCGGGCCATCCAGTCGGCATCGTTACAAAATCGGCGCTGGTGTTGCGTGATCTCGACATCCTGGCCCGCATGGCTGAAAGGAATCTGGCGAAGGTCGCGCTCTCGGTGACCACATTGGATCCCACGCTCGCCCGCAAGATGGAACCGCGAGCAGCGACGCCTATGCGCCGGCTCGAGACGCTGCGACGTCTGACCCAGGCCGGCGTTCCGACAACCGTCATGGTGGCGCCAGTCATTCCCGCGCTGAACGACATGGAAATCGAGCGTATTCTTGAAGCGGCGAAAACCGCACGGGTGAAAGAAGCCGGTTACGTACTGTTGCGGTTGCCGCTTGAGGTGAGGGACCTTTTCCGGGAATGGCTGATCGCGAATTATCCCGATCGCTATCGCCATGTCTTCAAACTGGTCCGCGATATGCGGGGCGGGAAGGACTACGATTCCACCTGGGGAACCCGAATGAAGGGGACAGGACCTTACGCCTGGATGATAGGACGCCGCTTCGAAATGGCCTGCGAAAAGTTGGGGTTCAACGCAGCGCGAAGTGCGCTGACGACTGAGCATTTCCAAAAGCCAAGGCCTGGCGCCGAACAATTGAGCCTGCTCTAGAACTTCGCCGAGCAGTCCCCGCCATCCACATCCCACTCAGGCTTTGCATTGACTTGGCCTCTCTTCCGCGCACTCATCGCGGCAATGGCCAAAAAACCAAAAACTAGCCTGCGATTGCCGCTCAATGAGCCGATCTTGCGTCCTACGTTTCGGCGCGAGCGTCGCGCGCTCAACAAAGGCATCTACCCGGTGGCTGGGTGCGACGAGGCGGGAAGGGGCCCGCTTGCGGGCCCGGTTGTAGCCGCGGCAGTTGTGCTTGATCCTCAACGCATTCCCCGTGGTCTCAATGATTCGAAGAAGCTTGACGCTGAGGCGCGCGAGAAACTGTACGCAAAAATCTGTGCGACAGCTCAGGTGGCGGTGGCGTTCGGCGCTGTCGATCGCATCGATCGCGACAACATATTGCGCGCGTCACTGTGGGCACTTGCCCGGGCGGTCAAAGCGTTGCCAGTGCGACCAAAGCTCGTGTTTGTCGACGGAAACCAGAAGATCGACTGCGGCTGTGATTGCGAGGCGGTCGTCTCCGGCGATGCGCTGGTCGTGTCGGTCGCCGCGGCGTCGATTGTGGCCAAAGTGACCCGCGATCGCCTTATGACCCAGTTAGGGCGGGCTCATCCAGGATATGGGTTCGAGCGGCACATGGGATACAGCGTACCCGAGCATTTTGCCGCACTGGCACGCCTTGGGCCGACCATTCATCACCGGAAATCCTTTGCGCCGGTGGCGGCCAAATTGGCCGCTCTCGGCGGTGCCTCCGATGAAGCTGTCGTCGAGTTGTTGCCTCTTTAGCGCGGCTTCTCTATGCCTGCCTGGGTACCACCTTCATAACCCCGCGCGGGCCAATGCATTACGTTTCCCTGCTTGTTGAATTCCTGCGTGGACGCCCGGCCGTGGTATTCTGGACCGCTGCGCTGACGCAAGCCGCGCTTTGGACCCTGATACCCGCGATCTTTTACGGCGCTCCTCCTGGCGAAGTGCCGCTGCTGCTCGCAGTCGGCCGCGAATTTGTGCTCGGCAGCTATCTCGGACCACCACTGGCCTTTTGGCTGGGGGAGGTGGCTTTCAGGATCGCCGGCAGCTTCGGTCTGTATGCATTGGCGCAGGCCTGCATCGTCCTGACCTACTGGGCGGTATTCGTTCTCGGGCGCGGTATTGTCGGTACCCGCCATGCGATCCTTGCCGTACTGCTGATGGTTGGAATTGCGGCCTACGCAGTGCCCAGCCCGAATTTTGGTCCAGCGGCCCTGGCGGCGCCATTATGGGCGCTAGGTCTGCTTTTCTATTGGCGCGCGGTCGGCGAGGGGAGGCGTGGCTATTGGTTTCTGCTTGCGCTTGATCTTGGCTTACTACTTCTGGCCAGCTATGTCGGCGTGATCCTGCTTGTCCTCATGATCGTCTTTACCGCTGCATCCGCTCGCGGGAGAAGCGCCGCGCAACGGCCCGAGCCATGGATCGCCGTTCTGCTCCTGTGTATCGTCGTTTTTCCGCACGTCATGTGGTTCAGGAGCGGTCGTTCGCTGATATTGGAAGGAATTGACGAAAGCTTCGCGGCAACTGGACGACTATCACCGGCGCTTTGGTTGATCTTCGCGCTGCTTCTCACACATCTTGGGCTCGCATTATTGGTGGCGTTGACAAGCGGGTGGCCACGCCATCCTCGAGAACGCGCGCCGGAAATCGATCGTAACCCTGTCGACCCTTTCGCTCGCACCTTTGTGTTTGTCTTCGCGTTGGCGCCTGCGCTTATGGCGGTCATGCTCGCTTTTGCAAGCGGCCGACTTGGGCCGCTCGGCAGTATCGCGCCGCTTGTCGTGCTTTCGGGGCTTGCGGTCATAGTCGCTGCCGGCGACAAAATTCTGCTTTACCGAGAACGGTTGGTTTCTTCAACCTGGCTTGGTCTGCTGGTGGCACCGCCTGTGCTGGTCGCGCTTTCGATCGCGATTTTCCCCTGGGCGTTGGGTTCCGATCTCAAGATCGCACAACCGGCGAACGCCGAGGGTCGCTTCTATGCGGACATCTTTCAGCGCCGCACCGGCAAGCCGCTAGCCTATTTGAGCGGTGATCCGCGAGTTGCGCCACTCGTCGCGCTCGCCGCGCCGAGTCGACCTCACCTCTATTTTGCCTGGGCGCCGGAGCGGAGCCCCTGGGTGACTTTGACCGACATGCGCACACAGGGCGGCATTCTGGTTTGGCCGGCTGCCGACAATAGTGGCACCGCTCCCGAGACGCTGAAGGTGCAATTTCCGGAAATGGTACCCGAGGTGCCGCGCTCTTTCCCACGCGCGGTGCAGGGAATGTTGCCGTTGATCCGCATCGGATGGTCGATGCAGCGGCCACAATAGCTAGTGATAGCTTTCACCCTCTCGCACCTTCCCGCGGAAGAGCCAATAGATAAAGGCGACGTAGCCGAGAATGATTGGCAACAGCAGAAGCGTGCCCAGCAGCATAAAAATCTGGCTCGCCGGCGCCGCCGCTGTATCCCAAACGGTGAGAGATGGCGGGACCAGGTAGGGAAAGTTGGAAATTACGAGCCCAAGAAAGCCAAGAAGGAAAAGCGCCATGGTTGCCAGGAATGGCGGCACCTCGCGCCCGTTTTCGATCCATCGCCACGCGAGATAGGCGGTGAGTGCCGTAACCAGAGGCACCGGCCAAAGAAAATAGAAATTGGGCAAAGTGAACCACCGGTCTGCGATACGTGACTGGCTGAGTGGCGTCCATAAGCTCACCGCGGCCATGCACACGAGCACCGCCAGCAGCAGAACTTTTGCCTGGCCGCGGGCGCGTTGCGCCACCGGTCCTTCCGTTTTCATCGCAAGCCACGTGGCACCCAGCAGTGCGTAACCGGCGATCAGGGACAGTCCGCAGAGGAACGCAAAAGGTGTTGCCCAGTCGAACGACCCTCCGCTGAAAGCGCCATCGCGCACGGCAACTCCCTGGATCAGGCCGCCAAGAATCACACCCTGACAGAAGCTCGCAAGAGTCGAACCTACATTAAAGGCAATGTTCCAGCCGGTCTTGCTGTACGAAACGTGGCGAAATTCGAATGCGACACCGCGAAAAACCAACGACAGAAGCATCACGATGACGGGCAGGTAGAACGCCGGCATGATGATCGAGTACGCCTTTGGAAACGCGACGAACAGGCCAGCGCCGCCCAATACGAGCCAGGTCTCGTTGCCGTCCCAGTATGGCGCAATAGTGCGGGTCATCTGATCGCGCTCGCTCTCGGTGCGCGCGGTCGGAAAAAGTATGCCGATGCCCAAATCGAAGCCGTCGAGAAGTACGTACATGAATACGGCGGTTCCGATCAGGGCAGCCCAGATCAGCGGGAGGTACCATTCCATGACATCGTGCCTTTCAACGCTGCATTGCCTCGCGCCCGGCATCCTGTGCGGCGGAAATCGGGCTCGGTGAAAATGGGACCGGCTCCGCCGAAGGTTTGTGCGGACCCTGCGCAATCAGACGGTTGATGTAATAGATGCCAAACCAGAACACGACGCCGTAGGCCAGAACGAATAGCGCCAACGTGCCAGCGATAGTCGCGCTGGGCACGGGGGATGTGGCGTCGGCGGTGCGCAATATGCCTTGCGCGACCCAGGGCTGTCGCCCGCTTTCGGTCACGACCCAGCCTGCTATCACCGCGACAAAGCCCAGCCACCAGCAGTGAGACATCACGCGCAAATACCAGCGCGTCTCGAACAGTGTTCCGCGCCACCACAGGAAGGCGCCGAAAAGCGCAGACGCAATCATGAAGAAGCCGATTGCGAGCATGATGCGGAAAGCGAAAAACACTGTCTTGACCGGAGGCCGATCGGATACAGGTACGCTGTTGAGGCCAGGAAACAATCCGTTCATGCGATGGGTCAAGACCAGTGACGCCGCTTTCGGAATCGACAATTCGAAACGGTTCACTCCCGTCACTTCGTCCGGCCAGGCAAAGATGTGAAAGTCACCTGGCTTGCTTCCGTCCCAATGCGCTTCCATGGCTGCAATTTTGATCGGCTGATGTTGCAGCGTGTTAAGTCCGTGCTGATCGCCGATGAACAACTGGAGGGGAGCCAGGATTGCGGTAAGTCCGATTGCCATCCTGAGCATCGTCCGCCCCTCTTCGAGGTGGCGGCCGGCAACGATGTAGCGCGCGCCAACCGCGAGCACGACGAAACCGGTCGTGAGGTATGCTGCGTTGAGCATATGGGCGAAGCGATACGGAAAACTCGGATTGAAGACAATGGCGAGCCAGTCTGCCGGGTGCGCGACACCGCCGCTCATCTGGTGGCCGGTTGGTGTTTGCATCCAGCTGTTCGCCGAGAGAATCCAGAAGGCGGAAACCGCCGTTCCGACGGCGACAATCGCGGCTGAAAGCACGTAAAGCCAGGGCGGCACGCGATTAAAACCGAACAGCAGCACACCGAGGAAGGTCGCTTCCAGAAAGAATGCGCTCAAGACTTCGTAGCCAATCAAGGGCCCGACGACATTGCCGACGACGACAGAGAAACGGCTCCAGTTGGTGCCGAACTGGTAAGACAGAACGATTCCGGACACGACTCCCATCGCAAAAGAGACCGCAAAGATCCGCGTCCAGAATTGCATGAGATGGTGATATCGGTCGTTGCCGGTACGCAGCCAGATCGCGCCGAGTGTCGCCAGGTAAGCGGATAGCCCGATCGTGAAGCTCGGAAAGATGATGTGAAAAACGATCGTGAAGGCAAACTGTAAACGGGCCAGCAGGACAGGATCAAAATCCATGACGAGCTCCGATCGAACGTCCTGAACCGAATTATAGTCGGTGTGTACAAAGCCTGGGAGATATTTGTGTTCGGCCGGTTGCGATAAATAGAAGCGGCAAGCGCGGACGTCGGATGGTATCCACAGCGTGCGGATCAGTTCTGGCGAGTGGATGCAACCGCGTTAGGATCGGGAAATCGCAATTGGCGGGAATGATATGGGCAAGCAGCCAAAGCGCGCTCCAGTAAGTCGTAAAGCCAACACCGGTTTCTCAGCTTTCCTTGATCGGTATTTCGGGCTCGCCGAGCAGGGCACCGACGTCCGTACGGAATTCATCGCCGGCGTGACCACGTTTCTGACGATGGTCTACATCGTGTTCGTCAATCCCATCATTCTTGGCAAAACCGGAATGGATCAGGGGGCGGTTTTCGTTGCAACGTGCGTCGCAGCCGCGGTCAGCACTCTGGTCATGGCCTGCTACGCGAACTATCCGATCGCGCTCGCACCGGGCATGGGCATCAATGCGTTCTTCGCCTTCACCGTCGTGCTGACTTACAATTACACTTGGCAACAGGCGCTCGCGGCGGTGTTCTGCTCCGGTGTCCTGTTTTTTCTGATTTCAGTATTTCCGATACGGCAATATGTCATCGACGCAATTCCGCAGAATTTGAAGCTTGCTGTTTCGGCGGGTGTCGGCCTGTTCCTCGGCATTATCGCGCTCGAAGAAGCCAAGGTCATCGTTGACCATCCCGCAACGCTTGTGACGCTCGGCGACCTGACCAAGCCGTTCCCAGTCCTGATGCTATTCGGCTTTGTCTTGATAGCCGGGCTGAACTATAGGCGCATCCTCGGCGGCACGCTGATCGGCATCCTCATCGTTACGGCCATCGGTCTGCCATTTGGTCTTTCTCGGTTCAATGGAGTCGTTTCGGTGCCGCCTTCGCTCTCGCCGACATTTCTGCAGCTCGATTTTTCGCGCATTAGTGAACTTACATTCCTGATCGTTGTGTTCTCGATTCTTTTTGTGGATGTATTCGACAATGCAGGGACGCTGATCGGCGTCACGCATCGCACCGGACTGATGAAAAACGGCAAGCTCGCGCGCATGAAACAGGCGCTGATTTCCGATAGCTTTGCTGCAATGTTTGGCGCGCTGATCGGTACATCGACCACCACCAGCTACATCGAGAGCGCTGCCGGTGTTTCGGCGGGTGGTCGCACTGGTCTGACTGCCCTGTTCGTCGGCCTGTTCTTCGTGCTGGCGCTGTTCTTTGCGCCGCTCGCGGGGATGGTGCTTGCTTACGCTTCGGCAGCGGCGTTGCTCTATGTCGCTTGCGTGATGACGCGCGGTCTCGCGGAGATAGACTGGGAGGACATGACCGAATATGCGCCCGCCGTGATCACCGCGATTACAATGCCGCTGACCTATTCGATTGCGACCGGCATCGGCCTTGGCTTCATCACCTACGCGCTCGCCAAAATTATCTCTGGCAAGGTGAGGGAAGCTTCGCCGACGGTGATCGTACTTGCCGTTCTGTTTGCAACCAAATTCGCGGTAACGGGGTGAAGTTTGACCTCAACCTGGCAACTGTGGGCGGTTCTGTCGGCGATTTTTGCGGCCCTAACGGCAATATTTGCCAAGGTCGGCGTCGAAAACGTGAATGCCGATTTTGCGACCTTCGTCCGCACGATCGTTATTCTAGTGACCCTCGCCTTCATTCTTCTGGCGACCGGCCAGTTTCAGTCGCCTAGCGCGATCTCGTCACGCAGTTATTTGTTTCTGTTGCTGTCGGGACTGGCCACCGGCGCATCCTGGATCTGTTATTTCCGCGCTCTGAAGATCGGCGAAGCCGCCAAGGTCGCTCCCATCGATAAGCTCTCTGTAGTGTTGGTGGCGCTTTTCGGAGTTATGTTTCTCGGGGAGCGCTTGACTGCGCCGAATTGGCTCGGAGTGGCGCTAATCGCTGCCGGCGCAATTCTGGTCGCTTATCGGTGATCGAGCGCCTTCTTGATCGCCAGAAAATCGCGCCACGCAAACCGTTTTTGCAGAGGACTACGGAGCAGGAAGGCCGGATGAAACGTCGGCATGGCGCGAATTTCGCGCTTGCCTGTTTCAAAGGCAAACCACCGCCCCCGCGTTTTGGTGATGCCCTCTTTGATGCCGAGAAGCGTCTGTGCGGACGGACCGCCGAGGCAAACCAGGATGTCAGGGTTGGCAAGCTCGATCTGCCGCAAGATGAAGGGAAGGCAGATCTGCGATTCCTGCGGGGTAGGCGTGCGGTTTCCCGGTGGACGCCAGGGTACGATGTTGGCGATGTACACAGACGTTCGGTCGAACCCAATCGCCGCCAGCATGCGGTCAAGCAATTTGCCGGATCGGCCGACGAAAGGCAGACCTTCGATGTCTTCGTCGCGACCCGGTGCTTCCCCCACGAGCATCAACCGTGCTTCAGGATTGCCGTCGGCGAATACAAGCTGGCTCGCCGTAGATTTCAGCGCGCAGCCTTCAAAGTTATCGAGAATGGTGCGCAACTCGTCGAGTGTCTTTGCGTTTTTTGCCGCCGAACGCGCTTGCATGACGGCCTGATCCGGGGCAGGCGGCGCAGGAAGCGTGGGCCGGCTCACAGAGTCGAAGTCGGCAGGTGGTGCTGTCGGTCGCGTCGCGTGGGCGGCGGGTGCCGCCGGCTCAGTCGAAGCAAAACGATCGACAGGACTTTCTACTAGGAGTGCATCGACGCCCGTCTCGGCGTAGAAATCGAGAAGGTCACGTGCGGGAGTGTCGCGAGAGGGGATCACTTATTCATCCTAGCACACGGTGAGCCCGATTGCCGCCCTCTATGCAAAAGTGGACAATTGGCCGAGGAGACATTCATGGCCGAGCTATCAGCCCGCGAGGCAATGGAATTCGATGTGGTCGTTGTTGGCGCCGGGCCCGCCGGGCTTGCCGCAGCGATCCGCCTCAAGCAGATCAACGCCGATGTTTCCGTTGTGGTCATGGAGAAGGGTTCCGAGGTCGGCGCGCATATCCTCTCGGGCGCCGTGATCGACCCGATCGGGCTCGACCGCCTGATGCCTGACTGGCGTTCGGAAGACACGCCCATCAAGACCTCCGTCACAGACGATCGCTTTTATTATCTTTCAGAATCCGGAGCGATCCGGCTGCCAAATTCCATAATGCCGCCGTTGATGAACAATCATGGCAACTACATCGTTTCGCTCGGCAACGTCTGTCGTTGGCTGGCGACAAAGGCGGAAGCGCTTGGGGTCGAGATCTATCCCGGGTTTGCCGCCACGGAAGTTCTTTATGACGCGAATGGCGCAGTTACGGGTGTCGCTACGGGCGATATGGGCGTGGGCAAAAACGGGCAGCCCAAGGACAATTTTACCCGCGGTATGGAACTGCGGGCGAAGTACACACTGTTCGCCGAAGGGGCGCGCGGGAATCTCGCCAAGCAATTGATCCCGACGTTTGGCCTTGCGAACGACCGCTCGTCGCAGAAATTCGGGCTCGGCCTGAAAGAGCTTTGGCAGGTTGGATCGGACAAACACCGCAAAGGGCTGGTACAGCACACCTTCGGGTGGCCGCTCGACAATTCGACCGGCGGCGGCTCATTTCTGTATCATCTCGACGACAACCTGGTGTCAGTCGGATTCGTTCTGCATCTCAACTATTCAAATCCTTATCTGTCGCCATTCGAGGAATTCCAACGGTTCAAGACACATCCGCTGGTGCGCGATACCTTCGATGGCGGCAAAAGACTCGCCTACGGCGCACGCGCTCTCACCGAGGGCGGATATCAATCGGTGCCGAAGCTTTCATTTCCGGGCGGCGCGCTGATTGGTTGCGATGCGGGCTTCATGAACGTGCCGCGCATCAAGGGCAGTCACAACGCCATTCTTTCCGGAATAGCGGCCGCCGAATCCGTCGCGGCGGCAGTGTCTTCCGGGCGCAGCCACGATGAGTTGTCGGATTATGATGCGGGTTGGCGCAACTCGCCCATCGGCAAAGACCTTTGGAAGGTGCGCAATGCAAAGCCGCTGTGGTCGAAATTCGGGACCCTTGTGGGCATCACGCTCGGGGGGCTCGATATGTGGACAAATACGCTCGGCTTCTCGCTATTCGGAACAGTTCAGCACGATACGCCTGATTACGCCTCCCTAAAACCAGCAGTTGAATGCACGCCCGTGTCGTATCCGAAGCCCGACGGTAAAATTACCTTCGACCGACTTTCATCGGTCTTCCTGTCCAATACCAATCACGAAGAAGACCAGCCGGTTCACCTTGAGGTTCGTGATCTCGGCCTCCAAAAGCAATCCGAGCACGACGTCTTTGCAGGGCCTTCGGCTCGCTACTGTCCCGCAGGAGTCTACGAATGGGTGGAACAGGCGGGTTCTGAAAAATATGTGATCAACGCCCAAAATTGCGTCCACTGCAAAACGTGTGACATCAAGGACCCAAACCAAAACATAAATTGGGTTCCCCCCGAGGGCGGCGGGGGGCCCAACTATCCGAATATGTGAACTTCAAGCCAATCCGGTCACGATACTGCCACACCGGCCCCGTCAAGCTGGCCGATGTCGCGCCGTGCGGGACGTTCTTGCGGGGGCGGCGCAAAAAGGCCATTCTCGGCGTAACATTGGTGGTTCGCGTGCGAATCCGCCGCAACCGCTTCATTGGAGCACTGCCCGTGACCCTTTCGAGTTTCGGCCGCTGCATTGCCGGCAGCGCGCTGGCTGCCTTTCTGGCGGCAGCAGCCACCCCTCTTGCCGCGCAACAGACAAGCGCCTTGCAATCCAGCGCCATCAGCGCCTCGGGAAGCTACCTGGCTGCGCGCCATGCCGGTCAGCAGCGCGACGCCGCTGCTGCCGCCGCCTATTACCGGGCGGCACTCAAGCGTGATCCGAACAATGGCGAATTGCTTGACCGCGTCTTCCTCGCATTCCTGGTCGACGGAGATGTCGATGAGGCCGTGAAATTTGCCGAGCGCGTGGCGCAGGCCGACAAGAATGATCGCGTCGCCCGCCTGGTGCTTGGAGTGAACTCGCTCAAGCGCAAGCAGTATGCGCCTGCGCGGCGCGACCTTGCTCAATCGATCCGTGGACCGATTACCGATCTGACGGCAACGTTGCTTTCCGCATGGAGCAGCCTTGGCGCCAATGACAGCAAGGGCGCGATCGCTGCGATCGACCATCTCGCGGGACCGGAGTGGTATGCGATTTTCAAAGATCTCCATGCCGGCCTGATCTACGACGTGGCCGGCAATCAAAAGGAAGCCGGCAAGCGTCTTGAGCGTGCCTACAAGTTAGACTCTACGGCCCTGCGCGTCGTGCAGGCCTACGGCAGTTGGGTTTCGCGCAACCGCTCGCCTCAAGAGGCCATGACGGTTTTTGAGACCTTCGACAAAACGCTGCCACGCCATCCGCTCGTGGTCGAGGCGATGGACAAGCTCAAGGCAGGCGAGAAATTGCCGCCTCTGGTTGCCAACGTTCAGGCGGGTGCCGCTGAGGCACTTTATGGCCTCGGCGCATCTCTTGGCCGGCGAGGCGGAGAGGACCTGGGCTTGGTTTATCTGCAGCTTTCGCTCTTCCTCAGCCCCAATCATCCACTTGCGTTGCTGTCGCTCGCCGATCTCTACGAATCTCTCAAGAAACCGGAGCTTGCGATCAAGATCTATGATCGCGTTCCTCCGAGTTCCCCGTTGCACCGCAACGCCGCCATCCAGATGGCGGCCAATCTCGATAGCCTGGACCGGGCCGACGAGGCGCAGAAGCATCTGGAAGGGTTGATCAAACAGAATCCGGATGATCTCGAAGCGATCATGGCGCTTGGCAATGTGTTGCGCGGGCACAAGAAGTTTGCCGAATGCACCAACGTTTATTCGAAGGGTGTATCCACGATACAAAAGCCTGAGAAGGCGAACTGGGTCGTCTATTATTTCCGCGGCATTTGCTACGAGCGCTCGAAGCAGTGGGCGAAGGCTGAAGCGGATCTTATGAAAGCGCTCGAGTTGTTCCCCGATCAGCCACACGTCCTCAACTATCTTGGTTATTCATGGATCGACCAGGGAATCAAACTGGACGAAGGCATGGAGATGATCAAGAAAGCGGTCCAGCAGCGTCCTGACGATGGCTACATCGTCGACTCACTGGGCTGGGCCTACTACCGACTTGGTAATTACGAGGAAGCGGCGAAACAGCTAGAGCGCGCGATCGAGCTCAAGCCTGAAGACCCAACGATCAACGACCATCTCGGCGATGCGTATTGGCGCATAGGCCGCGTGCTGGAGGCTAGATTCCAATGGGCCCATGCGCGCGATCTCAAACCGGATGCGGAAGAGCTTCCGAAAATTGAGGAGAAGCTCAAGGAAGGTCTTCCCGACGAAACTTCGTCACAGGCCAAGGCAGGCAAGAAGAGCGGTGACGGCGGTTGAACGCCATTGCTTAAGCGATAGGTTTTTCGTGTGAGCGCGACGCTGCTCGAAAAGGCTCCTGCAAAAATTAATCTGACGTTGCGGGTTCTCGGCCGCCGCGCCGACGGCTATCACGAGATCGAGAGCCTGGTTGCGTTCGCCGATTTTGGCGACGTGCTGACGTTGCGCACTGCCGCTGCAGAGGGACTCGAAATAACGGGCCCGTTTGGGGAGAAGAGCGGGCCAATAGACAAAAATCTGGTTCTCAAGGCGGTCGCGGCTGGACGCGAGCGTGTTGCTGGCCTGCAGGCCGGCAATTTTCTGCTTGAGAAGAACATTCCAGTCGCGGCAGGTCTCGGCGGCGGTTCCGCGGACGCGGCGGCGGCCCTGCGGCTAGTTGCTCGCGTCAACGCTCTTGCTTTGGATGATCCCAGACTCGCATCGGCCGCGCACGCAACAGGTGCTGATGTGCCTGTCTGTCTCAACCCGCATGCGCGGATCATGCGCGGTGTCGGCGAGCGACTCTCTGAGCCGATCAAACTGCCGGCGTTGCCAGCATTGTTGGTCAATCCACTGGTGCCATTGGCTACACAGGATGTCTTCAGCAAGTTCGCCGGCGCGCGAGGCGCCGATCACGCCGACGCTATACCCACCGAGTTCGATCGCCTGATCGACTTCCTCGAACGGCACGTCAATGATCTCACGCCTGCGGCTTGCGCCTGTGCCCCGATCGTCGACGAAATTCTGGGGACCTTGCGTCGCTTGCCGGGCGTCAGGCTTGCCCGCATGTCAGGGTCGGGGCCGACCTGTTTTGCGCTGTTCTCTACACGAGACGAAGCCGCAAGCGCCGGGAAAAAGCTCAAGGATGTGCGGCCGGATTGGTGGTTGCAGCCCGCTACGGTCGGCTAGCGTCTCTGTGGTAAGCGGTGCCCCCTCAGTGCGCACGCCCAATGCAAAATGCGACGGCTTCTTCCAAAGCCGACTTTATCTCAGACGGCGGCACCAACGCCAATGCATCAGTGGCAATTGCGCCATAGTGGCGGGCGCGGCCAACGGTGTCCTCGATCGAATGGTGTTTGGCCATCAACGTGATCGCCCGATCTAGGTCGCCGTCGCGAAGATCGCCTTCGCCCAACGTCCGGTTCCAGAATGCGCGCTCACTTTCGGTGCCGCGTCGGAAGGAGAGGACTACCGGCAGAGTGATTTTACCTTCCCGGAAATCATCACCGACGTTCTTACCGAGTTTCGCGGATTTGCCGCCATAGTCGAGAGCGTCGTCGATCAACTGAAAGGCAATGCCGAGATTCATTCCGAACGATCGGCAGGCCGCCAGTTCTGCCTTCTCTTTTGCGGCAAGCGCGGGACCTACTTCACACGCAGCGGCAAACAACTCTGCGGTCTTGGCGCGGATGACTGAGAGGTACTCGTCTTCGTTGGTGGCCGTATTTTTGGCGGTGCCAAGTTGCATGACTTCACCTTCCGCGATCACCGCGGCCGCGGACGACAAGATATCGAGTGCGTGCAGATTTCCGACCTCGACCATCATCTTGAACGCTTGACCGAGAAGAAAATCACCGACAAGCACGCTCGCCTCGTTGCCCCAGAGCATCCGCGCCGCCACTTTGCCGCGGCGCAGATCGCTTTCGTCGACCACGTCATCGTGCAGAAGAGTGGCGGTGTGCATGAATTCGACCGCGGCGGCGAGTTTGATATGACCGTCGCCCGAATAGCCGCTGAGTATTGCCATCGCCAGAGTGAGCATCGGCCGAAGCCGCTTGCCGCCGGATGAAATCAGATGGTTGGCGATCTCGGGGATCATCGCGACGTCAGATCCGGTACGAGCTAAAATCGTCGAATTGACGCGTTCCATATCTGGAGCCACCAATTCGGCCAACCGATTGAGCGAGGCCGGGTTTGGACTTTCAAACGGAAGAACGACGGCCATTTCATCTCCAGCACTTAAGAAAGGGCGAGCATAGGAATGCTATGGTACAGCGGCAAGTCCAATAGATTGCCGCATCAAGTCAATTTGACGCGGACGTTGTTGGCAGGCTGAATGGCCGGGCTGACAACTGGCCCAATGTAGACTCAATTCCATGCGCGAACTCATCCGTACCAATGACGCCGTCCTGGTTTCGGCAGTCGTGGCTTTGCTTGAGAGCGCTGGGTTTCGGCCGATGGTATTCGATCAGAACATGAGCGTTTTGGAGGGGTCACTGGGTGTCCTGCCGCGTCGCGTTTTGGTGGCAGAAGAATACGAGTTGCGGGCGCGCCGGCTGCTGGAAGAGGCCGGCCTGGGCCACGAGCTTCGCCCTGATGGAAGCTGAGATCGAAACCACTGAAGATGCTGTCCTCGGGGGCAGGCTGCGTTTGCGGCAGCCCGTGCGCGGCCATCGCGTCGGTCACGATGCCATTCTGCTGGCGGCGGCAACGGGAGCGCGCGGCGGTGAACATGCAGTCGACCTGGGGGCCGGTGTTGGCGGGGCGGGTCTCGCGCTTGCGGCGCGCGTGCCCGACTTGAAACTCACGCTTGTCGAGATCGACCCGGTCCTTTGCTCGCTCGCAACCTACAATGCGCGACTAAATCACCTCGACGATCGAGTCAAAGCGCTCGTGCTCGATTTGGAAAACGCCAATGCGTTCGAACGTGGCGGGCTGTCTTCGGACTGCGCCGATCGTGTCTTGATGAATCCGCCCTTTCACGACGCGCGCCGGCAAAATGTGTCGCCCGATCCACGCCGTCGTCTCGCGCATGTCGGCG
Organism: Pseudolabrys sp.; assembly: GCA_035638295.1. GTDB lineage: Bacteria > Pseudomonadota > Alphaproteobacteria > Rhizobiales > Xanthobacteraceae > Pseudolabrys. The sequence continues at coordinate 37,171 of DASRAF010000489.1, forward strand.
CGCCCGGGCTCCTTGGCCGCTGGGTCGACACCGCCGCGCGGCTTTTGAAATCGCGTGGTGTCCTGACGCTCATCTGGCGCGCCGATGGATTGGACGAAGTTCTCGGCGCGCTCGCAACTTCATTCGGAGATACAGCCGTCCTGCCGGTGCTGCCGCGCGCCCAGGCGCCCGCTATCCGCGTGCTGGTGCGAGCGGTGAAGGGCGCCGGCGGTCCGCGCAAGGACTGTCCGGCCCTCGCGCTCAATGACGAGAACGCTCAGCCGACACCGGCTGCCGAAGCCGTGCTGCGAAACGGAAAGACTCTTACGATTGCCGATGCCTGAGCGGGGGTTGCCTAAACCTTGCGCCGTTTGGGTATAAATTCACGCCACTGCCGACCCGCGAACTGACGTCGCACTCGGTTCAGGCTCGTGCCGTTCAGGCGCGAAAGGCCAATAACGCTGCCGATCAACATGAACAGGAGTGTGATCTTGGGATCCATCGATCCGCCTCTTTCAAAGTGCCGGCGCCTGATAACTGCAAAAAGCATTCCAAAGTTAAAAAACAGGCAACGCCGGACCATTTCAGATCAAATCGCCCAAATTTTAGGGACGCGACGCGGGTTTGGTTCCAAAATGCCGCATGATAGTGCGGTCCGCCTTTGACTCATGGGCCGGTGCCTGCCTATCTGAGTGCAATGGCCAGCGAAAACGCCTCCCAGTCTTTCGGCAAGCGCCTGATCGATTTTTCCGCCCGGCTTGTCCCGCGGCGCTTCCGCAGCGACATACCCGTCGTGCCGGTGGTACGTCTTACGGGCGTTATTGGCGTCGTGACGCCTCTACGTCCGGGGTTGTTGCTGTCCACGATTGCGAAGTCGCTGGAACGCGCCTTTTCCACTCGTCGCGCGCAAGCGGTGGCCTTGGTCATCAACTCACCGGGTGGCTCTCCCTCTCAATCACACTTGATCTTTCGACGTATCCGGCAGCTCGCCGACGAGAAAAAACTACCTGTGTTGGCATTCGTCGAGGATGTCGGCGCGTCGGGAGGCTACATGTTGGCCTGCGCCGCGGATGAAATCGTGTGTAATGAGTTCTCGATTGTCGGGTCGATCGGTGTCGTTGGCGCGTCCTTCGGATTCACCGAACTTATGAACAAGGTCGGAATCGAACGGCGGCTCTACACCTCAGGCGATCGCAAGGCGATGCTCGATCCGTTCCTGCCGGAGAAGCCTGACGACGTGAAGCGCATCAAAGCTATTCAAAACGAGATTCACACGAACTTTATTGCGCTTGTAAAGGAGCGGCGTGGGTCCAAGTTGAAGGGCTCCGACAAGAATCTGTTCTCAGGCGAGTTCTGGATCGCGCAGAAGGCGATCGAGCTCGGGTTGGCCGACAGTGTCGGGGATTTGCGTTCGACCCTGCGTGAACGCTTTGGTGAGAAAGTCCACACGCCGCTCATCTCCGCCGAGCGCTCCCTGCTCGGGCGGAGATTACCGGGCGTTAATTTGGTGGATGCGTTTGTTCAGAAACCCGGTCTTGCTGATGATCTTATTTCGGCGCTCGAGATTCGCGCTTTTTGGTCGCGGTACGGCCTTTAGTTCGGCCTAGTGCGCTTTTTTGGCATGGGTTCCGGCCGAAAATGTGGGCGACTCTGTGCCGCTGGCTCGCCACTTGCGCCAATCCATATTCGCCCCGAAAATGCCGCCTTCGCAACTGACCCTTTGTCGGTTGATATTCGATCGGAGCTGCTCATGCCGACGTTCTTGCTCTCGCCGCTGGTGAAATGGTCGCTCGTGGCTTTGGGCGGTGCCATGGTCGTGCACTGGGCGGTCAAGGAAGCGCGCCGCATCAATGAAGAGCTCGAGCAGGCGAGGCGCGTGAAAGCCAAAATAACCGACGCCGAAAACCGGCCGACGCTTCGCCGCGATCCGACAACCGGCGAATACCGGCTCTAATATTTCTTAATTCCTGGGTTGATCAGGCCGCGTCAGCGGTCCGCAACGCCTTTGTGGCCGCCGATCATGGCGCCGAAAAACAGCAGGATCAGCACCCACCCGATCAGCTGAAACGACAGCATCGTATATCCCCAACCGCGATCATGCTTTTCTTGTTGATCGGTTGCGTGGGATATCAGCGGAGGTTCAACAGCGCGTAAATGGACTGCGACTTGACCCACTATGGGGCCACCTCTAGGGTCGAATCTATTCCTGTGCTTAAGAATCAGTATCCATCCGATGGCTGAAGCCAGACTTCTCGCCAGCGACGGCGCACATCAAGGCACCCTGGACCCGACGCGGTCATTCCAGGGGCTGATCCTTGCCCTGCAGCAGTATTGGGCGAATTGGGGCTGCCTAATCCTGCAACCCTATGACATGGAGGTGGGAGCCGCGACGTTCCACCCTGCGACCACCTTGCGGGCACTTGGCCCGAAACCCTGGAACGCTGCCTACGTGCAGCCCTCGCGGCGTCCGAAGGATGGCCGCTACGGCGAGAACCCGAACCGGTTGCAGCACTACTACCAGTTTCAGGTGATCCTGAAGCCGTCGCCTCCCGACATTCAGGATTTGTATCTCAATTCACTGAAGACGATCGGCATTGATCCGAAGATTCACGACATTCGTTTTGTGGAAGACGACTGGGAGAGTCCCACATTGGGTGCGTGGGGCCTCGGGTGGGAATGCTGGTGCGATGGCATGGAAGTTTCGCAATTCACTTACTTCCAACAGGTCGCGGGATTTGAATGCTCACCGGTTGCTGGCGAACTCACTTACGGACTTGAGCGGCTCGCAATGTATGTTCAAGGCGTCGACAACGTGTTTGCACTCAATTTCAACGGGCGTGCCGACGACAAGAAGGTGACGTACGGCGACGTGTTTCTGCAGGCCGAACAGGAATATTCACGGCATAATTTTGAGATAGCCGACACCGCGATGCTGTTCGAGCAGTTCACGATGGCAGAGGCTGCCTGTAAAAAATATCTCGCGGCGGGCTGGGCCGACGGCAAGAAGCAGCGTCATCTTCTGGCGCTTCCAGCCTACGACCAGTGCATCAAGGCAAGCCACGTATTCAATCTCCTCGACGCGCGTGGCGTGATTTCAGTTACCGAACGGCAGAGCTACATCCTACGCGTGCGCGAATTGGCGAAAGCATGCGGTGAGGCCTGGCTCGCCACCGAAGGTGGTGGGGCCGCCTAGGACGGCGGACCGATTGTGTTCTGCGCGGCAGCCGACAGAGTCGGCATTCTGCTGACGTGACCGAATTACTTGGCGCGGGGGTCCGAGGATCACGTTGCTCTGGGTCATTTTACTCGTCGCCGCGGCGGTCGGGCTTTACGCGATAATAATCTTTCAACAGCCTGGTGCGAACGAGCCAGATGGCCAACGAGGCGTGGAGCGGGATCGACGTCCAGCTCAAGCGACGCTCCGAGCTCGTCCGTCCGGGAGCATTTTCAGCAATGCCGTGTCGCCATCGGTTGCGAGCATGAGCGAGGCCTTTGCAAGCGCCGAGCCGGCTTCGTCGGGTTCCTCGGGGTTTCCGGCGGTGGTGGCGGCTCCGGCGGCGGAGCTGGCGGCGGCGGTTGTTAAAGCCCGAGCGTATGGTGACAGCCGCGTGCTCCCTTGCTAGGCAGGCGCGCGACGCAACATTTCACGTTTCCGCCAATGCCCGATCTTCTGCTCGAATTTCTGTCCGAGGAAATACCTGCGCGTATGCAGGCGCGGGCGGCCGAGGACCTGCAAAAGATGGTGACCGGCCGGTTGGTGGCGGCCGGTCTCGTCTACGAGGGTGCCAAGGCCTTTGTCACGCCGCGCCGGCTCGCGTTGTCGGTGCACGGCGTGCCTGCGCGCCAGCCCGACATCAAGGACGAAAAAAAAGGGCCGCGGGTCGGTGCGCCCGGGAACGCCATTGCCGGATTTCTCAAGGCTGCGGGCCTTCAATCGATCAAGCAGGCGGAGGTTCAGCCGGACAAGAAGGGCGATTTCTACGTTGCAGTGATCCACAAACCGGGAAAGCCGACGCTCGATGTGATCGCCGAGATGATTCCCGAGGTAGTGCGCAGCTTTCCGTGGCCAAAGTCCATGCGGTGGGGCTCGGGCCGGCTCAGCTGGGTGCGCCCGCTTCATTCGATCGTGGCAACTTTTGGCCCGGAAACCGAGGAGCCCGCTGTCGTTCCCTTCGATATCGACGGCATAAAAGGTGGTGACGAAACGCGCGGGCATCGCTTCATGGCGCCGGGTCCGATCAAGGTGCGTCACTTCGAGGACTACGTTGCAAAGCTCGAAAAGGCCAAAGTGGTTCTCGACCCGGCGCGGCGCGCCGATATGATTCTCGCTGACGCCAAGAATCTCGCTTTCGCGCAGGGCTATGAGCTGGTGGAAGACGAGGGGTTGCTGGCCGAAGTCGCGGGCCTCGTCGAATGGCCGGTAACGCTTATGGGGACATTCGACGAAAGTTTCCTGTCTATCCCGGACGAAGTCATCCGCGCCACCATCCGCAATAACCAGAAATGCTTCGTGTTGCGTGATCCGCAGACGGCCAAGCTCGCGAACAAATTCATCCTGGTTGCCAATGAAGAAGCAGGCGATGGCGGCCAGGCGATCGTCGCCGGTAACGAGCGCGTGATCCGCGCGCGGCTTTCCGATGCAAAGTTCTTCTACGAGACTGATCTCAAGTCGCGCCTCGAAGACCGGCTGCCAAAGTTTGAGCACATCGTGTTCCACGAGAAGCTCGGTACGCAGGCTGCGCGCATTGCTCGTATAAGGGCACTCGCCGGCCAGCTTGCGACGATTGTGGACGCCGACGCCGCGAAGGCCGAGCGTGCCGCTGACCTGTGCAAGGCTGATCTTTTGACGGACGTCGTCGGCGAGTTCCCCGAGCTGCAGGGACTGATGGGCCGCTACTACGCTGAGGCGCAGAACGAAGATGAAGCTGTCGCGCATGCTTGCGAGGATCACTACAAGCCGAAAGGTCCTGACGATCTCGTGCCCGCCGAGCCAGTTTCGGTGGCCGTGGCGCTCGCAGACAAGATCGATATGCTGACTGGATTCTGGGCGATCGACGAGAAGCCGACAGGATCGAAAGACCCTTACGCGTTGCGGCGCGCGGCTTTGGGCGCGATCCGACTGGTGATCGACAACAAGCTGCGCCTGCCTCTCAAGGGCGTCTTTCAAAAGGCAGTCAAAAATTTCTCGGCAGGCGATGACTTGCTTTCATTTTTTGCCGATCGCCTGAAGGTCCAGCTGCGCGAGCAGGGCGCGCGGCACGATCTGGTCGACGCCGTGTTTTCACTCCCGGGCCAGGACGATCTTCTGATGATCGTCCATCGCGTCGAGGCGCTGGGGAAATTCCTCGACAGCGATGACGGGAAGAATCTGCTCGCCGGCTACAAGCGCGCGACCAACATCATTCGGATCGAGGAGAAAAAAGACAAGCGCGAGTACATAGGCGCGCCCGATTCAAAGAAGTACCAGCTCCCGGAAGAGAAGTCGTTGGCCAAAGCCATCGACGTCGCAAAGAAAGAAGCCGCGGCGTCTGTCGCCAGGGAAGATTTCGCAGCAGCGATGCGTGCAATGGCCAAGCTGCGCCCGCGCGTGGACGAGTTTTTCGACAAAGTTACCGTCAACGTCGACGATAAAGCCTTGCGCGAAAATCGCCTGAAGCTGCTCAATGAGATTCGTGAAGCGACCCGATCGGTAGCGGATTTCTCAAAGATCGAGGGATAACTGCGCTCTGCGCGCGTATAGAACTTCGCAGCGCTTTTGCGATGTCATAAAGTGGAACAGTCCGGCTTTCCCGCCGTTTTCAATCGCATTGCCAGCCAAAAAGGGGAGTAATCATGACCGTCAGCATTGCGCATTTGCAGCCGATCGTCGCGCTCATCGCCGGTATTCTGATTCTCATCATTCCGCGTCTTCTCAACATCATCGTCGCGGTCTATCTCATATTGATCGGCCTGCTCGGTCTCGGGCTTTTCCGCTGATCGGAATCCGGACTTGCGCAGGCCCATGCGGCAGTGCTTTTTAGATGCCGTCGCCCCACCAATGTTGCTTGACCTATGGCTAAAAGAAATCGTGCGCGTACCAGCGTAAAGCGTAAAAAACGAGCGGTGCGGAAGTCCCCTCGGCCCACGGGCCGGCCTAAGGCGAAGGCGGCTGCATCGCAATCCAGAGGCAAATGGGTCTACGGCTTCGGCGATGGCCGCGCCGAAGGTACAGCCTCCATGCGCAATTTGCTTGGCGGCAAGGGTGCGGGACTGGCCGAGATGGCCAATCTGAAGCTGCCCGTCCCGCCTGGTTTCACCATTACGACCGACGTCTGCACGTATTATTACCGCCACAACAAGCAGTACCCGAAGGATTTGCGCGATCAGGTCGAGAAAGCCCTGGCACAAGTTGGTCGTATCACCGGAAGGAAGTTCGGCGACGAGACAAATCCTCTTTTGGTCTCGGTGCGCTCCGGCGCCCGCGCCTCAATGCCGGGCATGATGGACACTGTGCTCAATCTCGGTCTCAACGACGAAACCGTTGAGACGCTCGCAAAGAAATCAGGCGATCGGCGCTTCGCCTACGACAGCTATCGCCGTTTCATCACTATGTATTCCGATGTGGTGCTCGGCGTTGGCCACGAACATTTCGAAGAGTTGCTCGACCGGCACAAGGAACAGCAGGGCTATACCCTCGATACGGACTTGTCTGCTGACGATTGGGCCGATCTCGTCGTTCGGTACAAGAAGCGCGTGAAGGATGAACTCGGCCAGGACTTTCCTCAGGACCCCTACGAGCAACTCTGGGGCGCAATCGGAGCAGTGTTTGGCTCGTGGATGAACCAGCGCGCCATTACGTATCGCAAGCTGCACAGTATTCCGGAAAGTTGGGGCACTGCGGTCAACGTGCAGGCCATGGTGTTTGGCAACATGGGCGACACCTCGGCGACCGGCGTTGCGTTTACCCGCAACCCCTCGACTGGTGAGAAAAAACTCTACGGCGAATTCCTGATCAATGCGCAAGGCGAAGACGTCGTCGCCGGCATACGTACGCCGCAAGAGATCAGTGAGGCCGCCCGGAAGGAAGCCGGTTCTGACAAGTCTTCGATGGAATATGCGTTGCCGAAGGCCTATGCCGAGCTCAAGCGTATCTACAACGTGCTCGAGCGGCACTATCGCGACATGCAGGACCTGGAATTCACGGTCGAGCAGGGCAAGCTCTGGATGCTGCAGACGCGATCGGGCAAGCGCACGGCCAAGGCCGCGCTTCGCATCGCGGTCGAGTTGGCCAACGAGGGGTTGATATCGAAAAGCGATGCGGTCCTGCGCGTCGACCCGCTCAGCCTCGACCAATTGTTGCATCCGACCATCGATCCGCGCGCACATCGGCGCATCATCGCTACCGGCCTGCCGGCCTCGCCGGGTGCGGCCAGCGGTGAGATTGTTTTCTCGCCCGATGAAGCAGCGCAGCTGAAATCCGATGGCAAGAAAGTCGTCCTCGTTCGCGTGGAAACATCGCCGGAGGACATTCATGGGATGCATGCGGCCGAAGGAATTCTGACGACACGCGGCGGCATGACATCACATGCGGCAGTCGTGGCGCGCGGAATGGGGAAGCCATGCGTTTCCGGCGCCGGTTCGCTGCGCGTCGACTATGCAGCGGGAACCATGGTTGCCGGCGGTCAAAGCTTCAAAAAGGGTGATTACATCACTGTCGATGGCTCAACCGGACAGGTGCTGGCCGGCAAGGTCGAAATGGTCGAACCGCAATTGTCCGGCGAGTTTGCAACCTTGATCGGCTGGGCCGACAAAGTCCGCCGTCTGGGCGTGCGGGCGAACGCTGATACGCCGACGGACGCCAAGGCTGCGGTTCGCTTCGGCGCCGAGGGCATCGGGCTCTGTCGGACCGAGCACATGTTTTTTGAATCTGACCGTATCCAGGCGGTCCGCGAGATGATTCTTGCCGACGACGAGAAGGCGCGGCGTGCAGCAATCGCCAAGCTGCTTCCAATGCAGCGCGCCGATTTTGTCGAATTGTTTGAGATCATGGCGGGTCGACCGGTGACCATTCGGCTCCTGGATCCTCCACTGCACGAATTTCTGCCCCATGGTGAGGAGGAGATCGCCGAAGTTGCCGCCGCCATGGGCGAAGACCCGAAGAAGCTCGCTGCCCGAGCCAGCGAACTTTCCGAGTTCAACCCGATGCTTGGATTCCGCGGTTGCCGCATCGCGATCGTCTATCCGGAAATCGCCGAAATGCAGGCACGCGCTATTTTTGAAGCGGCGATCGAAGCCGCCAAGCGCACCGGCAAACCCGTGGTGCCGGAAGTCATGGTGCCGTTGATCGCAACAAAGACCGAGCTTGATCTTGTAAAGGCTCGCATCGATGCCATGGCGCAGGCTGTCGCAAAGGAAAAAAATACGAAGGTCGACTATCAGGTCGGTACGATGATCGAGCTGCCCCGAGCCTCCCTGATGGCCGATGAAATCGCGCAAAGCGCCGAATTCTTCTCATTCGGCACGAACGATCTAACGCAAACGACATTCGGGATTTCGCGCGATGACGCGGCGAGTTTTCTGGGCATCTATACGGCGCGCGGCATACTTCCCGTTGATCCATTCGTTTCCATCGATCAGCGCGGCGTTGGCGAACTTGTCAGAATCGGGGTCGAGCGCGGCCGCAAAGTCAGATCGAAGCTGAAAGTCGGTATTTGCGGTGAACATGGGGGCGATCCGGCATCGGTTGCCTTCTGTCACGAAGCGAAACTCGACTACGTGTCCTGTTCGCCGTTCCGCGTGCCAATAGCGCGCCTGGCGGCCGCTCAGGCTGCGCTGGGCAAGTCGGCAGCGAGCCAAGCGTAGGCGTTCTTCCAGGAAACGAAGACTAGACCGCTACCCTGCCGCTCGAGCCGCAGGTTAGCGACGGCGTGATCGACGGCCTCAGAGGCGTCGCGAACGGCTGCTGCCGAGGCGCGCGTTTGCGTTGCCGCGCCGGCGACGTCCCCTTGTGACATGTTGTTGAGCGCGGTGGAGAAGCGATGATTTTGCTCCTGCAGACGACGGTAGAGGATGCCGACGACGAACAGCAATACAAGGCACGCACCCGTAATGAGCGCGATCCGACGCGCAGCAGTCGATGGCAGGAAGGAAGAGAACATGCCGGCCCACAAAAAATACCGTCGGCAATATTGTGCTGGAGCAATTGCGATATAGTTAATTTTTGTTTCCCGTTCGCTATGGCGAAAACCGCGCACCTTGCCGACTCACGACGTCGAAGGGTAGCGCCTCGCGGGACAGAGCGGTCGTGCTGCCCGCGAAGTTAACGCCTTCGCAAGGTTAATCGGACCATAAAAATCTGTCGTATCGCCATCAGTCGATGGCGAGGCGGTGGCGGGACGTTGTGGCGTGGCGTTGAGTGGACAGCGCGTGGTGTCACCTGGGCGTCGGCGGCTGAAGGGAGCCGCGTCGATAGCCATTGGAGCGGCCGCACTCACGCTCCTTCCCAGCCGGATTGCGTTTCAGGATCTCGGCGCGCTGATTGCCAGACAACCGGCCGTCACCAAACGTTGGCAACAGCATCTTATTGCGTCTCCTTTCGGCACGATTCATGCCGCGATGTTCAGTCTGCCGAGGCCGGTGGGGACCGCGATTCCGCATCCGCCCATCTATGCGCTTGCGAACTTCGATCCGCTGGACATCACCGGATCGATCGGAAGGCAGCCGCTTGGCGATGGGACGGCGCCTTTGCAGTTTCCCAAGGCCAACCGCAAATCCAAGAGCGACTCGCTCATCGTGCGCGATCGCGAACCGGTCCCGCCGCTTCCGTCCACCTCCGCGATTGAACAGGCGCCGCAAGCCGAGCCCGAGACAACGCAAAAGGACGAAGCCGATGGCCGCTTCGAGCCCTATGCGAAATATGAATTTTTGACACCGGGCGACCGCAGTTCAACGCCCGATGTCGAATTGCCGTATGTGGATATGCCGCCCGCCAACCTGACGCCTGTTGCGCCGCGTGGAGTGAAAAAGAATTCAACGCAGCTTTATTTCGGAATCGAGTCGATGACAGGCAGTGGCGAAGGGATTGCTCCTTGGGCACCTGGCGAAGCGCCTGTCGTGCTCGCCTCGCGCGGCGATCCGGATATCAAACAATCGGCGCTGACGCCTGTGTCGCCCGAGAACGAAAGCAAGGCCGGGGAGAGCGTTGCAAGCAAAGGTGAGGTGACCGGTATCGATCAGCGGCCGCATACGCCGGCAGAGCGGCTGGCGCTGACCGGCGTCGCGCGTGCAAAGGCTGAAAAGTGTCTCGCGAACGCCGTGTATTTTGAATCGCGCGGCGAGTCAGTGCGCGGGCAGATTGCGGTGGCGCAAGTCGTGATGAACCGAGTCTTCTCGCCGTTCTATCCGAACGATGTCTGCGGGGTCGTCTACCAAAACGCTCACCGGCACAACGCCTGTCAGTTCACTTTCGCCTGTGACGGCATTCCCGACGTCGTTACCGAACCCGATGCCTGGGAGCGCGCCAAGCGCATCTCCCGCGACATGCTCGAGGGCAAGCTGTGGATGCCGGAAGTATCGAAGTCTACGCACTACCATGCTTATTGGGTGCGGCCCGACTGGGTCAACGAGATGAAGAAGATCTACAAGCTCGGTGTGCATACCTTCTATCGTCCCCGCGCATGGGGTGAGGGCGACGATGAGCCCACCTGGGGCGACGCGGCGACGACCGAAAAGGAGACCGCGGCGGAGGAGGCAAAAGGCCCAGTAAGCCATAGTGCTGAATGGCTTAAGTCCGAAGAGGGCCAGGCCTCGACCCGGCAGAAAAACGCACGCAAATAGTTCCTGACGTACAAGTATGCGTGGCGCAAATGCGCCGGATCACAAATATTCGTTTGGGAGCACAATACGTTGCCCCTATATGCTCGCGTGCCAGCTTGCGGCCGGAGCTATTTTAATTTAATGGCGATCCATGTGACAGGCGAAAAGTCAAAATCCGTCGATTGGCGGACGCCTGCTGTCGTGGTCGCTTGCGGCTGCCTGATTGCGATGATCAGTTTCGGCCCGCGCTCATCGCTCGGCTTTTTTCTGACGCCTCTGTCGCAGACAAATCATTGGGGCCGCGACGTCTTCGCTTTCGCCGTTGCGATACAGAATCTGCTGTGGGGTATCGGTCAACCCTTCGCCGGCGGGATTGCCGATCGCTTCGGTACAAATCGCGTGCTCTGCCTCGGCGCTGCGCTCTATGCGCTTGGGCTCGCGATCATGGCGCGCTCGACCACGCCTGAGGAGCTCAGTCTGTCGGCGGGCGTGCTCATCGGCCTCGGTCTGTCCGGTTGTTCGTTCAATATCGTGCTGGGTGCTTTCGGCAAGCTGCTGCCGGAAAAATGGCGCTCGCTTGCGTTCGGCGCCGGTACGGCTGCCGGCTCCTTCGGGCAATTCCTCTATTCGCCGATCGCAGTCGCGCTGATGGACAACTTCGGTTGGCAGCAGGCGCTGCTGATTTTCGCCGGGGTCACGCTGTTGATACTGCCGCTGTCACTCGCACTTGCGACTCCGGTTGCGCCGTTCGGGGAGACGACGCCGACGACTCGATCGACGCAACCGACACAGTCAGCCCGCCAAGCCTTTGCTGAAGCGTTTGGTCACCGCAGTTATGTGCTGCTTGTCATTGGTTTCTTTACCTGTGGCTTTCAACTCGCGTTCATTACCGTGCATCTGCCCGCCTACCTGATTGACCGGGGTCTCTCGGTGGAGGTAGGTGGCTGGACGCTCGCCGTGATCGGCATGTTCAATATTGTCGGCTCGTTAGGTTCAGGCTGGCTCAGCACGCGGATGCCGAAGCGCTACCTGCTGTCGAGCATCTATTTCACCCGCGCGGCGGCGATTGTTGCCTTCATTACGATCCCGGCAAGCCCAACGTCGACCTTGGTTTTTGGGGCCGTCACGGGACTCATGTGGCTTTCGACCGTTCCGCCTACCTCTGCGCTGGTTGCTGTCATGTTCGGCACGCGCTGGCTGGCAATGCTTTTTGGCTTTGCCTTTTTCAGCCATCAGGTTGGTGGTTTCCTCGGCGTACTGATCGGAGGCATAGCATTCGAGCGCACTGGTTCGTATGATCTTGTGTGGTGGCTATCGGTGCTGTTCGGCGTGCTGTCGGCAGTGATCAACCTGCCGATCGTGGAAAAGCCAGTCGCGCGACCTGCTATGGCTCCCGCCTGACGCGCGATTCAGTCAGCAATCATTATGTCTGGGGCTTGCCCCGCGCGCGCACGCCTTTAGAACTATACGCTCGACCCACGATGCGGAGCTGTGCTGCGTGGCTGCGTTTAAGGCGATTGTGATCGAGAAGGCCGAGGGCGGTACCAGAGCCGCGCTCACCAATTTCGACGAAGCGAATTTAATGGATGGCGACGTGACCGTCCGCGTCGACTATTCCACGGTCAACTATAAGGACGGTCTGGCGATAACAGGCAAATCACCCGTTGTACGACGGTTCCCGATGATCGCCGGGGTTGATCTCGCTGGAACCGTGGAATCCTCAAACCACGCAGCCTGGAAGGCCGGCGACAAGGTCATTCTCAACGGCTGGGGTTGCGGCGAGACGCATTTGGGCGCCTATGCCGAGAAGGCGCGCGTCAAAGGAGACTGGCTCGTTCCGCTGCCTAAAACGATGACTCCTCGCGAGGCGATGGCGGTCGGTACGGCCGGATACACCGCGATGTTGGCTGTGATGGCGCTCGAACAGCATGGGCTTCGTCCTCCAAATGGAGGGATCGCGGTGAGCGGGGCCGTCGGCGGCGTCGGTTCGGTCGGCGTCGGCATTCTCGCCGACCGCGGATACACCGTGCACGCGATCACCGGGCGCCCGCAGGAGGCCGACTATCTGAAATCGCTCGGCGCTGCCGAAATCGTCGACCGCAAGGAGCTCACGGGCCCTGTTCGCCCGCTCGCCAAGGAGCGCTGGGCTGGCGCGATCGACTCCGTGGGTTCGACCTTACTCGCCAACCTGCTGTCGATGACCCGATATGGCGGGGCGGTAGCCGCGTGCGGCCTGGCCGGCGGTATGGACCTGCCGACCTCGGTCGCCCCCTTCATTCTGCGCGGGGTGTGCCTCTACGGCATCGAATCGGTGATGTGCCCTATCGAACTTCGCCGGGAAGCCTGGAAACGCCTGGAAACCGATCTGAACCGGCAGAAACTGGCTGCAATGACCCGGGAAATAGGCCTTTCTGATGTTTTGGAAGTCGCCCCGCAGATTCTCGAGGGGAAGGTGCGGGGCAGAATCGTGGTCAAAATCGCGTAAATGCGTTCAGGATTTATCGACGAAACCCGTGCATAATCTGTTAGGCCTAAAAATCGGCTCGAATGTGCTGTAGTGTTTGTTGCGTCAGTCGGAGTCGGGGAATGTTGCGTAGCATTGCATTGACCGCCGGACTTATGGCCGCGTTGCCGGCGATGGCCGGCGAGATGGGTGCCGACGAGGCGCGTCGGTTCGTTATCGGCAAGACGTTCAGCTACACCTGTTTTGAAGGCTCGCGCGGGCAGGGCCGCGTCAATCCCGACGGCTCGGTTGCCGGCACCATCCAATTCCAGGGCTCAGGCGCCGTTCGCTACGCGCAATTGCCGGCCAACACGTTGCAGGTACGCGGCGAATACGTTTGCGCGACGTTACGCGGGATGTTGTTCCAGCCATGTTTTAATCTTGAGCGCACCGGCGACAACAGCTTCCGCGGAGCGATCTCGGGGCTCGGCTTCGCCTATTGCGAATTCACGCGGCATGGACGGACGACGGTCGCCCACAGCGTGCACCGCAGTTCGAATTCGCAGAATGGTCAGCCGCTCGGTCTGCGCCCCTCGATCGCCGCCGACAATAATTGATTTTCATCCCTTTGCCGGGAAGATCATGCACGTCGTGGTGGCGTGCGCATAAAGCGTTCCCGCGCGATCCTTCAGACCGCCTTCTGACGTCGCGACCGTGCGTCCGCGACGCACGACGCGACCTTCCGCGCGCACGGGCCCGGTATCCTTCGTCAGTGGACGCACTAGGTTGAACTGCAGTTCGAGCGTGGTCCACCCATCGCCTTTTTCGATCGTGGAAAAGATTGCGCAGCCAAGCGCTGAATCAAGCATAGTTGCCGCGAACCCGCCGTGCACGGTCCCGATCGGATTGTAGTGATGGAATTCCGGCAGGCCCTCGAACACGGCGCGGCCTTGCTCGACCTTGGTCAGATGGAAGCCCAGCAACTCACTGATCGGCGGGTTTGGTACCGTTCCGTCGATGATTGCCTTCAGAAATCCAAGGCCATCGTAGGATTTGAGCACCTCGGCGTTACCACGCCGTAGCTCTTTACGCGCTTATCCATATCGCTCCCTCGGCATTACGCCGATGATATCGCGTTCCGCTGCGCGGGGAACAGCATGCGCTGGTAGAGCCAGCCAATGCATACCGGCACTGCGCCGAGAAGGCTTTCGTCAAGCAATATCGAGACGGAAGGGATGACCTTCGGTGGCCGGGTCACCGTTACCAATCGCATCGATCGCCCTGGTCATGCGACCATCCCGTTTGAGAAGCCGGTCCGCAATCGAAACGATACGAGCATTCGGCTGCGCCGTGCGCGAGGCCCGACGGATATCCCAGGCAATCTGCATTTCATCACGCTCGGGATTGAGGGCGCAGGCGGCCACATAGGCTCCCGCAGTCGAGCGGCTGATACCGGCAAAGCAATGGATCACCATCGGTGCTTTGCGATCCCATGCGGTGACAAAATCGACGAGCCGTTGCACGTGCTCATGAGCCGGCGCCGTGTAGCCATCCATTGGAGCGGTGATGTCGTCAACCGCAAGTACAAGATGATTTTCCGGCGCGATATGTGTCGGCCGCTGCACCCGGTCGACCAGTCGCAGCAGGGTGACAATGTGGCGCGCTCCGGTCTCATCGACCGTGGCGTACAGGCGTGACAGGGCACAGACATGAATCATGAGAGGAACAAGCTCGATTCGCACAACATATTTATGACCTGGAGGTCCGGATGAAAAGCCTCAGTCGCGCAGAAGTTTTTCAAAACGCTCGCGAAAGCGCGCCTGCGCGGTTTCTGCCGGCCACGGGCTGAGGTAGTCGCGTTCGAGTGTCGCCGAGAACTTCGGCGGGGGCCCGAAGAACTTTCGCGCCTCGTCATCGGCGAAGCCTGCGAGACGCGTCGCCTCCAGGTAAGCCGCGCTGCGGTCGGCAGCCTTGATCAGGTTTTGCAACGTCTCAGGCAACTTCGCCGGAAGACCAAAGCGTAAATGAATCGCGGCCAAGAGTCGTTTCTCCACAGCCTTGTAGCTGTCGCCGATCACCGCCTTGAATGGTGAGATCATGTCGCCGATGACATATTCAGGGGCGTCGTGCAGCAAAACCGCGAGGCGTCCGTAGCGGTCG
>DASRAF010000490.1:0-2177 GCA_035638295.1 Pseudolabrys sp.
CAAGTAACTGGAAACGGCTGCGCCAATGGTCGGGAAAAAGTAATTCTCACCGAACTGGGCGAACAGTCCAAATCTCTTCAACTTGTCCTTTACGGGATCCTTGAGTTCGGCGAAACAAAACACGATACCCTGCGCGTGCAACGCCTCGTTCAGTTCGGCGATTGCATCGCAGGCAGTGACGTCCACGCTGGTAACCGGCTCGGCCGTGACGACCAACCAGCGTACCGGCGTCGGCGATTTCGCCACGGCGTCCAGAACGCGCTCCTTGAAAAATTCAGCGTTGGCGAAGAACAGAGGCGCATCCCACCGAAACAGGACTAGGCCTGGAATACGGCGTGCATCCGGATATCTCGTGATGTCGTGATAGCCTTTGACGCCATGCGCGCGGCCCAGTATGGCGAAGTGCGGGCGCCAGCCGTCCCATAAAAACTCAGCGATGGCGATTGCGATGGCGAGACCTATTCCTGGGATAACTCCGAGCACCGCCACTCCAACAAAACAGACCATCGATAGCCAGAACTCCCACCGCTGAATGCGATAAATTCGCCTGAGGTCGGCGACCTCAATCAAGCCGATCGCGGCTGCGATGACGACGGCGGCCAATGCGGCGGTCGGCAGATTCTGGAGGAGGTTTGGCGCGACGAGCAGAAGGGCTGCGATGGCAAGCGCGCCAACGACGCTCGTCAGTTGGGTGCGCGCGCCAGCGGCCTCCGCAACGGGAGTGCGCGAACTGCTGCTGCTGATCGGGAACCCTTGAAAAAAACCGGCTGCCAGATTGGCAGCGCCGAGTCCCACCATTTCCTGGTTGGGATCGACGTGGGTGCGCAACCGTGCGGCATAGGAACGCGAAAGCACGCTGGTGTCGGCAAATGATACGAGCGCCACCGCGCAACCGCCGATCAGCACCGGAACAATGTCGGTGTAGGCGATCCAAGGAATGCTGAAAGCCGGCAGCCCTTGCGGGAGAGGACCCTGAACTGCCACGCCATAACGGGCATCAAGACCTAGCGTTCCGACGATAACGGTCGCCCCGACCACCGCAATCAGAATGCCTGGCAGCCGCTTGTTGTTCTTGAGCAGCAGGATCACCATCAATGTACCGAAGCCGATCGCGAATGTTACCCACTTCGTTTTTCCTTCAAGGATTGCATCCGCAATCGCCCACAAGCTCCGCAAAGGTCCTTCACTCTCGATGGAGAAGCCGAAGAGCTTCGGCAGCTGGCTGATCAATACGGTCAATGCAATGCCGTTCATGTAGCCGTATCGGATCGGCTTACTGAGAAGCTCGGTCACAAAACCGAGACGCGCGAGGCCCGCCAGAATGCAAACCGTTCCCGAAACGATGGCCATCATGCCGGCCAGGCTCACCGCGCGAACAGGATCGCCACCTGACAACGGAACAACAATGCCAAGGATGACAGCTGCCAGAGCGGAGTCAGGTCCCAGCACAAGAATGCGGCTCGGGCCGAACAACGCATAGGCCAGCAAGGGTATAATGGTTGCGTACAGACCGAAAATGCCCGGCAGGCCCGATGCCTGCGCGTAGGCAATCCCAACCGGAACGAGCATCGTCGCCAGCACGATTCCAGCGAAGATGTCGTGGGGAAGCCACCCCGCCTCATATCGACGGAAGGTGTCGATCCCTGGTAGCCAGTGGATCCAACTCTTCACTTGGCCCGTGCCCCCGTACCACTTGTGACAAGACTAGAGGCAATCGGTCTAGCTACAAACTGGTTTAGGGTTACACCCTCAGCATGCAGGATAATGGCGGCTCGTTCGCTCTGGATCAAAGCAGACATTCAGTGCAAACAGTATGTCCGCTTTACCCCCGAAAGCGGACATATGCAGTGCAAGGGTCCATGTCTGCTTTGGGCCAGGGTCAAAGCAGACATGTGCCCTGCATTAGCCCACGTCCGATACCCCCATTAGCGACCTCAAATGCGACGTATGGAATGTCCGTTAAGGGCCATAAGCGGACATTGCATGAGTGCAACTGTTCGCTCCTCAAACCATTGGTCTAGAACACGATGAAAGCCCTAGTAGCCTGGTCGAGCGGCAAAGACAGCGCGTGGTCGCTGCATGAAGCACGTCGCTCGGGCAATTTCGAAATTGTTGGCGCCTTGACAACGGTTACCGACGCTTTCGGCCGCGTAAGCATGCATGGTATCCGTGAAGAA
>DASRAF010000491.1:0-2760 GCA_035638295.1 Pseudolabrys sp.
GGAAAACTACCAGGGTCTGGTGACCCGTAAACGCAGTCCCGTGCGGCTCATCCTCGGTCCCTGGACCCACGGCAATCGTTCGTATAGCTATGCCGGGGATGTCGATTTTGGCCCGACGGCAACGCTGGACGACAATCTCGCCCCAGACTTTTGCACCCTGCGCTTACGCTGGTTCGACCGCTGGCTACGCAGCGTCGACAATGGTGTCGAGACCGAACCGGCGGTGCGAGTCTTCGTTATGGGAGGTGGCAGCGGACGCCGCAACGCTGCTGGCCGTCTCGAGCATGGCGGGCACTGGCGCCAGGCCGCCACGTGGCCGTTGCCCGACACGCAGTTCACCCCCTACTATTTGCATACCAATGGAGCACTGTCGCCCGACACGCCCGCGGCGGCGGCACCGCCACGGACGTATCGCCATGATCCGACCCATCCAGTGCCCACCATAGGCGGTCCGATCTCCTCGGGTGAACCCATTATGGTCGGTGGGGCGTTTGATCAGCGTGAGGCCCCAGCCTTCTTCGCCGCGCGTCCCCCCTACCGCCCGCTGGCCGAGCGCCCGGATATCCTGGTGTTTCAAACTGCCCCGCTGACACAGGCCGTGGAAGTCACCGGCCCCATCATAGTCCACCTGTGGATCACCTCGGACTCATTTTCCCCCTTCTTCAATGAGAGAATGTATTGATTGGCAGAGGGTTAGTCGGATTTTGGAAGGTTTTTGTACCCATGTAATCACGCATGATTCTCTTGTCTTTTAGTTGATGCATGCTATCATCAAGCCATGTATATTGAGATCGTTCCTAACCGCACTTCGCCGCCTGCCATCTTGCTGCGCGAGTCGTTTCGCGACGGTGGCCAGATCCGCAAGCGTACCCTGGCCAACCTGTCCCATTGGGAGCCTACACGGGTGGAGGCCTTGCGTCGGGCCCTGCGGGGCGACTTCGATCATCTCACAGGTGGGGACCCTATCTGTGGTCCGGTCTTTGGTGTCCTCTATGCGCTGAAACACGTGGCGGATGACCTGGGCATCACGGGCGTGTTAGGCCGCATGCGGACGGGCAAACTGGGCCTGTTTTTAACCTTAGCCCGGGTGGCGCACCAGGGCTCACGCCTGTCGGCGGTGCGCTGGGCCCAGCAGCATGCGGTGCGCGAGGTCTTAGGCGTAGGCAGCTTTGACGAGGACGATCTCTACCATACCCTCGATGCGGTCGCCCAGCGGCAAGACCACATCGAGCAGGCGCTCTATCGGCGCTACGTGCAGCGGCAGGGCCGCAAGCCGGTGGTCTTTCTCTATGACGTGACGAGCAGTTACCTGGAAGGGACACAAAACGCGCTCGGCGCGTATGGCTACAATCGGGATGGGAAAAAAGGCAAGCGCCAAATTGTTGTGGGCTTGCTGACCGATGAGGCGGGGGAGCCCTTGGCGGTGCGCGTCTTTGAAGGCAATACGGCGGACCCGAGTACGGTGTCCACGCCCATCGCGATCCTCAAGCAGCGCTTTCACGTCGAAGAGGTGGTGTTCGTCGGCGATCGGGGGATGGTAAAGGCCAAGGGCAAAGCCACGTTAGCGGCTGAGCGCCTCCGGTACATCACGGCGCTGACCGAGCCGCAGATCCGCACCCTCGTGAAGCGGGGTGTGGTCCAGCTGGGGCAGTTTGTGGAGCAGGTCTCGGAAGTGCAAGTCGCTGGCCGGCGATACATCCTGCGGAAGAACGCCGCCGAAGCCCGTAAGGCATGGCATCGTCTTCAGGATAAACTGCACACCTTGCATACCCTGGTAGCCACCCGCAATGCCAAGGTCGCAGCCTCCCCGCGTTGCCAACCCGAAGCCGGGTTGCGGCATCTGCAAGCGTGGGTCAAGCGCCACAAGCTCGCGAGTGTCGTCACGCTGCGTCTCGACGGGCGCTGCCTCACGCTCGACAGCGATGCGGCAACGCAAGAACAGACCGTGCAACTTGCGGGTTGTTATGTCCTTGAGACCGACGTGCCCTCTACCCTACTCGATACGCAAACGGCTCATGCTCGCTATAAGGACCTCGCGCACGTCGAATACGACTTCCGCACGCTGAAGACCGGGTTGCTGGAAGTGCGCCCGATCTTCGTCCGCAAGGAAAGTCGGACCCGCGGGCACGTCTTCGTCTGTCTGCTCGCGTTGAAACTCAGCCGGGTGCTGCAACAGCGCTTGGCAGCCGCGTTTGGCACCACGCAGGACGAGCCGCATGGGGTCACGGTCCCGGACGCTTTAGCCGCTCTCAATCGTCTCTGTTTACTGACCTATCCCTTGGATGAGACCGCCAGCGTGACGCGCCTGCCCCGCCCCGATGCGCAGCAAACCCGGATTCTCCAGGCCTTGCAGGTGCCTCTCCCATCTAGGGGGCAATGTAGACAGGAGCATCGCCCCCCTAGGATCGCGGCAAGGGACTGATGTATTGGAAGATAGAAGGAAAATTGCGTCCAAATCACGGGGGAAGATCTGTCAGAGTCGCCCAGCCGGGCCGGCACGAGCTGCGGCGCGTGCATGCACACGACGGCCACATCGGTATCGGGGTCATCGCCGATCAGCGCCGCAGGCTCACGGCGGCCGTCCGCCAGGGTCACGATGAGTTGGGCGGCGTCATGCACGACGTGGCTGTTGGTCACAATAAAGCCATCGGGAGTAAAGAGAAAGCCCGAGCCATTGCCCCGCACATCCGGGGCGAGACGTGGATCCGAGCGCGCCGTGCTACCCTGTCGGCTATGCACCTCAATATTGACCACCGCCGG
>DASRAF010000492.1:0-4394 GCA_035638295.1 Pseudolabrys sp.
CCGCACCCATGCCCGTTACAACCCCGCCGCCATAACCCAGCTCAACATCGTGCCGGGACTTGTGGGCACGATTCTCACCATGACCATGCTGATTTTCACGGCGCTCTCGGTCACCCGCGAGATCGAGCGCGGCACGATGGAGAATCTTTTGTCGATGCCGATCACGCCGTTCGAGATCATGCTCGGCAAGATCATTCCCTACGTGTTGGTCGGTGTCGTGCAGGCGACGATGATCATAGCGATCGGCGTTTTCCTGTTTAGCGTTCCGATATACGGCAGCCTGATCATGCTTGCTCTCTTGAGCACGCTCTTTATCGCCACCAATCTTTCGATCGGGTACACGTTTTCAACGATCGCGCAAAATCAGCTGCAGGCGATGCAGATGGCGCTGATGTTCTTTCTGCCGAACATCCTGCTGTCGGGCTTCATGTTCCCATTCTCCGGAATGCCGGTCTGGGCGCAGTGGATCGGTGAGGCGCTGCCGCTGACGCATTTCCTGCGCATCGTGCGTGCGATCATGCTGAAAGGCTCGAACCTGTCCGACTTGCGCTACGACGCGTTCGCAATGTTTGTCTTGATGGCAGTGGCAATGACGATTGCCGTCACTCGGTTCCGCCGCACACTCGACTAAAGCCGCGTCAACATATTGAGTCGCAGAAAAGGACTCGCTCGGCCTTGGGAGTCCTGAGCACAGCCGGCTGCAGCCGACCATTCGGTATCCTCGGCTTTCATGCTGGTTATGTGAGCGCCCAAACGCAGATGCCGATATCCCTCCGACATTCGAGGATCGGGCCGAGGTAAATGCCTCCTAGCAAGTCTTCGAACACACGCCAGCCATAGGCCACGCGGGCAGTGAGGCATCGGCGGCGACCATGGAACTGGGCGACGGCTCGTACCACAAAGTTGGAACGCCATTCGCAGACCGATTGATTTGCCTCGCAGTCGATTTGACGGATCATCCGGTTCGAGATGATGCCGCTGGAATTCAGGTCCGAAGAAAAACTTGAACTCCGCATCGTCGCGCTTGATCCGCCATCCGGCGAGTGCGTGGGCGAGTCCTTCAGCGCTGATGACACGCTCGCCGCCGAGGTTTTTCCCGTCTTAGCGATAGAGCCCGCCTGCGAACAGAATTTTCAGAAGGAGCCCATCTGATCGAGCCCCGACGGTGCAAAAATGAATCCGCCGTGGGCGAAGGCTCAATTGAGCCAGAGGTCACGACTGGAAAACAGGTCGCAATCTCCGTCGCGAAAACGCGCCTTCCCGAACTCATCCACGCAGCCTTTGAAACCTACAAATTGAATATTAATGCTGGCACAACCTTTGCGTGATAGCGTCGTCCCGAGCGGGGGAGGGTTGCGGCTGGCGAGTAGGACAAGGACTATCAATGGTATATGCAGTGAATCGCCCTTTGACTTGCATTTGCCGGGACGCCGATGACCACCGTTACGAGCCAAACCGCCGACAATCGGGCCCGCCAACGGTCCATCGCATTCCTGAATTGGGCGCATGCGCTCGATCATTTCGTGCTGCTGATCTACCCGACGGTCGTGATCGGCCTTCAGGTTGTCTATGGGCGCTCCTACAGTGAACTGATTGCGCTTTCGAGCGCGGCCTTTATCGCCTTTGGTGTGTTCTCGCTGCCGGCCGGCTGGCTTGCCGACCGTTGGAGTCGCCGCAACATGATGGCGGCGTTCTATATCGGCTGCGGCCTTTCGCTCGCCGGGGCAGGTTTCGCCCCGAACCTCACAGGGCTTGCGGTTGCAATGTTCGCGCTGGGCATGTTCGCGTCGATCTATCATCCGGTCGGCATGGCGATGCTGATCGAGGCATCGAATGCGCGCGGCCGGACGCTGGCATTCAACGGCGTGTGCGGAAATCTCGGCGTCTCGCTTGCCGCTGGCATCAGCGCGGCGCTTGCGACGTGGTTCGGCTGGCGCGCTGCTTTCTTTGCGCCGGCAGCGATCCTAGTCGCCACCGGAATTTTCTATTTCTGGGTGACGCCGGACGATCGTCATCACGTCAACACGCGCCAGACGAAGCCGGCCGTTCCGCTCACGCCGCGCCTTGCCGTCATGCTGTTCGGCTTGTTCATCGTCATCGCATTGAGCGCGGGCCTCACGTTCAACGTGCTGACCATCGCGCTGCCGAAGATTGTCGACGAACGTCTGTCCGCAGACTTGCCCTTGATTCTTGTCGGCAGCATCGCGACTGCCGTACTGGTCTGCGGTGCGCTAGCGCAACTCACTGTCGGTCGTGTGGTCGAATGGGTTCCGCCGCACGTGATATTCGCCGCTGTGACCGGGATTGGTTTTCTCGGCAATCTGTGGGCGGCCTATAGCACCGGCGTCGCGCTTCTGGTGGCGCTGGCAATCGCGATTGCCGCGATCTACGGGCAGGTGACTGTTAACGACATGATCATGGCCCGCTACACCGCTGACGCATGGCGCGGCCGCGTCTATGCCGTGCGCTATTTCCTGCTGTTCATCAGCGCTGGCGCCGCAATCGGCATGATTTCGCTGCTGCACGAGAGCGGTGGCTTTGCGCTGGTGCTCGGTGTCAACGCCCTCATCGCGCTCCTGCTCTTCATTGCAACGCTCGCTCTTGTTGCAATGATCATTAACGTGGAAGGCAAGCAGAGCGCTCCGCAGCCCGCCGAATGATCAGAACAGCGGCAGGATAAGATCGTCAACATCAACGCGCGTGCGTTTTTTCACATTCGCAACGATGCGGCTACGATGGCAAGTCTTCGGATCGCGGCAATAGCAAAGCAGCGCAATCCGCTTGCCCGATTTGATCAGCGCGACCAGTTCGCCAAGTTCCTTCTGCGCTTCGGCTTTCTTGATGTGTTTGTCGTAGATGCGCCACAACGCATCGGTGTCACCGCTGCGCGCAGCCGCCCGGCCCTCGGTCGGAGTCCCGAGCTTCTGCAGGTGCAGGTAATCGATTCCAGAATCATCGAGTGATGCGGCAAGCTGGCGCTTGGAGAAACCCGGACGGCGCGAGGCGGCGACGGCGCGGGTGTCGACCAGCAATTCGATTTTCGCCCGCTTGAGTTCATCGAGCATGGCGGCGGGCTTTGCCTGCTCATAGCCTATCGTGAACAGCGAATGGCTTTTTGCGGTCTTCTTCCGCGCTTTCATTTCAATCTTTCGATTAGCGCCATGGCGGCAGCCGGCGCGCGTATCTTCGCTTCGTGTATGAAATAGAGGAAGACGTCGCGCGGCTCTTTCTTCGCCGAGGTCTTGTCGACGCGCGGCAGGTCTTTTGGTTCGCCGCCTTGCGCCCAGGTTGTCGCTCGCGCGGCCCAGGCATCGAGTGCCTTTGGCGGATAACCGGCTTTCAGCTTCTCGTCGCCTTTCTGCAACCGCGCGTAAATGAAGTCGTCGGCGATATCGGCAATGGCCGGGTATTTGTCGTGCTCGGCGAATACGACCGGAATGGAGAATTTGCGCAGCAGTGCAACGAACGCCGGCGTCTTGAAACTGTCATGCCGCACTTCCACGACGTGGCGCAACGCGTGACCATCGAAAGTCTTCGGCAGCAGTTCGAGGAATCCGCCGAAATCTGCTTCATCGAATTTCTTGAACGGCGTGAACTGCCAGAGGAGGGGGCCGAGGCGGGGGCCCAATTCGGTGACACCGGAATTGAGAAACCGCTTGATGGAATCGCCGGCTTCGCTGAGCACGCGGCGGTTGACGGCGTAGCGGGGGCCCTTCAGCGAGAAGACGAAATTCTCTGGCACTTCCGAGGCCCATTTGCGATACGTCGCAGGACTCTGGGTGCGGTAGAACGTGCCGTTGATCTCGATCGCAGTCAGGTGCTCGGCGGCATAGGCGAGCTCGCGCGCATGCGGCAGGCCTTTGGGATAGAACACGCCCCGCCAGGGCTCGTAGGTCCAGCCGCCAATTCCAGCGTAGATATTGCCCTGTCGCTTCGTCATCCTGCCGTCATGTCAGTAGGATATTGTGGCTTGCAAGTGGCGATGTGTAGTGTTTGTCGCCACAACGGCCACTGCGATGGGGCGACGCCGGATGAACGCGCGCCTTTTCGTGTGGTCGTTTCATTTTGTGCGGGTCGCTGCATCCTTTGCGGCCTTGGCAAGAGACGAAGAAGCAAGAGGCCCGGGATTTCCCGGGCCTCTGCATTTTCGTGAGCGTGTCGCTTAGAAGTCCATGCCGCCGCCCGGGGGCATGGCCGGCATCACTTCTTTCTTCTTCGGCAATTCGGCGACCATGGCTTCCGTAGTGATCAAGAGGCCGGCAACGGATGCCGCGTTCTGGATCGCCGCACGCACGACCTTGGTCGGGTCGATGATGCCCTTGGTCATGAGGTTGCCGTACTCGCCGTTCTGCGCATCGAAGCCGTAGGAGTATTGATCCTTCTCCAGCAGCTTG
>DASRAF010000493.1:0-5054 GCA_035638295.1 Pseudolabrys sp.
CATGATGGCGTTTCAGCACATCACGACGGAATGGTGCTGGGGTTACGCGTGGGGACGTCCTGGCATCGATCTTAAGACACGCAGTCTGCTAAATCTCGCGATGCTGACTGCGCTCAATCGCGCCGCGGAGATCAAACTGCATGTGCGGGGCGCTATCAACAACGGCGTCACGGTTGACGAGATCAAGGAAGTGCTGCTGCACGCGACGGTCTATTGCGGTATCCCGGCCGGGCTTGATGCGTTCAAAGCAGCCAATGAAGTGCTAAAAGAGATGGGCAAACTGCCCGCGGCCGGTGCGGCCTAATATTGTGCGGCACATCGACGCGCGCGGATCATCAGAGAAGGCACTTAGTCCGAGCACGAGACCAACAAGGTGCGCGACTGGTTGTTTTTCCGCCGCGCTTCGTTGGCTTTCGCAATGTGGAAGTAATCCGCATACAACCCCAGGGAATGTTTGGTGACCGCGAAAATCCAAACGTGAATTTTGATTTGGAAATCTCTCAATTTGACTCCTAAGTGCGCTTGTTGACGGCCCGTCCGGCAAGTGTTCGACTATCGCCGCTTTTACCGGTCGCGCAACATGACCACCCTAGTGGCGATCCCGCGGAGGCTGGCAGTAACAGCTGCGCATTTTTCGCTCATAAACGAAAACGAGGTTGAAGGAGGAAGTCATGATGATGAGGGGAACATTGGCGATGCTGCCTGTGCTGTTAGGTATTGCACTTGGCGCGGGCATCGGCAATTACACTCCGGCGGCGGCGCAAATGAAGGAGGTGAAGATCGGATTGATCGCGCCGATGTCCGGCCCATGGGCCCGCCAGGGGGATCTGATGCTCAAGGGCGCAAACCTTGCGATCGACGACATTAACAAGCAGGGCGGTATCAAATCGCTGGGCGGCGCTACGTTGAAACTTTTGGTGTTCGACGCCGGGGACAGTGTGGAGAAAGCTAAGAACGCCGCTCAGCGTATGGTCGCGCAGGAGCCGGATCTCATCGGCGCCACTGGCTCGTGGCTGTCGAGTTTCACCCTCGGTGTCACCGAAGTAACCGAGCGCGCCGAACTTCCGGTTCTGACATTGTCCTATTCCGACCAGATCACCTCGCGTGGGTTCAAATATGTGTTCCAAACCTCGCTTGGTGGTGGCGCGCAGGCCAATCAAGCGGTCCCCGCGCTAATCCAACTCGCCGAGGGCGCGACCGGCAAAAAGCCAACCACGATCGGCATCGTGCAGGACAATACCGCTGCCTCCGTCAGCTTTACCAAGCCAATGCGGGAAGGCGCGCTGGCAAAACTCGGCCTCAAGCTTGTGGTAGACGAGACTTTCACACCGCCATTGTCGGATTGCACCCCGCTGATCCAAAAGGTTCGCTCATCGCGGCCTGACATCTTACTGTTGCTACCGACCGCGATTTCCGACGACAAGATGTGTGTGGAGAAACTGCATGAGTTCGGCCTGGGGCGCGGACGCATCCCGGTAATTTCCAATGGGGCGCATATTGCTGCACCCGACATGCTCAAGAACGCTAACAAGGATTTGTTGGAAGGCTTGATGACGGTGGTCGGCAACTGGAGCGGCAAGGGTCAGGAAGCGATCATGAAGGAGTTTGTCGCCAAGACCGGCGAGCCCTGGATCACGCAAGATTCGCTGTCGACCTATGGCGACATGTGGATCTTCAAGGAGGCGTTGGAGAAGGCAGGGTCGGCCGACCGCCGCAAGGTGGCCGAAGCGATCCGCACAATGGATACGCGCGAGGGGCCGGCGAAATACTATCCCGGTGGCCGCGTGAAATTCGACGACGCCGGCAGGCGCGTGGATGCCGACCTCGCCATTGTGCAATGGCAGGATGGCGTGCCGGTCACGGTCTATCCGACGGCGTCGGCGCTTGCGAAGCCAATTTGGCCGAAGAACTAAGAGTCTGCCGCGCGCCGCGGTTCGCTCCGATTTCCTGGCGCTGGGGAGGCGGGCGGACAAAGCGCGTGGCATAACTCCGCTTACGCCGCTACGTGGTCGAGCGCGGCCAAAAGATAGGACCGGAATCCGGGATAGTTCTCGATCATCGGAAAATGGCCCATGCGCTTCATGATGGTAAGGGCTGACCCGGGGACGGCCGCGGCCACCGCCTCGCTCATCTCCGGCGTACAGGAATAATCGTATTCGCCGGTGAGCAGCGCCACTTTGCAGCGGTTTGTATCGATGCGCTTGATGTCGTCACGACCATCCCAGTCCACGCTGTAGAAGTAGACGTCGCCCTGATAGACCCCCGGTCCGGACTGGCTGTAATACCACCAGTTTTCGCGCCGCGATGCTTCTGGACTGAACGGCGAGTTGAGACCGTATGTGTAGCTCGCTGCCAACTCACCGCCGTGGATTGCGGGATGATGGAGCAGCTCGTTGTAGCGTCCTGGTGCGTAGGCCGAGCTTTCCAGTCCAATGATGCCGGTGAGCTCGTCCTGGTACTCGGCGGCGACCTTGAGTGCGATGGCCCCGCCCATCGAGCAACCCATGATGACCGGCCGTTCGAGCCCGAGGGTGAGCCACACCGCGCGGACCGTTTCCAGATATGACGCCGTCGTT
Organism: Pseudolabrys sp.; assembly: GCA_035638295.1. Taxonomy (GTDB): domain Bacteria; phylum Pseudomonadota; class Alphaproteobacteria; order Rhizobiales; family Xanthobacteraceae; genus Pseudolabrys. The sequence goes on from DASRAF010000493.1 coordinate 2,577, forward strand.
AACCGATATTTTTTCAACCACCATCCGTCCGGCGGCGTTGAACGGCCATGGTATGGCAGGTCGAAGGCAACAACCCGGAACCGCTCGGTCACCGCCGTATCGTTCAACAGATGGCGGTATTGTCGGCTATCGGCGCCGGCCGTATGGAGGCACAGCAACGGGATTCCCTTGCCAGCTTCCTCGACATAGATGCGATGCTCGGCGCTGTCGATGCCGACGCAGAAGAATCGTCCGATGATCGGCTCAAATTCAGGCATTGGGCGCTCCCGTCTCACGCATGATGTTCATCATGCGATGAAGGGCGCGGGCGTTCTGCATTGCTACCAGGCCATCGCCCTCAAGCACGAACTCTGGTACCCGCATTAGCATAGCGAAGAAGTCGTGGAACAATGGCGGTGGATTGGGGCTCAAGAACTTGCGCCAGACTTCAACCGGCGCCTGAAATCCGAATAGGATGCGCACATCGAACTTGGGCGAGGCGACGACATCGACGATAGAGCCCTTTTCGACTTTCAGGGCATAGCGGTTGTCGCCGAAAGCCAGTGCGAATGTCGTGGTAAACCAGTCGCCGATCACTTTGAGTTCGGGATCGGCATTGACTCGCTCGCGATAGCGAGCAAACCAGGCGGAGCCTGGATAGTCTTTCATGGTTCCTCCCGTTCTCGCTGTCCAGCATGACACAATTGGAAAAGAGCGAGTTTGAATAGCATTTATGCGCACGGCATGCGACCGTCTGCGGACGATTTCTTCGTTAGTCGATCGCACAAATAGGCGGATAAGAAATCATGGATATCGGATTCATCGGCTTGGGCAACATGGGTTATCCGATGGGACGCCGCTCAATCGAAGCGGGCCATCGGCTCGTCGTGTTTGATACTAGTGGCCAAATGATTTCTCGCATGAGGGCGCTGCTTTCGACTAGTGAATTCGGGGCTGATAAGGACTTCACCACCGTCGTTCAGTGCGTCGAGCGCTGGGCGGGCGTCGAGGTAAGCGCGAAGAAGTCCGGGTGAGACCATGGCCGACGACGTGTACGACATCTACGCCGTTCGTTACGGTCACCACCACCGCAAATCGTCGGAGAATTTCATCGGCGGCGATGCGCATGATATCCCACAGCCCCTCGATTACTTTGTCTGGGCGATCGTCGGCGCGCACGGCACCTTCATCGTTGACACTGGCTTCGACGAGATCATGGCGCAGAAGCGACAACGCCGGGTCACGAATCCGATCAGAGAGGGGCTGAAAGCGATCGAGATCGACCCGGAGAGGATTGAGAACGTTATCGTCACACACCTCCACTACGACCATGCCGGCAACTACGACTTGTTTCCGCGCGCGCGTTATCATCTGCAGGACGTTGAAATGGGTTATGCGACTGGGCGCTGCATGTGCCATGCTTTGCAGCGTTTCCCTTTTGAAGTCGACGACGTTGTCGCCATGGTGCGCAAAGTGTTCGCAGGCAGAGTTGAGTTTCATGACGGGGCCAGTCAGATCGCCCCCGGCATCACCGTGCACAGGATCGGCGGTCACTCCAAGGGCCTGCAATGCGTCTGCGTGAAGACCAAACGCGGCAACGTTGTGATCGCGTCCGACGCAACGCACCTCTACGCCCATATCGAAACTGGACGGGTGTTTCCCGTGACCTACAACGTCGGCGACGTGTTGGAAGGCTATGCGACGATCAAGAAGTTGGCGCCGAGCATGGGCCACATCGTACCTGGGCACGATCCGCTGGTGCTTATCCGCTATCCGGCTGCGCGACCGGGGCTCGAGGGTTGGGTTGTGCGGATCGATGCAGAGCCCAAGATAGACTAAACTGCGTAGCTGGTTGTGGGGTCAGATTTGCGCCATCAGCGGCAAATCCCGTACGCTTGCAAGCCGCTCGATCTCATTCATGTGCCGGAACGCGGCATCGGCGCCTCGCTCGCCGAGACCTGATTTCGCGCAATCGATAAACTTATCACGTAATTCATCATCGCTCAGCGGTTTCCGCCAGCTCCCTTTGGGACGCGCCACCGGTGCATGCCTGATTACCTCACCAGATTTGAGAACGATGCTAAGATTGTCCTCGGGCGCAAATGGCATGTCGGGCATGGTCTCTTCGGTTGTGGTGCATTTCACTTTGCGCATGTTTTCGATCACGTCGGTACGGCGCACGAAGGCATCGTCGAGCTCGGCAAGCCCGACGCGTCGCGCCACCATCGCGGAGGCCATTGCGAATTCAAGGCTGAATTTTGCTTCCAGCGCCGTCTTCGGGTGGTGATTTCGCAACATCACGCTCTGGGTGCTGCCGATGCGTACATGCACCTCGCCGACGGCGTCAGGCGATATATTGTGCTCGTGAATAAGATCGAGCATAGCGTCAATTGAGCGGTGGGTTGCGTAGCACATCGGATAGCGCTTGATGTTGATCCCGTATTTCGGTAGCCGCCATTCGCGACCCAATTGCCAGTTGCCAAGGTCAACCTTCGGAGT
>DASRAF010000494.1:0-2273 GCA_035638295.1 Pseudolabrys sp.
TCCTGACGATATGGAATTCGCGGTCAGCACTTGTCTGGCTCTCAGTAAGAGCGCCGAAGATTTTGAATTTGAATATCGCATGATCGCCGCGTCGGGGGAGACTGTCTGGGTCCATGACATCGTCAGGTGCGAGCATCGGGACGGAAAACCAATCGAACTTCGCGGCTTCATGCTTGATATTAGCGAGCGCAAGCGGGCTGAGGAGGCGCTCCATGAAAGCGAGGAACGCATAAGTCTGGCGGCAAACACGGCCGGGCTCGGGCTGTGGGTGTGGGACGCTACCCGCGACGAGTGCTGGGTCACGCCCGAGGGTCGTAGGTTGTTCGGCTGGGCAGAATCCGAACCAGTCAACCTTGAGCGGTTCATCCATACCTTGCATCCGGACGATCGTGAACCGACGCGCCAGGCCGTGCTCCGGTCGTTGCAAGACGGCAGCGACTACATCGCCGAGTATCGTGTCGTGTTGAATGACGGCACAATCCGTTGGATTGCGACGCGCGGGCGCATCGAGTTTGACGGGAGGGGCAAGCCGCTTCGTCTACGTGGGGTGTCCCTGGATATCACGGAACGCAAAAGTGCCGAGGAAGCGTTGCGGGAGAGCGAGGCTCGCTTTCACACCATGGCTGATACGGCGCCGGTGATGATCTGGATGTCGGACACGGACAAGTCCTGCACCTTTTTCAACAAGGGTTGGCTCGACTTTACCGGCCGGACCTTGGAGCAGGAGCTCGGCAATGGCTGGACAGAGGGAGTTCACCCGGAGGATTTTGACCGCTGTCTCGAGGTCTACGTCAATTCCTTCAACCTGCGGCGAGAGTTCACGGTGGAATACCGCTTGCGGAGATATGACGGTGAATATTGTTGGCTGCTGGATCATGGGGTACCTCGCTTTGAGTCCAATGGCGATTTCGTCGGCTACATCGGTATTGCCATTGACATCACCGAGTCCAAACAAGCGAAGAGGGCGCTGGAGAACGAGCGAGAATTCCTCCGTCAGGTGCTCGATATTGATCCGACCTTTATTTTTGCCAAAGATCGTGAGGGGCGCTTTACTCTGGTGAATCAAGCCGTGGCCGACGCGTACGGCACGACGGTTGAGGATTTGATCGGCAAAACCGACGCGGATTTCAATCCCAACCGTGAGGAGGTCGAGTTCTTTCATCGAATGGATCTGGAGGTGATAGATACTTTGAAAGAGCGCTTCATCCCAGAAGAACATTTAACCGACGCCCAGGGAAATGTTCGCTGGCTGCAGACAGTGAAACGCCCGATTCTTGACAAGGATGGCTCGGCGAATCAGATCCTGGGTGCGTCCACTGACATCACCGAGCGCAAGGAGGCGGAATCAGAACTCCAGCACAACCGCCAGCAACTCGCGCACGTCACGCGCATCTCCACCATGGGGGAGCTCGCCGCGTCGCTGGCGCATGAGCTGAATCAACCGCTCACGGCCATTCTGAGTAATGCGCAGGCGGCCCAGCGCTTCTTGGCCGCCAATCCCCCTGATCTGCAAGAAGTGCAGGAGATTCTCAAAGACATTGTCCAGGACGACAGTCGTGCCAGCGAGGTCATCCAACGGATGCGGGCGCTGGTCAAAAAGGAAGTAGTCGCCTTCGTACCCCTCGACCTCGCGGAGGTCATCCGCGATGTTGCTCGGCTGGTTCACAGCGATGCCGCCTTGCTCAACGTCGATCTCGGGCTCGAGCTTCCAGACCTGCCGGCAGTGCAGGGCGACCGGGTACAGTTGCAGCAGGTCGTCCTCAATCTATTACTCAATGCGTTTGACGCGATGAAGGACTGTCCGGTGAACGAGCGTCGAGTGGTGCTGCAAGCGGAGCGGGACGGCGCATGCATGGCGAAGGTGGCGGTGCGTGACCGTGGACCGGGCTTGCGCAGGGACAAGCTCGACAAGATCTTTCAACCGTTTTACACCACCAAGCGCGACGGGCTTGGCATGGGACTGTCCATCAGCCGGTCTATCATCGAGGCCCACGGCGGGCGTCTTTGGGCGGAAAACAATCCCGACCGGGGTGCGACGTTTTACTTTACGCTTCCTGTGAGAGACGAGTAAGCAGAAAGCCTGACATCTTACACCTCGTATGTCAACTGATTTCAAGCCCGTCAGCACCGATAACCGCGAAAAAAGGAATCGTGATGCCTGAAGCGGCGATGAACTTATCGGACGGGGCGAGCGCAGGAATTACGCAGCGCGGTGCGGATGCCGCGCGCCTGGCGTTAAAAGTCCTGCTCGTAGGCGTCGTCTGCCACCTGAG
>DASRAF010000495.1:0-10702 GCA_035638295.1 Pseudolabrys sp.
TTGGCGGAGGGAGTGGGATTCGAACCCACGTTACGGTTTCCCGTAAACACGCTTTCCAAGCGTGCGCCTTCAGCCACTCGGCCACCCCTCCGGATCGGGGCCTGATTGCAGGCCACATTCTTCCATCTCTGGACTAAACCGCTCAGCGCGCTTTCGCGCTTCAGACCACCCTCCTGACACGTCATCGGAAAACTAGCGACCTTCAGACGGCGGGCACTATAGCCACCGTCGGACGGTCGACAACCCGCCGCATTGGCGGATCAGGCCTCTCTGATAAGCATAATTGTGTCCTGTTTTCAAAGATTGACCCTTTTGGGGATCGCTGCACAAGATGAGCGGCAAATGCGGGATGTTCTGAATTGGAGAGGAAAGCCCTTCAGCTCACGGGCAGGACAAGCAGCGCGCCGGCGCCACAAGGTCGCACGGTCTACGGCTGGCACGTTTCGGAAGGCCACGCCGATATTTTTCTCACGTGTTGCACCAACGCGCTAATTGCGCAGAGAGAAAACCCCGATCAACAGATCGTCGGCTTGCCAGATAGTCTGGCCGTGGGAGCGGACTACGGCTGGACCGTGATAGATGAATCGCCGTCCGGGGCGCATCGCTTCGCAAGAAGGCCAGGAGATTCTGGAAAAGCACGACTTCACACGGGCACACTAGACCAACAGTGGAGGCAGATCATGAAGCTCAGCGCACGCAATCAACTCAAGGGCAAGATCGTCGACGTCAAGAAAGGCGCGACCACCGCCCATGTACGCATCGACATCGGCGGACAGACCCTCACCGCCTCGATCACCAATGAGTCAGCTGACGAACTGAAGCTCGAAAAAGGCAAGACGGCCTACGCCATCATCAAGGCAACGAGCGTCATGATTGGCGTCGATTGATTGGCCACGTGCCGTGGCGCGACGTCGAACTAGCATAGGAATCAACCGCAGGAAGTTTCTGGCGGGCACGGCCGCGGTATTTGCACCGCGTGTCTCTCGCGCGGCGACGGTGACCGATGCTACAGGTCGCGCCTTATCCGTGCCAGAGAAGGTCGATCATGTCTTTCCCGCTGGGCCACCCGCAGCGATTCTTCTTTATACGCTTGCGCCGGATCTCCTCCTGGGCTGGCCGCGGGCCAACCGGCCGGAGGAGTGCGCTTACATGCTGGCTGAGGTGTGCACACGGGCAGAAGTCGGACGTATCACCGGCCGTGGCAACACCGCAAATCTCGAGAGCGTTGTCGCGCTTAAGCCGGATCTCATCCTCGACGTCGGCTCAACGAGTGCGACGTTCGTATCGCTTGCCGAAAGGGTCCAGCAGCAAACCAATATTCCCTATGCGCTGCTTGACGGGCGCTTTGATGCCGTTGCCGAAACCTACCGGAAGCTTGGAGAGCTGACAGGGCGGCAAGCCGATGCGGAAAAGCTCGCCCGATACGCGGAGGATACAATCAAGAACACGATTGGTCGTGTCGGATCCATCGCCCCTTCGTTTCGGCCTCGCGTCTACTATGCGCGGGGGCCGCGCGGACTCGTCACCGGGCTTGGTGGCTCGATCAATGTCGAGACTATCGAAATGCTGGCCGAAAACGTCGCGGGCGGAAATCATGGAGGCCTTGCCAATGTCTCGATCGAGCAGGTCCTTCTCTGGAATCCGGACGTCATCATCACCATCGATCAAGATTTCGCTGCAAGCGTCCGCAGCGATCCGGCGTGGGCAACAGTCAAGGCGGTCCGCGATGGACGCGTGCACCTGTCGCCTAAAATGCCTTTCGGGTGGGTGGATTTTCCACCCTCGGTGAACCGGCTTATCGGTCTGCGGTGGCTGGCAAAAATCCTGTACCCGGATAGATTTCCGGAGGATATTCGCGCGCAAACCCGGGACTTTTATGCGATGTTCTATCATCGCACTCCGAACGACGCGCAGATCGACCATGTGCTGGCCGGGAGAGATTAGTTGACCCGTTCCGCTCTGTCGGGCCTCGCGATCGCAACCGCCGTGCTGATTGCGGGATTGCTGCTGGCCTTCACAATCGGCCGTTATCCGGTATCGCTCGCCGAACTTGGCAATGTCCTGCTTGCCAAACTCAGCGGTCATCGTCCCGATGTCCCGAGCGCCGTCGAAAGCGTGATCCTGCAGGTCCGCGGGCCGCGCGTGCTTGCCGCAACGCTTGTCGGCGCGGCACTCGCGGTTGCCGGCACCGCCTTCCAGGGCCTTTTCCGTAATCCGCTTGTGTCGCCTGACATTCTGGGCGCGTCGTCGGGCGCAGCCCTCGGTGCCGTGATCGGTATTTTTCTTTCACTCGGTGTGCTTGCGATTCAGGCTTTTGCGTTTCTTGGCGGCCTCCTCGCCGTGGCCGCGGTGTATGTGATCGGATCGGCCGTGCGCTCGCGCGATCCGATCCTGGTCCTGGTATTGACTGGCGTAGTAATCGGCGCACTCCTTGGCGCCGGTGTCGGCTTGGTGAAATATCTTGCCGATCCGTACAACCAGTTGCCTGCCATGACCTTCTGGTTGCTCGGCAGCTTGTCCGCGACGAACGTGTCCGACCTGCCGCCCCTATTCGGCCCGGTTGCGGTCGGCACTGCCGTGCTCGTTGCACTTCGGTGGCGGATGAATGTCATGTCTCTGCCCGAAGAGGAAGCCCGTTCGCTCGGCGTCTCAACCGGCCCGCTCAGAATCGCGATCGTGGCGGCGGCAACGCTGACCACGTCAGCCAGTGTGGCCACGGCCGGAATCATCGGATGGGTGGGGCTGGTGGTGCCGCATCTCGCACGATCCCTGGTCGGCCCTGATTTCGCGCGATTGCTGCCGACTGCGGCAATCCTCGGAGGAGGTTTTCTGCTGGTCATCGACACTCTCGCCCGCACCGCGGCGCAGGTGGAGATTCCCCTTGGCATTCTGACGGCGGTGGTCGGAACGCCGTTCTTCATCTGGCTCCTCGCCAGCATGCAGAGGACCTGGTCGTGAATATCGAAGGCCACGATCTCGCCATCGGCTACCCCGATCGCACAATCGGACGCGGGCTCGATATCGCGCTCGCGACCGGTGAAGTGCTGGCGCTGCTCGGGCCAAATGGGGGCGGCAAGACCACCTTGCTCAAGACCTTGCTCGGCCTTCTCAAGCCCAGGTCCGGCGAAGTGCGGCTTGGTGACAAGCCGCTTGGCAACTACTCAATCCGTGACCGGGCGCGCGTCATTGCCTATGTGCCGCAGGTGCATATCGGGACCTTTGCCTTTACGGTGGAAACCGTGGTGTTGATGGGCCGGACCGCGCACGGCACCTTGTTCAGCCGGCCGAGCGCGCGCGACCGCGCAGTAGCACGAGCCGTACTCGATCGTTTCGGGATCGCGGCTCTCGCCGATCGTCCCTACACCATGATTTCCGGCGGAGAACGGCAGCTGGTGTTGCTGGCCCGCGCGCTCGCGCAGGAGCCACAATTCGTGGTGCTCGATGAGCCGACCGCCAGCCTCGACTTCGGTAACCAGGGAAAGGTGATGAATGAGATTCGCGCACTGGCAAAATCCGGACACGGCGTGCTGTTCACCACCCATGATCCGAATCACGCGCTGCGCGCGGCGGACCGCGCTTTCCTGCTGCGTGACGGAACACGGATCGCCGATGGGCCGGTCGCAGCGATTTTAAATCGAGAACAATTGGAAGCGCTTTACCTGACGTCTGTCGAACGGCTGACCGACCACACCAGTGGCGCCGTCGCATTCCTGCCCGGTTAAAGAGACCTCAGAACGCGACGGATGCGACCGATGTTTCGCGCGACTGCTGCAGCGAGGTCAATGCGGCTTGGGCTTGTTGCGCGCAAGGCGTCGAAATCGATGGCCTTGGCCTGCTGCTGCGGCTCGGCAGGCGCCGGCAGTTGCGAACCGGCAAACAGACAAACTCCTGCAATACAAGACGAACACGCATCGGCAAGCCTTCCGGCCTGCCCCTCCCCCGGATGCAACTTTATCTCGAATTTTATTTAAACCACGTGAAGATCGACGATGAATCTCCAGAGGCCACGTTCACCTTCGATTAACTGCAGCAAGCCCTATTTGGCTGGCACAACCAGCGAATAGCGGGAATCGGCCACAAGACACTCCGCCAGCGGAAGGCCGAGTTCCTTGCGGACTATGTTTGTGCCGAGCACCATTGACACGATCTTGTAGAAAGCGTGCCGGCGGCTCATCCCCTCTCGGCCCATTCCGCAGTCCGACGAGAGCACCAGCCGCTCCGCTGGAATGTGTTTGAGTGCGCGTCGGATGTGGTCTGCAATTTCTTCCGGCCTTTCGACCTGCAGCGAGTGATGGTCAATGACGCCGATACAAATTTTCTTGTCGGTGATGATCTTGCCGAAGGCCTCGAGGTCCATGCCACCGGCACTAGCGGATTCGAAGGTGATGACGTCGGCATCAACTTTGTTCAGCGTCTCCAGTGCGTTCTTGTAGCTTTGTACGTCCTTGAACATGCGTTGCTGCGAGGGATTGCCCCAGCATGTGTGGCACCACACCTCGGTTTTCGCGCGCAGACCTTTGACCGTACGATTGAAGATGTCGAGGCTGAACGCAGGGTTTATCACGTCGTCCACGATGTTGCGCACCGCCAGCAGATGAATTTGTGGCTCTTCGAACTGGATGACCTGGCAACCCGCATCGGCGAGATCATGCAGCTCTTCGTTCAGTGCATCGGTGATCGCGAGGATGCGGTCCTTCAATGACTTGTAGTGTCTGTCCTGCACGGCGAAAGCTACGAGTTCCGGTCCGATCGTCCCGAACTTGACCGGCTTTTTGGTCATGCGCTGCGCGACCTTAAACATGGCGGCGTATTGCAGCTCGCCGCGCGTGACCGGGCCGCTGATGCCGGGCATAACGCGTGATTCAAGATAGTCATGAAGAATGTGCCCGGGCGGAAAGCCCAATCCGCCCTTGCCCGCCGGTGTCGGTTGCGGGTGATGATCGAACCCGCTCATGTGCCGCGGCGGATAGTTAGTCCAGCTCTGGCCGCCGACATCTGAATCGAAATGCGCGTCACCATCGGTGACGATATCGAGGCCCGCCATCTCCTGTTCGTGCAGGTAGATTGAGACTGCATCGACATATTGTTCGCGGAACTGGTTGTTCACCATCGCGTCAAGAAAGCTGCGCGAACCAAGATTCTGGGTGTACCAGCTCGGCCGCGGTAGCGAGCCGGTGATCGTGGTCGGCAGCATGATATTCTTGGTGGCGCGAAGCATGATCGGCATCTCCCCGTGGCGCTTTTGTCGTTAGCATTAGTCTATGTCCACAACACACAGCTTGGAAACGATCTTCGTAATGTGATGTCACGAGGGCATGGACAAAATGAGCACTGCTGCCCACTTTAGGTGGGCAGTTTTCATCTTGCGGCAAAATGTCTGCTATATTTGAGCGATGAGCAAAGACCGAGACGACTACATCATCCGGCCCAACCCGCGGGACCCGCGGTTGACCGAACGCGTGACCGGCGTCGATCAGACGGGCGCACAGATTGAGACGTCAGTAACCGTCGAGCGAGCCCTGACGATTTTCCTCAACAGCCAGGAAATCGTTACGGCCATGACCATTGGCGATTATCCGGAATACCTGGCGATCGGCTACCTGCTCAATCAGCATATGTTGCTCCCCGACGACGTCGTCACCGGCGTCGACTCTGACGAAGAGCTCTCGGTCGTGGTGGTGCGCACGAAGCGCAAGACCGATTATGAGAAGAAGCTGAAAAAGAAGGTTCAAACATCGGGATGCGCCCAGGGCACCGTGTTCGGTGACCTGATGGAAGCGCTTGAAAACGTGACGCTGCCCGAGGCCGAGTTGCGCACGTCCTGGCTCTACGCGCTGACCAACAAGATCAACATTACGCCGTCACTTTATCTCGAGGCCGGCGCCATCCATGGATGCGTCCTGGCACGGGAGGACCAACCCCTGGTCTACATGGAAGACGTCGGCCGGCACAATGCGGTCGACAAGATCGCCGGCTGGATGTTCCAGGAACATGTCTCCGCGCACGACAAGATTTTTTACACGACCGGGCGGCTGACATCGGAAATGGTGATCAAGACCGTCCGCATGGGCATCCCGATTTTGATTTCACGGTCGGGCTTTACCGCATGGGGCGTAGAGCTTGCCCGTAAGGCCAACCTCACCTTGATCGGACGCGCGCGCGGCAAGCGCTTCGTTGCACTCGCCGGCGAAGACCGCATCGTGTTCGATCAGGACCTCGCCTATGTGGAAGAGGAAAGCGCCAAACACCGGCGCAAGGCGGCGGTCCACGATGACTAATCATCCGCCCACCCTTGGTCTGGTGCTGGCGGGCGGGCTCGCCCGGCGCATGGGCGGCGGCGACAAGGCACGCATCGAAATTGGTGGCGTGTCGATCCTCGACCGCGTGCTGGCAACGCTGTCGGCGCAATGCACCGGCACCATCATAAATGCCAACGGCGATCCGAAGCGGTTTGCTGACACCGGACTGACGGTTGTGCCTGACACCGTGCCGGATTTCGCCGGCCCGCTTGCCGGAATTCTCGCTGGGCTCGATTGGCTGGCGAAGCAGAAGAACGGCGTTGAGTGGATCCTCAGCGTCCCGGGCGATTGCCCGTTCCTGCCGGATGATCTGGTTGAACGCCTGCACGAATCGCGACGCAAGATGGGAGCGGGCGTGCCACTGGCGTGCGCGCGCTCGGGCGAATGGCGTCACCCGGTGGTGGGTCTTTGGCCGCTGGCGCTGCGCGAGGATCTGCGCAAGGCGCTGGTTGATGAAGACCTGCGCAAGATCGAGATGTGGACCGCTCGGCATGGTGTCGCGATCGCTGACTGGCCGGATCAACCGATCGATCCCTTCTTCAATGTCAACACTCCGGACGATGCCGCGCACGCTGAGCGCATCGCGTTGCAGCATACCTAGATTTTGCTTCTTGACCGCCCGGCTGGTGGGTTCATATTTGTTGAAAGCTATCGGTCTGGGAGAGGAGCCAGTTAAATGAAGAGCTTCATCATGGCTTGCGTTGCCGCAATCGTTATCGCCGTCATCGGCGGTGTGGTGCTGAACAGCATCCAGGAGCCTGTCGACAAAGCTTACACGACGAGCGGCGTGCGCTTCGGCGCCTAAGAGCCACCGTCAGCCGATCAGAGCTGCGTAGGAGAGGAAGCCGACGCGGGCACCCGGTTCGACCGTCGTCACATCCTCGGGAAATTCCAGCAGTCCGTCGGTCTCCGTCAGCGACGTGAGAATGCCGGCGCCATCCTGCGGGTGCTTGAGCGCTTCGATCTCGCCATCGGGCGCCCGTTTAAGCGCCACACGAACGTATTCGCGGCGATCTTTCTTTTTCTTGTAAGCGAATGCCGCGCGCACTGGCAGCGGCACAAGTTTATCCGGTCGGGCGCCGGACAGGCGCCGCAACAATGGTTTCACGACACGCACGAATGTGACGAAGACCGCGACTGGATTTCCGGGCAGACCGACGAATGCTGCGCCTTGTCCTGATAGCGTCGGGATGACCCCAAGCGCTACCGGCCGGCCCGGCTTGATAGCGACACGCCAGAATACAAGCTTGCCGATGCGCTCGACTGCATCGCGTACGTAATCGGCCTCCCCTGTCGATACTCCCCCGGACGTAATAATGAGATCATGGCTGGCCGCCGCTTCGGTCAGCTTGCGTGACAGTTTTTCCGGGTCGTCGGCAAGAATTCCGAGGTCCGTCACAATTGCGCCGAGGCGTTCGAGAAGCTCCGTGAGCAGGAAGCGATTGGAGTCGTAGATCGCTGCACCAGCGCGGACCGACCCGGGTTCGACGACTTCGTCGCCGGTCGAAAAAATTGCAACCGTGAGCCGGCGCCGTACCAAGATTTCAGTAAGTCCAAGCGCCGCGGCGAGCGCGATGTGCTGTGCTTCAAGCACCGTGCCCGACGGCAGCACGATGGCTCCGGCGGGCACATCCTCACCGGCGAGACGGCGGTTCGCCCCAAGCTTCAATCCTTTCGGTACCGTCACCCGGTCGCCTTCGACGGTAACATCCTCCTGCATGAAAACCGTGTCCGCGCCCTTGGGCATGGCCGCGCCGGTGAAAATACGGATGGCTGTTCCGGGCTTGATCGCGAGGTTTGCACGTGCACCCGCAGTCAGCCGTCCCGACACCGCAAGCTTCGTTTCCTTGTCCGCCTGTAGATCGGCGTGCTGCACCGCGTAGCCATCGACGGCGGAATTATCGAACGGTGGAAGGTCCACAGGCGCTTTGACATCCTGCGCGACAACACGACCGCGCGCGCCGTGCAACGGTACATGTTCGTTTTCGGCGACCGGCAAAATCCGCTCACGGATCAGCCGTTCCATGTCGTCGAGCCGCAGCAACGGGCCCGAGAAGGCGAAACAGTCGTCGGTAAGCTGAGCCATTACCGGCTCCTTGCGGCGGCCGTCGCTCGCGCCGCGCCGACCGGCACGGCGCGCGCCAGCAGCAGATCCGCGATCGCCTCAATGTCGTTGAGATCGATGACGGGTACCTTTGCCTGCGGCAGCGCTACATCCGAGGCGATTGCCACGACATGCGGGTCTTCGGGATGGATCAGCGATTTGCCGTTCGCCGCCCGATGAATTTCAAGCTTTGGAAAGGGATCGCGTTTGAATCCCTCGACCAAGACCAGATCGACGGGCGACATCTTCGCGACCAGGGCGCGCAAATCGCACTCGGGCTCCTCGCGCAGCTCGTGCAAAATGGCCCAGCGTTTTGCTGAGGAAATGATGACCTCTGTTGCACCGGCGGCGCGGTGAAAAAACGAATCCTTGCCCGGCTGATCCAGATCGAATCCGTGATGGGCGTGCTTGAGCGTCGAGACCTTAACCCCACGCGCGATAAGCCGCGGGATCAATTTCGTGATCAGCGTGGTTTTGCCCGAACCGCTCCAGCCTGCGAGACCGATAATGCGCATGGCCCCTTATAGCAAAACGCCCGGGTTTGAAGCCGGGCGTTATGCGTAAGGTGGATGGCTTCGCCTTATTCGGCTGGCTGAGCCCTTGCGCCTTTCGGCGTTCGCCTGAGCTCCTCTTCAAGCCATAGCCGGTGGTGTTCTTTGGCCCAGTTGACGTCCACGCTGCCTTCGCCCATCGCCTCGAAAGCACCTTCCATGCCGATAGTGCCAATGTAGATATGCCCAAGCATGGCGGCGATGAACAGCATCGCGACCACTGCGTGGACAACCTGGGCGATCTGCATACCCTCGATCCCGGTCGCATAGAACGGAAATAGCAGCAGATAACCGGTCGCGGCCGAGGTTCCGCCACCAAGCACGACGATCCAGTAGATCATCTTCTGGCCGGCGTTGAACCTGTAGGCCGGCGGATGATCGTCTCCGACGATGCCGCCGCCGCGTTTGATCCATTCGGCGTCAACGCTGTTGGGAATATTGCCACCCACCCACATGAGGAAAATCAGCACAACACCGATTGTGAAGGGAAAGCTGAGATAGTTGTGCGCGTACTTCGCCAATTCGGACCAGGTCGTGAATGCCTCCGGACCGATGAGCGGCAAAAGCAGTGGTTTGCCGAAGGTGATGTTGAGGCCAGAAAGCGCCAGGATGATGAAGCAGCTCGCTGTCATCCAATGTACGAAGCGCTCAAAGCCGTTGAAGCGTTCGATCCGGCGGCCCGAGCGGCCACTTTTGATCATCACCATGCCGCGCACGAGATAAAAAATCACGATTAGGGCAAGTATCCCGAGCACGGCGATGGCGCCGATCCAGCGCAGGGTGACTTCATGGAAATGACGCCACTCACGTCCAGCGGGCTGTTCGAGCACGTACGACTTCACGTCCGGAATGGTGCCGCGCCCCTGAATTCTGTTCAATTCTTGAAGCAGCTGTTGCTCCTTCACGGACAAAGCGGTCGGATTGACCGGAGCGCCACTCTGCTGTGCGGACGCCGGCGCCGCCACGGCAATCAAAACCGCCAGTGCCAGGGCGCCAACAATGAGGCGGATTCTTTCAAAAGGCTTCGCCATGCCCATCCTCTCCTATTATTCCACGTTTCTTGTCGCCGGCCCGACGGCGCATGAACTCGTCGGCGCGCCGTCGGTATGATCGATCAGGTGGCAATCGTCTCGCGATAAGCCGTCTGCCACCCCCAGGCGCCTGAGCCGTAACCGCGCTTTGCCACCCGCTCCTTGTAGATCTGCGCGATGACATCGCCGTCGCCAGCAAGCAAAGATTTGGTCGAGCACATTTCCGCGCATAGCGGCAGCTTGCCCTCCGCCAGCCGGTTGGAGCCGTATTTTTCGAACTCTTCCTTGCTGAAGTCTAGTTCGGGGCCGCCGGCACAGTACGTGCACTTGTCCATCTTGCCGCGCGAACCGAAGTTGCCGACTTTTGGATACTGCGGAGCGCCGAACGGACAGGCGTAGAAGCAGTAACCGCAGCCAATGCACAGATCCTTGGAGTGCAGCACTACGGCGTCTGCAGTCGTGTAGAAGCAGTTCACAGGGCACACCGCCGCACAGGGCGCGTCGGTGCAATGCATGCATGCCATGGAGATCGAGCGCTCTCCCGGCTTGCCATCATTGATCGTGACGACGCGCCGTCGGTTGATGCCCCACGGCACTTCGTGTTCGTTCTTACAGGCCGTGACGCAGGCGTTGCATTCAATGCAACGGTCGGCGTCACAGAGGAATTTCATTCGAGCCATGACATTTCCTCCTTACGCCGCCCTGATCTGGCAGAGG
>DASRAF010000496.1:0-3021 GCA_035638295.1 Pseudolabrys sp.
GGCAGCACTCTTCCTGGCGCTGATTGAATGCTGGCCGGACTTAGCTACGAGACGATCGGCTTTCTTTGGCTCGGCGCACTTGTTGGCGGCATTGCCGCTGGCGGAACCGGATTCGCGTTCGGCCTCGCCGCATCGTCAATCTGGCTGCACTACATTGATCCCCTGCAGTCTGGAATACTCGTCGCCGGCTGCGGTCTGTTGTTGCACCTCGCGACGATCTGGCAACAGCGGCAGCACGTCGAGCCGGCGCGTATTTTGCCCTTCGTGGTTGGCGGTTTATTCGGTGTACCCATTGGCGTGCACTTTCTTGTATATACCGACGCCGCCTCTCTGAAGATCGTGTTGGCCGTGTTTCTGATCGTGTTCGGTACCTATGCGTTTCTCGCGCCCAAACTCGCGACCGTGACCGGCGGCGGCCGTCCAGCCGATGTCTCGATCGGCTTCCTGGGCGGGGTCCTTGGCGGGCTCGGTGGCTATTCCGGAGTCTTGCCCACGATCTGGACACAGCTGCGCGGATGGCCAAAGGAAACAGCGCGCGCCGTGTACCAACCCTATGTGATCGTCATGCAAGCAGTGACGCTAGCGGGCATATTGTGGGTCGCATTTGATCGTGCGGGTCTCAATTTATTGATCGTGATATTGCCGCCACTTTTTCTTGGAACGTGGATCGGTTGGAAACTCTACGGCAAGCTAGATGATCGGCGATTCCGCCAGGCGCTTGCCTTACTTCTAATCGCATCAGGTGTAACGCTAATCGTCTAGGACCTTCGTCGCACAGACCTGTCCCCGCCTGTGGCTATATGTGTCACCGCACCGAGCGCAGATTCAGAAATGGTAAATGGTGATTACGAAATAGTGGTCGTTGGTGGCGGTGCGGCCGGCATCGCCGCAGCGCGGCGACTTCACACGGCGGGAGTGAAATGTCTGATCATCGAGGCTCGCCCCAGGCTTGGCGGTCGTGCATGGACTGTTGCCGGGCCTTCGGGATCCGCGCTCGATCTCGGCTGCGGTTGGCTGCATTCCGCCGATCGGAACCCATGGGCGGTGGTCGCTCAGGAACAGAACCGGACAGTTGACAAGACACCGCCGCCGTGGCGACGCCGATCAACGGTCGGGTTTCCCGAAGGACAACAACGCGAATTCCTCGAAGCGCAGGAGCAATTTTCTTCGCGGGTCAGCGAACGGGCGGCTAGAGAGCCGGACGTTGCAGCCGCGACCCAATTGGAACGCGGCAACCGTTGGAACGATCTCATCAACGCTGTCGGCACCTATATCAGCGGCGCCGAACTTGATCAGGTTTCGGCGCGCGACTACGACAACTACGAAGATACGGGAGTGAACTGGCGTGTCGTTGAGGGATACGGCACCACGATTGCCGCCTATGCTGAGGGCTTGCCGGCTGTCCTTGGTTGCTCGGTGAACCGGATCAATCATCATGAGAAGCGTGTTAGGCTCGAGACTTCACAAGGTATCGTTGCAGCCGATCAAGTGATCGTCACGCTGCCCAGTACAGTTCTCGCCGAGAACGAGGGACTGTTCTCTCCGCAACTGTGGGAGAAGACAGAAGCCGCGCAGGGATTGCCGCTCGGTCTTGCCGACAAGCTTTTTTTATCTCTGGCAGACCCGGAAGAGTTTGAAAAAGACAGCCGCATGTTCGGTGCAACTGACCGAACCGCGACTGCGACTTATCATTTTCGACCTTTTGGCCGCCCGCAAATCGAGGTGTATTTCGGGGGACGGTTGGCGAGAGAGCTTGAGGCAGGAGGCGAGCACGCATTCTTCGACTTCTCGCTTTCCCAGCTGACGGGCCTGCTTGGCAGCACTTTTAGGGAGCGGGTCAAGCCCATTCGAATCCACCGCTGGGGCTCTGATCCGTATTCGCGCGGCTCGTATTCATACGCACGCCCTGGCATGGCGGATTGCCGCAAGAAATTAGCCGCCTCGGTCGATGACCGACTGTTCTTTGCCGGTGAAGCATGTTCCCCACATGATTTCTCGACTGCGCATGGAGGCTGGATCACTGGCGTCGCCGCGGCGGACCAGGCCCTGTCAGTGCGCGCTCGGGCGTAAGACCGTCGGTCCCCACGCACATTACCTAACGAGCTCGCACTAGGCGGTTCGGTTCTCCGGATCAGTTGTTGCCGCTTGAGACATTCAGAATCTCATCACTGGATAAAAAGACAAAAGGATTTTCTCTTACCGCTCCTGGCCAGTGATCCACTGCGCCGGACGATACCAATTGGAAAAGTTTTTCCTGCGCTGGATCAGCCTGCTCGACATCGCCCACTATTCCAAATAAAACCTGTTAGATAATTTTTAGGCAACGCGGAATGTTGAAAGCTTCCATGCGGGTTCGGTTCTGGGGCGTCCGAGGAAGCATCCCGTGCCCTGGTCCATCGACAATCCGATATGGCGGCAACACGCCATGCATCGAAGTTCGCTGCGGCGACCATGTGCTCATTTTTGATGCTGGAACGGGACTGCGCTCGCTCGGCATCGAGCTTCTAAAGGACCCGAGCATTCGTGATGTAGATATTTTCATCACGCACTGTCATCTCGACCACGTTTCCGGCCTGCCGTTCTTCACGCCCTTCTTTCGCAAAGACTTTCGTGTGCGAGTCTGGGCAGGAAATCTAAAGCCGTCGAACAGCATTGAAAGGGTCATGCGCTCACTTATGAGCTCGCCGTGGTTTCCGGTACCGATGGATATTTTCAAGGCCAAGATCGAATTCCAGGATTTCAAATCTGGCGACGCCCTTCGACCTCATGATGACATCACGTTGCGGACCGCATTGCTCGACCATCCTGATGGCACCAATGGCTATCGTCTCGAATATGGAGGTCGCGTCTTCGCCCTCCTCTGTGACACCGAAGGATTCCCCGGCAAACGAGATTCCGAAATGGTCGAGCTTGCTCGCCATGCCGATCTTGCACTCTATGATTCAACGTTCACTGAAAGTGAAATCGCGTCCAAGGCGGGCTGGGGCCACTCGACATGGATGCGCGGTGTTCGACTAGCAA
>DASRAF010000497.1:0-10474 GCA_035638295.1 Pseudolabrys sp.
CGTCGATGACGATCGGCGTACGCACGCCGGGGATCGTGCCGCCCTTTGCGGCTCTGCTCGGCAGGGAAAGTTTCATGCCGCGATGAACGACCTGCGGATCGTTGAACACATCCTCGAGGTTGTTGATCGGCCCCGCCGGAACCTGTTGCGCTTCGAGTTTGCCCAAGAGGTCATCCCGCTTCATGCGCGCGGTAAGCCCAAACAATTTTCCAATCAACTCATCACGGTGTTTCAGTCTGCCGACATTGTCTTTGTAAGCAGGATTCTGCGCGAGCTTGGTCGCGCCCAGGACATTGCAGAACTTGACGAACTGATTGTCGTTGCCTGTGGCGACGATCACATGTCCGTCGGAAACCGGAAAAACCTGGTACGGCACGATGTTGGCGTGCGCGTTGCCGATGCGTTTGGGCACCTTCCCGGATACGAGGAAGTTCATCGCCTGGTTTGAGAGGATTCCGACAGTGGAATCGACTAACGCGGTGTCGACGTAGCAACCCTTGCCGGTTCGTTCCCTTTGGGCGAGAGCAGCGAGGATCCCAATCACGGAATAGACGCCGGTGAAGATATCGGACACGGGAATTCCGACGCGCGTTGGCTCGCCGTCGGCCATACCGGTTAGATCCATAATGCCGCCGATCCCCTGCGCCATTAGATCGTAGCCGGCACGCTTGGCGTTGGGGCCGTCTTGCCCAAAACCGGTCACCGAGCAGTAGATTAACCTCGGGCATTCGGGTGCGAGGCTCTTGTAGTCGAGCCCGAACTTGGCCAGCCCTCCGACTTTGAAGTTCTCGATGAGTACGTCAGAACGCGCGGCGAGTTTGCGCACGATGCGCCGGCCTTCGTCGCTTTCGAAATCCATCTCGATCGAGCGTTTTCCGCGATTGGTCGCGTGGAAGTAGGCGGAGCCGATGTGGTTTCCATCCGCCCCTTCGACGAAAGGAGGGCCCCAACCGCGCGTATCATCGCCCGATCCGGCGCGCTCAACCTTGATCACGTCGGCACCCAGGTCGGCCAGCACCTGCCCGGCCCAAGGCCCGGCAAGGATTCGGGCCAGTTCAAGGACGCGTAAACCCGTCAACGGCTTCGTCATTTTGCGCTCATACCTCCGGTGCGGCGCGTTTACGCGCCTTAGCAAATTCGCTCGTTTGTGTGGCTTGGGCGGAGAATTTTGTCTAGAGTTGACGTCGGCGACAAACATCGGTCCGAGCCACAGCGCTCACACCAAAAAAGCAAAGATTACGAGGGAGGATTTCATGAGTTTGAGCAGGCGACGTGTTCTTATGGGGGCCTTGGCTGCACCAGCCGTGATTGCGCATGCGCGTCTGGGCTCGGCAGCGCCGGCCAAGGTTCTGAAGATTTCCCATCAATTCCCCGGTGGTACCATCGATCAGGGCGACTTCCGCGACCGGCTGTGCCGCAAGTTTGCGGCTGACCTCGAAGCGAAGACCAACGGCGCGCTTGGCGCGCAGGTCTACCCGAACTCATCGTTGATGAAGACGGTGGCGCAGTTTTCGGCCGTGCGCAAAGGCGCGCTCGATATGAGCCTTTATCCGATCTCCTATGCGGGCGGTGAGGCCGCCGAGCTCAATATCGGCCTGATGCCGGGACTGGTGAGTTCCTACAAGCAGGGTGCCGCGTGGAAAACGTCGCCGATCGGCCAGAAGTTCAGTGCCTTCTTGGCGGAGAAAGGTGTCATCATCGTTGCGTGGATCTGGCAGGCCGGCGGTGTGGCCAGCCGATCGGCGGCAATCCTCAATCCGGAAGACTGCAAAGGCCTGAAAATCCGCGGCGGCAGCCGCGAGATGGACATGGTCCTGCAAGCCGCGGGCGCGACCACGCTGTCGATTCCGTCGAACGAGCTTTACGCCGCCATGCAGACTGGCGCGTGCGACGCAGGCATTACGTCCTCGACCAGTCTGATCTCGTTCCGGCTCGAAGAGATCGCCAAGAGCCTCACCTCAGGCCGCGGCAAGTCGTATTGGTACATGCTCGAGCCGGTGATCATGTCGAAGCAGGTGTTCGATTCGCTGCCGAAGGACCAGCAGGACATTATCATGTCGCTTGGTCTTGAGGCCGAGAAGTTCGGCACCGACGAAGCGATCGCTGACGACAAGAAGGTCGCCGAAGTGTACGCCGCCAAAGGCGCCAAGATCGTCGATCTTGATGAAAAGATTGTCGACAAATGGCGGGCGATTGCACGCGACACGGCCTGGAAGGACTACGCCCAAAAGACAGCGCTGTCGGCGGAGTTGCTGAAACTCGCTGAGGGCGTGAACGTCTCCTGACGCGATAGGCCAGCACCATGGTTCACGGCCTCGACAGCGTCGGGACCGCAAGCGAGGCGGTGTCCGCGAAATCGGACGCCGCCGGCTTTGAACGCTTCATGGCGCCGGTCAATTACATCGTCACGCTCGTTGCATCGCTCGCGCTGGTCGTCGCTTCGTTTGTCCTCACCTACAGCGTTGCCTCCCGCTATTTCTTCCATTTCTCCACCGACTGGCAGGATGAGTTCTCGGTCTTCCTGATCGTCGGCGCGGTCTTCATGTCGGCCGCCGCCGTACAGGCGCGGCGCGGCCATGTCGCTATCGAGGCAGTTTCCGCGATGATGTCGCCGCGGGCAAACCGCATCCGGCTGTTCTTCGTCGACATCGTGACACTGATATTTTGCGTCTACTTTTCCTGGAAGTCGTGGACCTTGCTGCATGAAGCGATCATCGAAGGATATCGCACGGGTTCGACGTGGCAGCCGCCGCTTTGGATTCCGTACTCACTTATGACGTGCGGAATGGTGCTCCTGAGCATTCAGGTGGCCTTGCAGGTGGCCAATCACATTTCCCGCTGGAGGAGAGGGAAGGCATGAGCACCCTGTCGATCGGTCTCTTGTACGGCGCGTCCACATTGCTGGTGATGTTTGCCGGAATGCCGATCGCCTTCGCGCTTGGCGCGGTGGCGACGATCTTCATGATCGCGTTTATGCCTTCATCATCAGTTGATACCATTACGCAGAACGTCTACGAGGAAATGGCGTCGATCACGCTCCTCTCGATTCCGCTCTTCATTCTGAAGGGCGCGGCCATCGGACGTTCGCGCGCCGGACAGGACCTCTATGGCGCGCTGCATGCGTGGCTGCATCGCATTCCCGGTGGTCTGGGCATCGCCAACGTTTTCGCCTGCGCCTTGTTCGCCGCCATGGCGGGCTCGTCTCCGGCAACCTGCTCGGCGATCGGCTCCGCCGGAATTCCGCAGATGCGCAAACACGGCTATTCCGGTGGTTTTGCGGCCGGGATCATTGCAGCTGGTGGAACGCTCGGCATTCTGCTTCCGCCTTCGATCACCATGATCCTTTACGCGGTCGCAGCCGAGCAGTCGCTGGGCCGCCTGTTCCTAGCGGCGATCGGACCGGCCTTGTTGCTGGTCGGGTTGTTTACCGCTTACGCGATGTGGCGTTTTCGATGGGAGTTCCAGCAGGCCAAGGCCGCCTACGAGAAGTCCGGCACTCACTCCGAGATATTGCGTGTCGAGACCCTTTCGATGCGCGACAAATTCGCACTGCTGCCGCGCGTTCTTCCCTTCGTGGTGCTGCTGACCGGGGTGATGATCGCGCTCTACGGAGGGTTCGCGACGCCCTCCGAAACAGCGGGCCTCGGTGCGGTGCTCGCGCTCGCGCTGATCGCCATCATTTACAGCGTGTGGTCGCCGACAGATCTTGAGCCGATCCTTCTGTCGACGCTGCGCGAATCGACAATGCTGATGCTGATCATCGGCATGTCGCTGCTCTATTCGTACGTGATGAGTTACCTCCACATCAGCCAGTCGACCGCTGAGTGGATCGTTTCGCTGCATCTTTCACGTTGGGTTCTGCTGATCACGATCCTGCTGATGGTCGTGGTTCTCGGCTTCTTCCTGCCGCCGGTGTCGATCATTCTTATGACGGCGCCCATTATCCTGCCACCGCTGCGCGCGGCCAATTTCGACCTGATCTGGTTTGGCGTCATCATGACGATCGTCATGGAAACGGGCCTCATTCACCCGCCGGTAGGCCTTAATATTTTCGTCATTAACAATATTGCACCAGATATCCCCTTGCGCGATGTGATGTGGGGCGTACTACCTTTTGTCGGGCTGATGATTCTAGGCGTCGTGATATTGTGTCTGGCGCCGGGCATCGCCACATGGTTCCCAGACCAGATTATGGGTCCCGTAACAGTAAAATGAACACCTCGTTTTTCGGGGAATTGCTGCAGACCATCTCCGAGCGCGGCCGCGCGTTGCTGGTGCGCGACCGGCGTGGAGCTCCGTCGGCCCGTTCCGAAAGTCTGGTCGAACTGTGCGAAGACCTCCTGTCCGGACGTGGAGAGGCCTCAGGCGTTGCACTCGCGCGTGAAATCCTTGGGCGCTATTCCGAGCTCACAACAGGCCCGCGCATAGCGTTCTTCGAAGCGCTGGCCGAGCGCTTTGGATCTGATCCCGCGCGCATGGAGCAGGCGATTGAGATCTGGCGGGCAGATCCCTCGGACCTAACAGCCGCCGAAGTTCACGCCGCATCCGAGCCGCGACGGCAGGAGCTGTTTCGCAGGCTCAACCTTGCGCCGGGCGGCACCGCCGCGTTGGTGCGCATGCGCGAGCAGTTGATGGATTCGCTCGATCACCGGCACGAGGATCTTGCCAGCGTCGATGCCGATTTCGTGCACCTGTTTTCATCCTGGTTCAATCGCGGTTTTCTCGTACTGCGTCGAATCGACTGGTCGACACCGGCGATCGTGCTGGAAAAAATTATTCGTTACGAAGCGGTCCACGAAATCCGTGGCTGGGACGATTTGCGCCGCCGCATCGATCCCCCGGACCGTCGCTGCTATGCGTTCTTTCATCCCGCACTTGTCGATGATCCGTTGATCTTCGTCGAAGTGGCAGTCGAGCGCGATATCCCCGGCGCCATCGCGCCGATTCTTGCAAGCAGCCGTCAGCAGTTTGTCGAACCGGACAAGGCGCGCACCGCCGTGTTCTATTCGATCTCGAACTGCCAGCGCGGGTTAACCGGCGTTTCATTCGGCAATTTTTTGATCAAGCAGGTCGTCGAGGAAATCTGCCGCGAACTTCCCAAGCTTACGACATTCGTCACGCTATCGCCGGTGTCGGGTTTCACCCTTTGGCTCGACGGCGAGCTGAAGAACGAGAGCTCATCGGCCATCAATGCCAGCGACCGCGTTACCTTCGCGCTGTTGGAGCGGCCGCATTGGTGGACCGATCCTGAAATCTTCAGCCAGCTTGAGGAGCCACTGATGCGGGCCGCCGCGTGGTACTTCCTGCGAGCGCGCAACAAGCGCGGCGCCCCGATCGATCCGGTCGCGCGATTCCATCTCGGCAATGGCGCGCGGCTCGAGCGCATCAACTGGCTCGCCGACACGTCCGATCGTGCCATCGCCCAGGCTGATGGCCTGATGGTGAACTACCTCTACGACCTCGATCACATCGAGAAGAATCATGAGGCCTATGCGGAAGGCCGTACGGTCGTCGCCTCCAGCAGCGTGCAGCGCCTGCTGCGGCCGCCGCTCGAGCTGGTTCCGGTTACCGGTTAGGATTTTCCGTAGACCGGAACGATTGCGCCGCGCGTTACATGGTTTTCCGGCGAAGCCAGAAAAGCAATCGTCGCCGCCACTTCTTCGACCTTCGGCCAAGCAGAAAAATCGGCCTTCGGCATCGCCTTGCGGTTGGCGGCTGTATCCATGATCGAGGGCGCAACCGCATTGACTAGGATGCCGTCCTTGGCGACTTCCTCAGCCAGCGCCACGGTGAGCGCAGCGACGCCCGTCTTGGCCACGGTGTAGGCGCTCATCCCCGCGCCTGATCGCCATTCCAACGCCGGCCTTGCAGCGACATTGACGATGCGACCGCCACCGCTTGTCAACATGGCATTCACAGCAGCGCGACAGCAAAGGAAACACGAGACGAGGTTGCTTTCGATCTGGGCCATCAAAGCAGCTTTGTCGGTTTCGGCCACTTTGCCGGGGGCAAATCCGCCGGCTATGTGGATCGAAGCCCAGAGTTTTGCACCCGAATAAACCTTCGCGACCTGTGCCTCGTCGGACAAATCTGAAACCGCAACCAGAGTTACCTTGGCGTCGCTGCGATTGGGAAATCGCTGCGCTTCCGCTTCATGCACGTAGGGTATGATGCAGGTCGCGCCCCCCGCGAGCAATTTGCTCACCACGGCAGTTCCGAGTGCGCCGGTGCCGCCGCTCACAACGACCTGCTTGCCCGAAAAATCCATAGCTAGCCGCGCCCTCGTTTAACGCGCGTCGGCAGGACCTGAAACTCAACCCAATTGGCGACCTCGCCGACTCTTAACTTCTTGTCGAGAACATTCTTGCTGATGCCGTGCCGCCAGGCGAGCCGCTTGCAGCCGGGATCGCGGTCAAGCGTATCGAGATCGTGTGAAAAGGTTTTGATGTCGGCTGCGTCGGCAAAAAAACCTTCTTCGATAAGCCGCGTGCCGATGCGCCGGACGATCGCCGCGACCTCACGCAACGGATATTCCGGGTGATATTGCACAGCCCATGCGGTGGAACCGTTGGTCCGGATCTCCGCACTTTGCACATCAGAAACGGCATTGGTCGCGAGTACGGTCGTGCCCGGGGCGAGCGTCTCGACCTCATCGAGATGCACTGTTGGTGCATTGAACACGTCGAGTTTGCCCGCATACATCGGGTGCTTCCGTCCGGCTTCAGTCAAGCGAATGCCGCGGCCGAAGCCAAGTTCGCGACCTTTCGGATTTTTTCGCACGCTTCCACCGGCTGCTGCGGTGATGACCTGAAGCCCCCAACATGAGCCGAACAATGGAGTTCCGGTCTTGAGCGCGGTGCGCACCAGATCGATCTGTCGCATCACCTCCGGGCCACCGTTGTAAACATGCAGGCTCGAACCCGTGATGGTGATGCCGTCATAGCCTTCGAGTGAGGAGCCTTCCGGCAGCAACGTCGTTGGGTCGCCAGGATAGCAGATATCCACAACAGCGCCGGGCAGAAGTTCGCGCAGGAGGTCAGAGTAGCCTTTGCTCGCCGCAGTGCCGCCGGCCGCCACGTGCTCGGCGGTTGTTTGCGGTGAGTTGCCTTCGATGACAAGCAGGCGGGGCGAGGGCATTGGCGGTTGAAATTTCCCTGGCGGGCGTTCAAGCAACGAAATAGGGCATTAATTGGTTTGATTTGGCTGCACCGGCGCGATTTTTCAATTGCGGTGAACGCCGTGCAAACCCAAAGTTAACACGCTCTGTCCTTGAGTGCTCGGCTCAAGCCACTCATTCTGCGGAATAAAGCGAATTATCAGCCAATGGCCGATTTCGAACTTGCCATCATCGGTGGCGGTATAAACGGAGCGGGCCTTGCCCGCGACGCAGCCGGCCGCGGAATAAAAGTATTGCTCGTCGAGATGAACGATCTCGGTTCGGGCACGTCCTCAGCTTCGAGCAAGCTGATACATGGCGGCTTGCGCTATCTCGAGCACGGAGCCTTTCGTCTGGTTCGCGAGGCGCTGAACGAACGAGAGGTGCTACTGCGCATTGCACCGCATCTGGTACGGCCGATGCGTTTCATGTTGCCACCGATACCGGGGCTGCGATCGTCACTTTTGTTGCGGTTTGGCCTGATCCTTTACGACATACTGGGTGCGCGCAAGCTGTTGCCTGCCTCGCGCACGGTCGATCTTACGCACCATAAAGTCGGCCAGCCGTTGAAGCGGACCTTTCGCTACGGCTTTGAGTATTCCGATTGCTGGGTCGATGATTCGCGTCTCGTCGTGCTCAATGCAATGGACGCCGCTGAGCGCGGCGCCGTCATTCGAACCCGTACGCGCTGCGCGCGAGTGGAACGGCGGGATGAATGGGAACTAGTGCTGAACGCGCGCGGACGCCGCGAAGTAAAGACCGCACGTGTTTTGGTCAATGCGGGCGGTCCGTGGATCGGTCCGGTCGCGGACACCGTCATCCGCCGGCCGCTACCGACGCCTGTGCGGTTGATCAAGGGCAGCCACATCGTCATCCGTCGGCGCTTCGATCACGACTACGGCTATCTACTCCAGGCAGCAGACCGGCGCGCCGTGTTTGTTCTGCCATTTGCGGATGATTTCACACTGATCGGGACCACCGACCAGAATTTCGTCGGTGATCTAGGTTCGCTGGCGCCCGACCCTTCGGAAATTTCCTATCTTTGCGACGCCGTAAATCAGTACTTCCGCGACAAGGTCATCCCCGATGAGTTGGTATGGTCGTTTGCCGGAGTCCGCGCACTGTACGACGATCACGCCGACAGGCCCGAAGACGTCACGCGCGATTACGAATTGGTGCTCGACCAAAGCGCCGGGGAGGCGCCGTTGCTCACCATCTATGGCGGCAAGATCACGACGCACCGCAAGCTGGCAGAGGCGGCCATGCTGAAGATCGGCCATTTCTTCGGGGGGAGACCGCCCTGGACGGCGAACTCGAATCTGCCAGGGGGCGAGTTTTCGCCTGAGGAGTTCAACGCACAGGTGACCGAGACGATGAGGCGATGGCCCTTCTTGTCGGTCGCGCACGCACAACGGCTCATGCACGCTTATGGCCTGCGCGCCGAACGATTTCTCGCGGACGCGAAAAGCATAGACGACCTGGGCCCGTGCTTTGCCGGCGATCTCACGGCTGCCGAGGTACGTTACATGGTAGACAACGAATGGGCGCAGAATACGGATGACGTGCTCTGGCGCCGAAGCAAGATTGGACTTAAGGCGACAGCTGAGGATTGTGCGGCTATCGATCGTTTCATCGGATCACTGGGCGGAAAGGCGGCTCTAACCGCGCGTTGACGATCCGGGGGGATTTCATTTGCCGACCGCTCTCATCGCAATCGACCAGGGTACGACCTCGACGCGCGCAATCGTGTTCGACACGGCCTTGCGTCCGCTTGCAACTGCGCAAATGGAGTTCCGCCAGATCTATCCGTCGCCGGGCGAGGTCGAGCACGACCCAGAGGAGATATGGAAGACGGTGGTCACGACGGTGCGGGCCGTCATGGCCGAAGCACGTATCACGGCGAACGACGTCGCTGGACTCGGCATTACCAATCAACGCGAAACCACCGTGATCTGGGACCGCCAAAGCGGCGAGCCGATCTACAACGCGATCGTCTGGCAGGATCGGCGCACCGCGGATTATTGCGATGCGTTGCGGCGCACCGGTCATGAACCGGACATTGCCGCCAAAACGGGACTTCTGCTCGATCCCTATTTTTCCGCAAGCAAGATCGCCTGGCTGCTTGACCACGTGAACGGTGCTCGCGCGGCGGCCGAGGGCGGCAAGCTCGCCTTCGGGACGATCGACAGCTTTCTGCTGTGGCGTCTCACAGGCGGCAAGGTGCATCTGACCGACGCCACCAACGCGGCGCGCACGCTGCTGTTCGATATCGGCAAGGCGCAATGGGACGATGATCTTTGCCGCATGTTTGGCGTAACGCATGGTCTCCTGCCGGATGTACGCGATTGCGCAGACATGTTCGGAGTAACAACGCCCGATTTGTTCGGTGGACCGATCCGTATTCTCGGCATTGCTGGGGATCAGCAAGCCGCCACGATCGGGCAGGGCTGTTTCAAGCCTGGGATGATGAAGTCGACCTATGGCACTGGATGTTTTGCACTTCTCAACACCGGTGCGGAACGCCTCGCTTCAAGCAACCGCCTGCTCACGACCATCGCGTATCAACTCGAAGGCCGGCGAACTTATGCGCTGGAAGGAGCCATCTTTGTCGCCGGTGCCGCCGTGCAATGGCTGCGCGATGCGATGAAGCTCATCAACGCGGCATCAGATGTCGGTCCTTTAGCGCAGCAGGCCGATCCTGCCGAGCAGGTGTATCTGGTGCCGGCTTTTGTGGGGCTGGGCGCGCCCTACTGGGATGCGCAAGCGCGCGGCGCGATCTTTGGCTTGAGCCGCAACTCCGGTGCGGCCGATCTTGCCCGCGCGGCGCTAGAAGCAGTCGCCTACCAGACGCGCGATCTTCTCGAAGCCATGCATGCCGACTGGCCTTCCGCCAAGGATTCTTCGACGGTGCTGCGTGTCGACGGTGGGATGGTCGTGAGTGACATCACGATGCAGTATGTCGCTGACATTCTCGCAAGTCCCGTCGATCGGCCTGTCGTTATGGAAACGACCGCGCTGGGTGCGGCCTATCTGGCGGGCCGAGCCGCCGACATTTGCCCCGATCTCGAAGGCTTTGCGGCGCAGTGGCAGCTCGACCGTCGCTTCGAGCCGCGCATGGATTTCGAAACGCGGGAGCGCAAGTATTCCGGCTGGCGTGACGCGGTCCAACGTACGCTGACGGAGCAGGACTGACAGACGCGCCGGGTTGAGTGCGTTCGCGCGCCCCGGTAGCGTGATGCCACGAAACGGGGATTCGATGGCGGACGGCGGCAAGGCGGCGCAAGGACCTGCAACGAACGAAAAGAAGCCGCTGGTGCG
>DASRAF010000498.1:0-3555 GCA_035638295.1 Pseudolabrys sp.
ACGCACCACGGTTTCGAGCGTATGCGGTTGCGGGGCCTTTCCGGCGCTCGCGACGAGTTCCACCTCGCCGCCATCGTGCAGAACTTGAAGACCCTCGCCAACCATATCTGGCGGCCGTGGCTGAACATGCCAGCTACATGCATCGCTTGAGCGTCAGTACTTCAACCTGGGACAGTTGGACGCCTGCGCCCATGTCGGTAGTCCCGCCAGAAAGGAAACGAAGACCGAGACAAAGCCAGCCCCTAAAATGCTAAATGGAAGCGCTCACGGAGATCATTAGCGACTTTTTCAACAGCATCGGCACAAAGCGGACGTACCGACACGTCCGCCATTTGTCTGCTTTCGGGGGCGAAGCGGACATACACGATCGTGTGGGTCAGGTCGAGCACGAGGCCGGCAGGAACTGCGTTGCGCCAAGGCCTGGCACGGCGTAAAGTTCGACTCAATGATCACAGCTCCGATTCAGCCTCTTAGAAGAAGATAAACCACGGGGGAAAACGCCCGGTCACTGACATAGCTTTCCTCGGTAACGACCGGTGACTGCTTCACCTCGGCAACATCATGCGCGGGCGCCGGCGAGTCAGAGAGCCTAGTCGCAACAAAGGAATAGTGACGATGGAGAATCGATCGCTGATCTTGTTTGCGTCAGTTGTTGTTTTTGCTCTTGCCGACACTTCCGCCCTTGCCGAAGACGGCGTCACCAAGGACAGGATTGTTTTCGGTCAAGTCGCGGCGCTTGAGGGTCCTGCCCAGGCACTCGGCCAGGGTATGCGCCAAGGCCTTCTCGCCGCGTTCGCGGAAGTCAATCGCGCCGGCGGAATTGCCGGCCGCCTGCTCGAGTTGAAATCCGCCGACGATAGCTATGAGCCTCAGAAGACGATCGAGGCGACGAAGAAGATGCTGGGCGAAGAAAAGGTGTTCGCGATCGTCGGCGCGGTCGGAACGCCGACATCGAATGCCGGCCAGCCGATCGCGACCGAGGCCAAAGTTCCTTTCATCGGCCCATTTACGGGCGCGGAGTTCCTGCGCACTCCGTATAAACGATATGTCGTCAATATTCGCACGTCCTATTTTCAGGAGACCGCGGCGTGGATCGAGCATCTGACCAAAGATCTCGGCATCACCAAGATCGCGATCTTATACCAGGATGACACCTTCGGCCTGGCCGGACTCGACGGAGTCAAGATCGCGATGGCCAAGCGCAACATGTCGCTTGTCGCCGCAGGCACGTTCCGGCGCAACACGACCGCGGTGAAATCCGCCCTGCTCGAAATTATGAAGGCTAACCCCGAAGCTGTGGTGACGGTTGGCTCTTACAAGCCCGTCGCCGAATTCATCAAGTTGGCGCGTCAGGCGAGGATGGACGCGGTTTTCGTGGCTATTTCCTTCGTCGGCGCCGATGCTCTCGCCCAGGAAATGGGCGACAAGGGCGCCGGTGTAATTGTCAGCCAAGTGGTGCCATTTCCCGGCGACAAATCACTCCCAGTAGTCGCGTCCTATCAGGCAGCGCTCGCTGCGCTCGACCCTGAAGCCAAGCCCGGGTTCGTCTCGCTGGAGGGCTATCTTGTCGGCCGTCTGGTCATCGAAGCGTTGAAACGCTTGCCCGGCGAGCCAACGCGCGAGGCGCTGCTCGACGCCATTACTTATGGCGGCGCCTTCGATCTCGACGGAATCGAGCTCACGTACGGTCCAACGAGCAATCAGGGCATGAACCAAGTGTTCTTTACCGTCCTGCAAGCCGACGGTTCGTTCAAGCCGGTCACGCGGCTTGTCAAGTGACGTCGCGGCCTACCCTTAGAAGCCACACATGAGCTCCGCAGTGGCAGCGCCTGCTTCGATTCAAACCGACCACGACGGCAAAGGCCGGGTGACCGCGCTGTCCGGGCTGAGCACGATCCGCGCGCGCCTCTACATCGCGTTGGGCTTCATGGCGATCACGACGGTGATTTGCTCGCTGATCGGACTCTACGCATTCACGAATATCGGCGGGACCACCACGGAAATCGTCTCCCAGAGCCTGCCGGCGACGGTGCATTCGGTTCGGCTCGCCGAGGAGACGAGCGGGCTTGTCGCTGCGGCACCGCGGCTGATGGCCGCCGAGGATGAGCCCCAACGTGCCGAGATCGCCGAGCAAATCGCGCGGCAAACACGTGATTTCCTGGCGCGGATCGACCAGCTGCGGACGCTGGATGCAAAGATGAGCACGGAAATCCAAACAGCACAAACCGCAATGGTCGACCGGATCGTTGCACTCAATCAGGCCGTGACCGAGAGGATCGCCATCGCGGGCCGCCGACAGGCAATGGCGACCTCGATTCGAAAGGCCCACGAGGAGTTGCTGGAGGAAATCACACCGGCGATCGACGACGCGAATTTCGATCTAATGACGAAGAGTCAGGGCGCGGAAAACAAAGCGGCTTCGAACGAAGCCGTCGAGTCGCTGCGCCGTTTGCTCGAAGTGCAGGCCGAGGTCAATTTGCTCGCCGGCTTGCTGATCGAAAGTTCGCTGGTTACGGAGAGCGTGCGCCTGCAGCCGCTGCGCGAACTCATCGATGCAGCGCGGGGTAAGATTGAAACCAACCTCAAAGCGCTTGCCGACCCCGAACTGCGGAAAAACCTGACCGGCCTCTACGACAGGCTCGCCGTGATGGCGGGCCAGGACGGGATCATTGCTGTGCGGGCGCGCGAATTGCGGCGTCAGCACGAGGCGCAGCTCGCGTTTGCGGCAACGCAAGCCGAGGCCGTCAAGCTCAAGCATGCGGTCGACGGCCTTGTTGCGCAGCAAGGCAAAGACGCGGAGGCCGTTTCCGCGCTCGCCGCCGACCAAATCCGCTCGGGCCGAATCCTTCTTGTCGCGCTATCGATTACCGCTCTGGTGGCGGCCGGCCTGATTGCCTGGCTCTATGTTGGGCGCAACATCGTATCTCGCCTTGCGCGTTTGAGCAGCGCAATGCTGGCGATTGCGGCGGGTCGACGGGAAAGCGCCGTTCCGGTGACCGGGGCCGACGAAATCGGCGCCATGGGAAGAGCCGTCGAGGTATTTCGCAGAAATCGCGTGGAGCTGGATCAACTGCTCGCTGAGCGGGCTGACGCAGCCATTAAGTTGGAAAAGACCATCGAGCAGCGCACCGCCGAGCTGCAGCGACGCGGCGAGGTGATGCGCGTCACGTTCGAAAACATGGAACACGGCGTGCTCATATTCGATCGCCGGATGAAATTGGTTGCTTGGAATCCGCAAGTTGCCGAACTGCTCGAACTACCCAAGACGTTCTTGGCTGGCGAGCCGCATTTCAGCGACTTTATTCGCTTCCAAGCAGAAAGAGGCGAATACGGCGACATCGATGTTGACGCTGAGGTCCAGCGGCTCGCGGCAGGGGTCGCCCGGCATTACTTGACGGAGCGGACACGGCCTAACGGTACGATCGTCGAAATCCGGCACAATCCGTTGCCAGATGGAGGTGTAGTCAACATTTATACGGATATCACCAACCGCAAGAATTATGAGAAAACTCTTACGGCCGCGCGGGATCAGGCCGAAGCGATGAGCCGCACCAA
>DASRAF010000499.1:0-2173 GCA_035638295.1 Pseudolabrys sp.
AAACACCTTGAATACATAGGCCTCCTCGCGCCGCATGCGCGGGAACCAGTACCACTTGTGTTCCGGATTATACTTGATCGCATAGGTCTGGCCGATGCGTCCGGGCGCGCGCCGCTCTGACACAATCATATCCTGTGGCGAAAGCGTTTGCGCATCCGCCATGGCAAGCGGATAAGTCTCCACAGGATGACGAATCGGCCGCCAAACCTGGATGATAGCGAAGCGCCGCTGCAACAACTCTTCGGCTTCGTCAGGGAGAATATCGCGCACGCGTTGG
The DNA here is from genome assembly GCA_035638295.1 of Pseudolabrys sp. Classification (GTDB taxonomy): domain Bacteria; phylum Pseudomonadota; class Alphaproteobacteria; order Rhizobiales; family Xanthobacteraceae; genus Pseudolabrys. Next base: position 278 of record DASRAF010000499.1, read on the forward strand.
GGGGCCGACCATTCCGTGTAGTCGTTGTGAACACGGCGGACGACCTCTCGGGTCCCCTTCGACTCCCGTATTTCGTCGTCGGCGGTGCGTAGCGTGTGGTCGAATACGACGACGCGCTTGGCGCCGCTCTCGCTTTTGATCAGCGCTTCCATCTCCGGATAGTAGACCCGCCGGATTTGATCCTCGTCATAGAAGTCCTCCACTTTGGTGTCGTGGCACACGAAGCGAAAGCCGTGGCGCTCCAACACAAAATCTTTCGCATGGCGGCGGCCGTTGTGAATGGTTACGCGGCGCGGATCGGCGGTGCCGCCTGAGCGTGTGTCGGTACCGCCGGGACTGGCGACGATGGTGAAAACCTTGCCACCGTCGTCGATAATGTAGTTCAGCGTCGCATCGATATGGTCCGGCGCGAGAGCGGATTCGGCAGTCGGTGCTGCGGCTTGCGGCATGGCGAACTCCGTATCGTACGCCTTCAATTTAGGTGTCGTGGCGGCGCAAGGGAAGCGCAGCTTTACGGCCAACGGGCTGCGATGATCAGGTTCCGAAGCGTTTCAGCCAACGTCAATGGCTGTCCTAAGCCAAGCATTGATCGCTGCAGTGCATGAGACCGCCCAAGGCGGACATTCCATCTGTCGCATTTGATGTCCCATCTGTCGCATTTGATGTCGCTTTCGGGCGTAGAGCGGACATGCCGTTTGGCACTGCAAATGTCTGCTTTTGACCCAAAGCGGACATGGGTGGGTCCTTCCAGTCCACCAGTTTTTACCGGTACGATGCCCTGTTGTTAGCCCGGGGGCGCAATGCGGCGACGCGAGTTCATCGCATTAGTCGGAGGTATGGCTGCGTGGCCGCTTGCGGCGCGCGCGCAGCAGCCGGCCATTGCGTTGGTCGGCTTGCTCGGCACCGCGCAACTAGATGATCGACAGATCGATGCTGTTCGGCGGGGCCTCAAGCATGCTGGCTATATCGAAGGCCGCAATGTCGCAATTAAATATCGCTCGGCCGATTCCCGCTTCGACCGATTGCCGGCACTGGCCGCTGATCTGGTCGCTGATCCTGTAACTGTGATCGTTGCGCTCGCTCCACCGGCTGCGCTGGCTGCCAAAGCTGCAACCACGGCAACTCCGATCGTTTTTGCGATCGGCGCCGACCCGGTCGATCTCGGTCTCGTTTCCAATTTCAGCCATCCCGGAGGCAACATCACAGGTGTGACTTTTGTCTCTAATACACTTAGTGCGAAACGTTTGGAATTGGTGCGCGAACTTGTTCCTGGCGCCACTGTTATTGGCTTGCTCGTAAACCCCGGGAATCCCACTTCCGAACCCCAAATCCGAGATGCGCAAGCTGCGGCGCGCGCATCGGGTGTCCAGCTCTTGATCCTAAAGGCCAGCAGTGAACGCGAAACCGACGCAGCCTTCGAGAGTGCCGTCCGGCAACGTGTTAACGCAGTCATCATTGGAGCCGATTCGCTCTTCGTGAGTCGCCGCGATCAGCTCGTCGGGCTGACGGCACGTTTTGCGATTCCGGCAATCCATTTTGTGCGCGAGTTTGCAGACATCGGTGGACTGGCAAGTTATGGGCCAAGCCAAACGGATGCATATAGCCTCGCCGGTACTTACGCCGGCCGGATTCTCAAAGGCGAAAAGCCGGGAGACTTGCCGATCCAACGAGCGGCGAAATTCGAGTTGGTCATTAATCTCAAGCCCGCAAAAGCGCTGGGCCTGACTGTGCCAACGCACCTCCAGCAGATCGCCGACGTTATCGAATGATAGTGAGATGTCCGCTTCTGGCCCAAAGCTTAGTTTCATCCGACAAAAAGCTCGGGCTTCGAAGCCGGGGCTATTTCGTAAGTACGATGAAATCGGTCTCGAGCCCGGTCTCATCGCTCAGGGCATT
>DASRAF010000500.1:0-3998 GCA_035638295.1 Pseudolabrys sp.
CACTTAGTCGCGTCAGGAGAACAACGCGCCCATTCGGAAATTCAAGCGCATCATGATGCTTGAACGGTTCGCTCTTGTTGACTTGGCGGAAGATTGCGGTCGCGTAATCAAGTCTTTCTATCTTCCATCCTACGAAGAAGCGAGGATCTTTAACTGTCACGGCGTTGGAAAACGCAAGCTCCGTACCTGGAAGGACGCAAACTGCAACCGCGGCATCCTCCGCAGCAGCAAACCCGCGCGTGCAAGTACCAAAGTCGCGTGTGGTCAGTTTGTCACCAACCTTCGCAGGCCGTGATTTGATGGTTTGAAGGCTGTAGTCACACATCTCAGGAACTCCCCATGTTGGAAGCCCCTTCAGCCCCACGAAACTTTAGCGCATTCACAATCATCCCGCATCACAAACCCGAGCCTCGATAAAGACTGGCGATCTGGCGGCGCGACACGCTTCACGATGTCTGTATCCCGAAAAGGCCCGACATCAGCTTGCCCGGTCAAGAGCCGAGCGAATTTACGCGGCGGTTATTTGTCCGCTTTGGGTCCAAAGCAGGCATTTTGGGACGCGGCAGCCATGTCCGCTTTGCCCCCGAAAGCGGACATCTGGTGGCTTGCAAGCCGATTCACATCCACAGCACCTTCCTCCGCAGGTCGAGATCATCTTTGAGCAAGGTGGAGACGCCGTTCCAAGTGACGGTGCCGCGCTCGAGCACCACTGTCCGGTCCGACAGTCCCAATGCAAGGTCGAGGTGATGGTCAACAATGACCAGCGCGATCTCCTGTCGGAGCCGGTCGAAAACTTCGAACAGTTCCTGAGTGACGGCGGGAGAAAGTCCCTCGAACGGCTCATCAAGCAGGAGCACCTGCACGTTGCCGGCCAATGCGCGGGCAACGGCGACCATCTGCTGTTCGCCACCGGACAAATAGTCGGCCGGCGTATTCCAGCGTTCGGCCAAACGCGGAAAGATTGCGACGATGCGCTCGTCGCTCCAATGAATTCCATCTCCGGTCGTGCGTTTGAGGCGACCGAGCACAAGATTGTCGGCCACTGTCATCCCAGCGAACAGTCCGCGCCCCTGCGGAACGTAGCCGATGCCGCGCCGGGCAATCGCGGCCGATGGCAGGCCGACGGTCTCCTGGTCAAGCAGTCTGATAGAGCCCGCTTCCGGCCTGGCAATCCCGACCAGACTCTTCAACAGCGTCGATTTTCCGGCGCCGTTGCGTCCGAGCAATGCAATAATCTCGTGCTTCCGCACGTCGAACGAGACGTCGTTGAGGATATGACTTTTGCCGTAATACGTGTTGATGCGGTCGACGCAGAGAAGTTGATCGAATCGCGCGAACTCGGCACGCGGCTGCATGGCGACTGCAGCGGTGCCGGAGCCAATATAGATCGCGCGTACTTTGTCGTTGTTGCGCGCATCGTCAGCGCTGCCGTCGACGAGAACGGCGCCGTCGTTCATGACAGTGACGTGATCGGCAATCCTGAACACACGGTCGATATCGTGCTCAACAAGCAAAATCGGGATTTCCGCGGAAATTGCCTTGATCAGCTTTGCAATGCGCTCCCGCTCGCCGACTGCAAGTCCGGCGAGCGGCTCATCCAGCAGCAGAATCCGAGGCTGTGTTGCCAACGCTAGGCCCATGTCAAGTACGCGCTGGCCGCCATAGGAAAGAGACGACGCTTCCGCGTTTTCGATCCCGGCAAGGCCAAGGTAGCGGATGAGTTCCGCAGTCTCGGCCTGAATGTCAGTAAGCGAAGCGGTCGAGCGCCACATTGCGTAGCGCATGTGCGAGCGCGCCTGGATGGCAAGACGGATATTTTCCTCGACACTCAATCCAACGAACAAATTGGTGATCTGAAACGAACGGCCGACACCAGCTCTCGTGATGTCCTCCGGCTTAAGCCCTCCGATAGATGTTCCCTCAAGCTCGACCGAACCGGCATCCGGCGCGTAAAGGCCGGACAACACATTGAATGCCGTCGTCTTGCCGGCTCCATTTGGCCCGATCAGGGCGTGCAAGGTCTTGTCGCGCACCGAGAGGTCGAAGCCGCGTACGGCATGGATGCCGCCGAAGCTCTTCTCCAGATTTCTCGCTGCAAGGGCTAGGCGGTCATTTTCATTCGCGCGCAGCAGGCTTGGCGGCAACGATAGAACGTCCGCTGTTTTGCGACCCGCCATCGCTGCGGCCGTGATCTCCCGCTTGCGGATCGGAGCCAACAGCCGTTCCCCGACGCCGACAAGGCCTGTTGGGGAGAAAACAACAAAGCCAATGAACAGGAGGCCAAAATAGAAAAGCCAATGCGGGGTCCATATCGATAGAAACTCGCGAAAGAGGATAAAGAAAAGCGCGCCAAGAGCCGGTCCGAGAAAGCTGCGCATTCCCCCGATAACCACCATGGCAATGAGTTCACCCGAGAAAGCGACGGAAAGCGGTTCGGCCGAAGCGAAACGGTGATTGAAGACCGAAAGCGTACCCGCGACGGCGACAATCGTTGCCGACAGCACGAAGCCGATCAGCTTGTACCGATTTGTCGGATAGCCAATAAAGCGCGCCCGCTGTTCATTTTCACGGATTGCTACTAGTACGCTGCCAACCGGCGACCGATGAAAGCGCCACAGCAGGAAACAGACGCCCATCGCAACGCCGGCAACTACCCAATAGTAATTGCCGTCGCGCTCAAGGTCGATTCCGAGTACCGTCGCGCGCGTGACACCGCCGAGTCCGCTTTCGCCGCCAGTGAATTCGGTCCAGCGGTAGCCAATGGCAAAGAGCAGCGCGGTCAGAGCCAGCGTCAGTAACGAGAAATAGACGCCGCGCCGCCGCAAGATCAGTGCGCCAGACAGCACGGCGGACACTGCCACGAAAACAAGTGCGAACAATGCGGGTAAACTGACTGATCCCGGAAACCAGTAACGCTGGCTCAAGGCTGCAGCGTAGGCGCCGAGTCCGAACCAGGCGCCATGCCCGAATGAAACGAGGCCTGTATTGCCGACGAGGATATTGAGGCCCATGCACGCGACAGCGAACGCCACAACGTCGATTGAAGAGCGCAATGGAAGCCCTACCAGATCGAGCGCAAATGGCAGGACCACCAACGACACCGCGACGATGATAAGGGGCGAGCGACTGTTCAGCATTGTAACTACTCAAATTTTTCGATGCGTTCGCCCAAGAGACCGCGTGGCCGCACCAGCAGCACAACCGCCATCAGGAGATACATCGACGCCTCGCCCCACGACGGGTTGAAATAGATGGTAATTCCACGAACGACGCCGACGAGCGCAGCGGCGGCGATCACGCCCCAAAACGAGCCCAGGCCTCCGATGACGACGACGACGAAGGCAGCCGTTAGAATTTCAGCCCCCATCGCGGGATGCACGCCGGCGATCGGTGCGAGCAGAACGCCGGCCAGTCCAGCGAGCCCGACTCCCAGCGCAGCGACTGCGGTCATGTAAGGCGCTAGCGAAATGCCGAGCGAACCGACAATGTCCGGATTTTGCACACCTGCCCGCACCACACGGCCGAAAGTCGTCCGGTAAACAATGAACCAGGTGGCGGTAACTGCGGCCAGCGCTATCCCGAAAATGAACAGCCGGTAGCGCGGATAGATGAAGTCGCCGACCAGCAACTGGCCGCGAAGTTCCGACGGAATCGAAAACGGAAGCGGCGTGGCGCCGAATACAATTCGCAGTCCCTGCTCGATGACCATCGCCAAGCCGAACGTCAGCAGTAGGCTTAAGATCGGGTCGGAGCGGTAAAAGCGGCGAAACAAGAACCGCTCAATGAGGATGCCGAAGCATCCAACAATCACCGGGGAAGCGACAAGCGCTCCGAAGAAACCGATGCGATTTGTCAGAATCACGGCGAGGTAGGCGCCGATGGCATAGAAGCCGCCATGCGCGAGATTGACTATACCGCCGAGCGCGAAGATCAGCGAGAGACCGAGCGCGATCAGCAGGTAATACGCGCCGACCAAAAGGCCATTCAGAACCTGCTCG
>DASRAF010000501.1:0-9830 GCA_035638295.1 Pseudolabrys sp.
ACTTACTGATCGGATGGTCGAACGCGGTTTTGGTGATCGCATTGCCTTGATTGGAAATGGTCGGCGGCGCACTTACAAGGAGCTGGCCGATTGGTCGAACCGCGTGGCCCATGCGCTGGTCGAGAATTACAGCATTAAGCCCGGCAATCGCATCCTGATCCGATCGGGCAACAACCCCGCGCTTGTCGCGTGCTGGCTCGCGGCGACAAAGGCTGGTGCGGTCGTGGTCAATACGATGCCGTTGCTGCGCGCAGGCGAGCTCACCAAGATTGTCGACAAGGCACAAATCAGTCTGGCGCTGACTGACACGCGGATTGCCGACGAGCTCATCGCATGCGCCAAGGACAGCAGGTTCCTGAAGCAGGTCGTCGGATTTGACGGAACCTCCAATCACGACGCCGAGCTTGACCGCATTGCGCTCGACAAGCCGGTGACCTTTGACGCGGTGCCGACCGGGCGCGACGACGTTGCGCTGCTCGGGTTTACCTCGGGGACGACTGGCGAACCAAAAGCGACGATGCATTTCCACCGCGACCTTCTGATCGTTGCGGATGGGTATGCACGCGAAGTCTTGAAAGTGACTTCCGACGATGTGTTTGTCGGTTCGCCACCGCTTGCCTTTACGTTCGGCTTGGGCGGCCTTGCGATTTTCCCCTTGCGCTTCGGCGCAACGGCAACGTTGTTGGAGAATGCTTCGCCCGCGAACATGATTCAGATCATCGAGACTTACAAGGCAACGGTCTGCTTTACGGCGCCGACCGCTTACCGTGCCATGCTGGCGGCGATGGAGCAGGGCGCCGACCTTTCTTCTCTGCGCATCGCGGTTTCCGCCGGAGAAACGTTACCGGGACCGGTCTTCGAGGACTGGCGTCGTAAAACCGGCAAATCAATGCTGGACGGCATCGGGACGACCGAGCTGCTGCACATTTTTATTTCCAATCGGGTGGACGACGCTTACCCCGGGGTCACCGGCCGTCCGGTCACCGGGTACGAGGCGAAGATCGTCGATGCCGAGATGAAATCCGTAAAGCCCGGGTCGGTTGGCCGATTGGCGGTGCGCGGACCGACGGGGTGCCGCTACCTCGCCGATGCACGACAGAAGTCTTATGTCTGCGACGGCTGGAATTTGACCGGCGACGTCTATTTTCAGGACGAAGAAGGCCGCTTCCACTTCGCTGCGCGAGCGGACGATATGATCGTATCCGCCGGCTACAACATTGCCGGGCCCGAAGTCGAGGGCGCGCTGCTCTCGCACGCGGATGTCGGGGAATGTGCCGTGATTGGCGTTCCCGATATCGAACGTGGGCAGATCGTCACAGCATACGTTGTGCTACAGGCCGGGGTCGAAGGCGATGCTGCCTGCGTGAAACGGCTGCAGGACCACGTAAAAGCAGTCATCGCGCCTTACAAGTATCCCCGCGCGGTCAAGTTTGTCGATGCTCTGCCGAAGACCCAGACAGGCAAGATCCAGAGATTCAAATTACGTCAGCACGGTCAGTCATGAGCAAGAACACTTTCGAGTTTCTGCAGCCAAAGAACTGGATGCCTCCTAAAGGCTATTCCAACGGAGTTGCCGCCGAGGGGCGCCAGGTTTTCATTGCCGGCCAGATTGGCTGGAATGAGCGCTGTGAGCTGGTCAGCGACGATTTCGTCGGGCAAGCGGAGCGTGCACTCGCGAATGTTGTCGAGGTGTTGGCAGAAGCTGGGGGCGAACCTCGGCATCTCACACGATTGACATGGTTTGTTACCGACAAGGCGGCCTACGTCGCGCGGCAAAAGGAGATTGGCGAGGCGTATCGTCGGGTTATCGGTCGTCATTTTCCGGCGATGTCACTGATCGTGGTCGCTGGCCTGCTCGAGCCCGGCGCAAGGGTTGAGATCGAAGGCACGGCCGTCATCCCCGGCAAGTAGCGACGCGTGCCGGCTAGAAGAAGGCATTACACCTAGGTATAGGGTCCGCGCTTTCTCGTTATACTTGGCGGCTACCTACGTATGCTGGTGCCCTCGGCCAGACGCGCTCTAATTTGGCCTCTGCAGACAAAAGCAAAAGCCTCGGAAGTGCAGGGACGGTGCCATGACCAATACGAGCGAACGCGTAACCACCGGTGTGTTTGGTTTATCGCTGACGGCCGTATTTTTGGGCCTCCTGATACTTAACGCTCTTTCGTTCTGAGCGGCGGGGCTTGGGAGTTGTGCCATGTGGTACGTGTCCGGCGTCCGGTTCAAGCATATCGCTGCGGCTCTGCTTTTGAGCTGCTTCATCGCTGGGATTGTTACCGCGCTGACAAGCCCGGTGACCGCCAGCAACGCAGTGCCAGTCGTCTCGGTCAACCGGGTCCTCAAAGGCGACCGGTTGCCGGTGGCGCCGGTTACCAAGCCGAACCAGCATGATTCAACTCCGGCCGAAAAGCCGGTGCGAAAGCCGGCGATGCTCGGTTGCGAGCCAGCCTTCAGCCCGTTCGCCGAACCGACGCGAGCCCATATCATTTCCCACTGTCTGACTTGATGCGAAAGCTGCATTCGGCGGCTAGCGCGTACGGTAGAACGGTCCATTCGCCGGCCCAATTGGCATTGGTGGCCGCGGGAAGAAATCCTGCGAGGGTTGTGGCGTCGCATTTTCCGGCTGCGTCTGCCTCTTGGTAACTTTCTGTGTGACCTTCTTGGTGGCGCTCTTCTTCTTCCGTTCTTCCGGCTTTCCGTCGGGGGGTGCGGAGGCCATTGCCCCGGTCGCCCCATCGGGCACCGGTGTATCGATTGCCACAGGCGGCACTGGCACCGGCTGACCCGAGGAAGGATTGGCTCCGCGAGGCCAGCTAAAATTGTCTGCTCTCCCGGAAGGAGCGGCGACCGTTTCACCTTTTGCGAGGACCTTCGTTGCGGTCGCGTCGCCGTGGATCTGGCCGCTGCCTGGCCCCCCAAGCAGGTCGTCGCCATCCTTGCTGTCCTTCGTATCTTTATCTTTCGGCGTGCCGGTCAAGGGAACAACTGGCCCTAGCAAAGGCCGCTCGGCCGGCTTTGTTGCGGACTGTGACGGTTCGAGCGGCCCGGACGGGAGCGCCACCGGCACGCGGTTGTTCATGAACCGGCGCAATTCGTGCTCGACATAACGCGCAAGTTTGACCGCTCCCGCTTTAGTGAAGTAAACGCCATCTCCAAGGCGCAGACGTCGGACCTGCCCTTCATAGTCCGGACCGTAGTTGGAATATTTGCCTGCTTCGTCCACAAACCCATCCCACACGTCGATATAGGTGATACCAGCGCGCTCGGCGCGCGAACGGTAGAGATCGTTAAGGTAGGCCACGTCCGCTGTAGAGCGGGCGCCGCGAATTGGCGGCAGGCCAACCCATATGACCGGTACGCCTTTGCTTTTGAGCGCCGCTATCGTCTCATCAATGCGTCTTGAATAGATCTTTGCCCAGTCGTCACCCCGGAATTCAGCAACACCAGTTTTCCTGATCCGTTGCATCGTGGCGACTTCTTCCGGATTGTCGGTTTTGACTGGATTGTCAGGCTTGGCAGGTTTCTGAGTCGGCTTTTTGTCTGCCCCGTCTTTGGCTTGCTGATCTTTCTGATCCTTGGCTTTTGCATCTGCCTCGTTGGTGAGATCCTTTTCGCCAATGTCCTGGCGATCACCTATGCCAAGCATCATGATCACGTAGTCGGCCTTCTCCTGGGCCAGCACGTCGCGCGCAGCGTGCCACCAGTCGAGGTCGCCCTTGCCGTCGTAACGGATCAGGCCGGAATTGAGCTTGTTCTTGCGCACAATGCCAATCTCCGGGGAGTCGGCAAATACGTCCTCCAGTCCATAAGCGAGCCAGTCGGCCATATCGTCGCCCATCACGATGATAGAGGTGGTCGGCGCGACTTTTGATTCTGCTTTGCGTGGCGATGCAGGAGCACGCGAGCTTTCGGTCGGCTGGGCGTGCTGTTGTTGTTGTAGCTGTCGCCGCCGAGGCGGACCGTAATTGTCGTCTTCGCGCGGACGCGAGTTGAACGGTTCAAAAAAGTTTCGGAAAAAGCCGCCTGACTCCGGCCGCGACCGCTTATACTGGTACTGCTGATCCCAGAAAAATTGGGCGTGCGCTTCCACGCTGGCAGTCAGCCCTGTCGCGAGAATGGCTGCCGCCAGAAACCAACGCGGACACCGCACGTCACCAAGCATATTGGTCATTTGGTAGTACGGAATTTCGACTGCAATGGGTCGCCCGTACGTTAATCCGAATGAAAGCGGGAACTACCGGAGTAGTGACCGATCGACGACGCGGTCATGGGCCCTAGGTCCATCTCGACATTGAAGTTCCAGACCGACAAATTTGTTCAATCACGAACACGGGGAAGTTGCGGAACGACAATCTCGTTCAATCACGAACGCGGGAGTAGACGGCAATGGCTACAAACCTCGTATCGCTCGTCATGAACTTTCTCACGCCCGACATGATCGGACGAATCGCCAGCGCACTCGGTCTTGATCGCACCGATACTTCCACCGCGGTAGGCGCCGGGGTTCCGGCGCTATTGGCTGCGTTGGTCGGCGCCGCCGCAAAGCCTGGTGGTTCGCAGAAGATCGCCGACGCTGCAAAACAGGAGATGGGCACGTTCGATAAATTTGCGGGCATGCTTGGCGGTGCGGGTGCATCGTCAGTCACCGACCGCGGATCGAACATACTGGCATCGCTTCTCGGCGATCGCGACCAGAGCGCGCTGGCCAATTCAATCGGCAAATATTCGGGATTGGGGTCGGTTGCTGGAGATTCCGTACTAGGGATGTTGACGCCTCTCGTTATGGGGGCAATCGGACAGCAGCAAGGCTCCCGTGGGCTGGATGCCGGCAGTATTACCAACCTGCTGACCAGCCAGAAGGACAATATAGCCGCGGCAATTCCCTCGGGCTTCGGTCGACTGCTTGGCGGAACAGGTTTGCTCGACTCGCTCGGCGATACGGCAAAAAGAGCGGCCATGGCGGGGGGCGAGACCACGCGGGCTGCCGCTGCCTCAGTCGCGCGAACTCTTGATGATACCCGTCGTTCAGCAGCTGACGCTGCAACCGGGTCTACCAACTGGCTTTTATGGGCCATTCCCGCGATCGCGATTGCTGCATTGCTCGTTTACCTTCTCGGCAGGCCAACGGAGCCGGTGGTTCAACAAGGCGTCTCTACCGTCCAGAGTTTGACGGTGGGTGGGATCGATATCGGCAAGCAGGTTACTGACAGCATCACCAACGTACGTTCAACCCTTAATGGCATTACCGACGCCGCTTCTGCGCAAGCCGCTTTGCCGAGATTGCAGACAGCTACGTCTCAGATCGACAAAGTCAGCGGCATGCTGGCGCAGTTGTCGGACGGTCAGCGCAAGATGCTGGCTGGTTTGGTGAGCCCGGCGATGTCAACTCTGAACCAGCTCTTTGACAAAGCGCTGGCGATCCCAGGTGTTGCCGAAATTATCAAGCCCACAATCGATACTTTGAGGGCCAAGCTCGCTTTGCTGACTGCGTGAAAGCTGGTTCGGAAAACATCGACCGCCGGCTTGAGCCGACGGTCGATGTACCTTGCCAACATGATGTTTTGGGATCTGTCGGGTTGGAGAGAATGCCGATGGAAATTCAAAAGGGACATCACGCCGCGCGCCCACGGCAACCCAAACACGGTTCAGACTTCATCCTCGTTGAGGATTTTCATCCGCCGCCTCGAATCGAACTCGCGCGAGAGCGGATGCTTATGTGCCGCCTCTACATGGGCCTAATCCGCAGCGTCAACGAAGATTACGGCACTGCATTTACGGTACACAATGACAGTTCAACGTTTCGAATGATTGGAATTTATGTCTTTCTCCGTACTGTCATGTGTTCGCCGGTAAGCGCCAACAAGATAGCGAATTCACTTAAACTTCCTCGCGTAACGGTCGTCAGGCGCCTGCAGGAGATGGTCAAACACGGATACGTCGAGCGCGTCGGCAACGCTTATCGAGTCACTGATAAGGTGAACATTCCTGACCTGAAAAACAAATTGCAGCGCCGGATAGACATGATCGTGGAGACGGCGAGAAAGCTGTCGGAATTGACCGGAGCAAACTGACCGGGGTGCAAGCTATTGCAATATTGACTATGCGGCCTTTCGCGATCGCATCTGACGCGGCGTTTTATTGGTCCACCGCTTGAAGGCATGCGTGAAGGAGCTGACCTCCTGGTAGCCGAGCAACCAGGCGATCTGGGAAATCGACAGATCCTCATCGGCCAGGTAGCGCTCCGCGAGATCCATTTTAAGATTTTCCAGTACGGTAGAGAAACTCAGCTGCTCCGAAGAAAGGCGGCGAGCCAGCGTTCGTTGACTCACGCCAAGTCGGCGCGAGATCTCATCAGCTCTGGCCTTGCCATGCGGCAGCAGGGGAACAATCGCATTTTCGACCCTTGAACGAAACGGGCCACGTCTCTTCGGCCGACGTTGCAGTGCCTCTTCGCAGTAGCCGACCAGTATTCTGTTGAGGTGATGATCGGCGCTGACGACGGACATTTCCTGGCTCGTCGGCGCGAACGAAATTTCATCGCTGTGCGCATCAAACTCAACGTCAGTCCCGAAGAATTCCGTCAGCTCTGGATATTTTCCTTCGCGACGATGCGCCAGTCTTACTCGGGTCGGCACAAGTCGGGTTCCGGTCAAGTGTCGGCAGAGACGGACGAGCACCGCGGCGAAGAATTCGATCTGATGACGATCGAGATGGCGGCTGACCCCCACATAACGGAAGGAGACGCCAACCTGATTGCCGCCTGAGTATTTCAGCGAAACGCCTTCGTTGGCGATCGAGCCATAACGCGCAAGCTGGTGCAGTGCCTCGCCCAAGGTCTCTGAAGAAGCGGAGACGTAATAAAGAAATCCTAGCTCGCGCAGATCCGGCTGTAGTGCGAGATGAAAGCCAAGCAAGTCATCCTGCAGCGCACTTGCGGCGAGGTTTAGAAAGTTTATTTGATCGAGGACACTGAATCGCAGATTCGGATTCTTGATTTGCTGGAGCGTCAGATCCGCTTTCTTCAACAGTGGCCTGGGGTCAACGCCTTTCGCTTTTGCATGCGCGTAGGCGAGTCGCGTGATCGTGCCCGTGGCGTTTGGAAGAGCGCCGAAGCGCCTGGCATCAGAGAGGCTCATGAAGCTGGCTTCCTGCCTCAGGGTGGCACGCGCCGACAAAGCTTTGGCACATACTAACAAGACGCGGGTGGAAAGTCGCGCCTTGGCTCATCAAACTCGCCGCGGACGGCTTCACATATCCAATCATTTTCATGACTGGCCTGGACGACGAGGTCGTTCGAAATCAGGCGGCTGCAGCAGCAGGCGAGGTCGCTTTCCTTCGCAAACCGTTTCCCGCCCAAACGCTGTTCGATGCCATCACAAAGGCTTCTGGCTAGCCTTCGCAGTGCGCGACATGGTGGCGACGCCGCCGAGCGGTATTGCTGTATCCACCCATTGTCGATTGTAGCCGTGTGAGCTGGCGATCGGGCAAGCTTGATTGCGAGGCGAACTAGATGACTGAAGCACGACTGACCGGAAGATCGGTGGGAGTACGCGGATAGGCACTCGCAGGCTCAACTTCAGTCGGCTCTTGCATTTGTCGCGATGGTTGCTTCGCTGAGCGTGGGACATAGGGCTTGAGCCAATCCGCGGCACCGCCGGAGTGGTCGGTCAGCGCGATCGGTTCGAAGTAATGCTTATAGTCCTCCCGCGAAATGTCGGCCGGGAATTCCTCGTATTGGGGATCGAGTAATTCGCTGCCCGCGAGATAGGTTCGCGCCTTGGTCGGCGACATGCTGGACCAGACAAAGCAGTGGAGATTTGCCGCAGCAATAATGTACCAATGAATCGGGTCGTAAGTTCCCGAGTGGACGATCCGCCGCAACGTCTTCATCAGAATCGAGAATCGACTGACGATCGTCCACGGACGACGGAAAAGCTTTTCCAGAAATCCGACGATGGCATTCGTGTCATCGGCGAGATTTGAATAAGCAATCGTTTCGCCGTCGAGATCACGCAGCCGCAGGTTCGGTCTTAATTGCCCAGAAGCGAGGTCGTTCCAGAATCCTTCGGTACCAGCGAGGGGAGCGACGACGCTCAAATACACCGGCATCGGCAGCGCGGGGTGCTCACCTATCACGCGGATTTGGCGATCCATTTCCGCAACCGTTTGCAGGCGCGGATCGAAGAGGTAGCCGTACCCGATGCCAATCCCGTTCGACTCGGCGAATGCAATGTCATCAATAATGTTATGGCTGCGGCCGAGGTTCTGCTTTTTCCTGTACTTCTTGAGCAAGACCTGATCGAAGGACTCAAGGCCGAAAAACAGCGTGATGCACTTCGCATCGGCCATGTATTTGATCAACTCCCGGTCATGCATGATATTTTGTGTCACGAGCGCCGCCCAACCGCGGATCTTCGGGTGTTTGCGCATGAGCTCGCACACCTGAAGCATATATTCGCGATCGTCCGAGAAGTTGTTGTCAAGGAAAATGATCGTCGGGTACCATCGGCGGAAACTGAAGAAAGGGCTTGTCGCCAGGGCGTTGTCGATCGCAGCGGAAAGAGTTGCGAGGCTATACTTGGCGTGACCCCCGACCTCCGACGGAATCACACAGAAGCTGCATCGAAAGCTGCATCCCCGAGATGATTCCATGAGATGGACGCTGGGGCTGATTCCGCTCCGGGCAAGCAGGCTGTAGTCGACTGCATAGGAAGAGATTTGCATCGTGGGCGAACGGTATATGGGTTTAACTCCGTCCCGTTCGAAATCGGCGACGACCTGTCGCACGCTGTCTACCCCACCGGAGCATACGGCATCGAAAAACTGCGCCGCGAACTCAGGAAACATCGTACAAACGCTGCCGCCGGCGACGACTTTGGCCCCAGCCCGCCGGAAAAAATAGGAGAGCTGTCGCATCCGATCGAAGTCTGGCTGCAACCCAGTCAGGAAAACGAGGTCATATTTTTCTGCTTGAAAGGGATCGAAGGGGCCGTGCCAGTCCTCGTGGTACAGACGGACATCGAATCGTTGAGGGTCGATCAAAGATGCGACATGCAGTCCGCTTATCGGCTGCATGACATAGCTCGACCGCCGTTTGACTCGACCGGGCCGGAGATGTGTGCAGATTACAAGAGCGCGTCGTTTTTTTGCGCCGGTGGAAAGGGAACCGTTCAAATGCCCCGGCTGACGTTGCGTGATTGATGCCAAGAACCGCATCATCGCCCCCTTCGGTCGTAATTATTAACAACAGCAATAAAATGTGCGGTGTCGGCCTGCGACATAGGGCTCAACTAGCGGCCACCGCCAGCCTAGCTTACAATCTGAGTGGGTCCCCGCAATTCAATAGTGGCTGGGAAAGAGCACATTGGTTGGCACGGATGAACTGGTTGAATATGCTCATCCGGAAGGCGTGAAGATGGCGACTGGGTCTAATGGGACAAGTCGGTCAACTGTCCCGCAACGTCGCTACCTGACGATCCTTTTTTGCGACCTTGTGGGCTATACCGAGCTGTCAGAGCAGCTGGATCCCGAGGATTTGCGGGATTTGCAGCTGCAATACCAGCGGCTCGCCCTGACGGTAATGGAGCGCTATGGCGGCTTCGTCGCCCAGTTCAGCGGCGATGGGGTGCTGGTCTATTTCGGGTATCCGGCCGCCCACGAAAACGATGCAGAGCGGGCGGTTCGTGCCGCCCTCGAACTCAATGACCGGCTCCATAAGCTCAACGCCGAGCTTCGCGGCCAGCAACTGCCTGATATTGCCATCCGTGTTGGAATTCACACTGGTCTGATCGTGATCGGGTCGGAGCTGGCCAGCGGCGGTGCACAGGATC
>DASRAF010000502.1:0-24890 GCA_035638295.1 Pseudolabrys sp.
GGCGGTATGCGCGCTTACGACATTTCCAATCCGTATGTGCCGAAAGAGGTCGCGACCTTTGTCCCCCCGCCGCCGAAAGGCACACCGGCGGGTGCGGTTCAGCTCAACGACGTGTTCGTCGATGAACGTGGCATCGCCTACACTGTCGACCGCCATACCGGCGGGCTATACATCCTGGAGATGGATTTCTGAACGAAGTTTTCCCCTCACCCGCCGCCGGACGTTTCGGCCGCAGAGTCAAGCGCGAACGCGGGGCACGCGTTCCTGTCATCGTATTCACCGGTTTTCTTGGTGCGGGGAAGACAACGCTTCTCAAGCGTTTCCTTAACACGCCGGAGGGCAACGGTACCGCGGTCGTCGTCAATGAATTTGGCGCAACCGGCATCGACGACGCGCTGGTGCGGTCGAGCGCTGACGAGACCATCCTGCTCGGCAATGGTTGCCTATGTTGCATCACGCGCACCGATTTGCAGCAGGCGTTACGCCGCATGGTCGTCGAGCGCGAGCGGGGCGAATTGCCGAACTTCCGCCGTGTCGCGATCGAGACCAGCGGACTGGCCGATCCCAGCCCCATTCTCCAAACATTCGCGACCGATCGTGCCCTCGGCGGCGCGTTTCACGTCGAAGCTGTCGTCACGGTCATCGACGCCGTTACCGGCGGTGACACGCTTGAATGGTCAGCCGAGGCGCGCAAGCAGGCGATACTCGCCGACCGTCTCATCATCACAAAGACTGATATTGCCGGCGACAGCGCGCTGACAACACTGACCTCTCGACTGCTCGCTCTCAACCCCGGGGCGGAGATCCTGGAGGCGGTCAATGGTGAAATCGATCCGCAGCGCCTCATCGAACCGACCGCCGATCAGCGTAACGCGTTCGTTGCGGAGACCGCTCACAGCGATGGTATCGGCAGTTTTGTCCTGACCGAAGAGACGCCGATGGCCTGGTCCGTTTTCGCTCGCTCTATGGACGCTCTGATGCAACTGCGCGGGCCGGACCTGTTGCGTGTCAAAGGCTTTCTCGATGTTGAAGGCTGTAAAGGGCCAGTGCTGGTGCAGTTCGTGCAGCACCTCGCGCATCCACCGGTCGAGCTCGAGGCATGGCCGGACGCAAACCGGCAGAGCCGTGTCGTCTTTATCACGCGGAATATTCCGGAACGGCGGGTTCGCGCGCTGTTTCAGGCGATCAAGGCTCTGGCCTGAAGGCTTACTCTCTATCTCGCCCGGCGATCTCCGCCTGCCACGGCGCGACCTTGCGCTCGACGAACCCGATCAGCCAGTTCAGTCCGATCGCCATCACCATCAAGATGATGATCGGGACGAACATGGTGGCGGTATCAAAATTGTTCGCCGAATTGATGATGACCGCGCCCAGTCCTGAGATGGTCGTGAAGAATTCCGCAATGACCATTGCAACAACTGCGCGACCCACCGCAAGACGTATCCCGGCCATGATGTATGGCAGCGTTGCCGGCAGGACGATGCGGCAAAGAATGACAATGTTGGGAGCGACGAAGGATTTGCCGACCTCGATCAACGTTTTCGGCACCGCCACGACGCCAAGCCATGTATTGATGCAGATGGGAAACAAGGCCATCAGGAATACGACCGCCACTTTGACCGCGAAGCCGAGGCCAAGCCACAGGATCAAAAGCGGGACCAGCGCAACCAGCGGCATTGCGTAGCCGGCTGTGACATAGATGCCGAGCGCTGCTTCCGCGGCGCGGAAACCTCCGATCAACAGACCGAGCGGCACGCCGATAACGATCGCCAGGGCATAGCCAAGCAGAAAGGGCCGCAAGGATTCATAGAGCGCCGACAACAACTGGCCGGAGGCCGCCAAATCCCAAAATGCCACCGCTATCGCCGACGGATAGGAACCGAAAACCGGATTGATGCGCCGACCAAAAATCTCCCAGAGGATCAAGACGAAGGTGATCGAAGCCAGCGTGATCACCCAGCGCGGGAATGGGCGCTGCTCGGGCGGATCAGACGCCGGCGTTGCGGTTGTCTTTGTGGTATCGGCGACGTCGACCATCAGTGCACCACGGCGCCATCATGTAGTGCGCGAAAGACCTTATAACGCGTTTCGGCAAATTCCGGCGTTCCACGAACGATGCCGAGATCGGGGCGTGGTCGTTTGAGCGGCACATCCATAATTTCCTGCACACGACCGTGCTTCATCACGACAATCCGGTCGGCGATCAAAACTGCCTCATCCAGATCGTGCGTAACAAAGAGAACGGTCTTGCCGGTACGGGCATGGATATCGAGCAGCTCCGCCTGCAGCGATTCCCGCGTTTGTGCGTCGAGCGCACCGAACGGCTCATCCATCAACAGGACCTTGGGATCGATGGCAAGCGCGCGCGCAATGCCGACACGCTGTTTCATGCCTCCGGAAAGCTGATGCGGCCGCCGATTTTGCGAGTCTTGCAGACCCACAAGCTGAAGATACTTTTCGGCCGTCTCGCGCAACGGCGCGCCACGCATACCTTTCATTTCCAGCCCGAACATCACGTTCTGCGTGGCGGAAAGCCACGGAAGCAGTTCGGCGTGCTGAAACACCATGCCACGATCGTGGCCGCAGCCGTGCACCTCTCGACCGTCTACCGTGACCCGGCCAGCACTTGCAGCATCGAGGCCCATCGCGACCCGCAGCGCCGTGGTCTTGCCGCAGCCGGACGGCCCGATGAGTGCAACAATCTCGCCGTCCTTGACCGTAAAGTTGATGCGGTCGAGCGCCTGCACATGATGAACCTCGCCATCCACGCGCAAGGAAAAGCGCTTGGAAACGTCGAGGAAAGTCACCTCTCCCATTCATTTCTCCAAAACGTGCCCAGTCAGTGGCCGACGACCTGCAGCGCCTTTTCGCGATACTCTGGCGCGGTCACGGCGTTCAGGTCTAGCGGGGCTTTCAAGCGGCCTGCCTTCACCATCTGATCCTGGATCCATTGAATCTTCTCTGCAGGGAGAGGCAATGTCGGATCCACGGCATTGTGCTGGACGGCATCATCGTACACGAAGGCTGGGCGCGGATCGTCAGGCTTGGCGCGAGCAATCTCGCGGGTCAATGCGATGGTTTCATCCCTGTGCGATAGCGCAAACCGCAACGCGCTCATCTCGGCAGCAAGAAATTTCACGGCGTCGTCGCCACGCTCAGCGAGCTTCTTTGCGGTCGAGACCATGCACACGCGCAAGAAGTTCGGTACGGCGTCGCGACCGGCGACCAAAAGATGGATGTTTTTCGGTGCAACCGGCTGATATTCGTTCGACACGACCGCAGCGTCGACAACACCGCCGACAAGCGCCTGGTAACGATCGTTGTCCCCACCGATTGCGGCGAGTTTCACCTCGGTATCGGCAACGCCGAATTTCGCCAGCGCGGACCGCGCCAGCATATCGGGCATGGAATTTGGCGCCGATACCGCGATCTGCCTGCCCTTGAGATCCTCAACCTTTGTCACCTTGTCGGTGGCAAATATTCCATGCGGCACCACAACCCAATGGCACCCAAGCAGCTTGACGTCGCCGCCCTTGGCGTCCGCCGCGAAGACTCCCTGCGGTCCACCCTCGAAGCTGTCGAGTTCGCCGGCAATCAGCGCCTTCAGGGCAAGCTGGTCGTCCTTGAACTGGGAAATCTCTATCTTGAGACCCTGTTTTTTTGCGAAATCGCGGGTCGACACCATTAGGAAAATACCGGCGTCGGACTTGGCATTGATCAGGCCGTGCTTCCAAAGCTTTTCCTGCGCGTCAGCCTGAGTTGAAAAAAAAGCCACGATCGCGGCGACCGCCAAGGGTCCAACAGCAATCTTCCCGGCTGGGTTGCGCATCGCGAGGTTCCTCCTCAACGCAAGTTCCTTGATGCCTCTGATCGGGCCTCTGTTTTAGTGATGTTAACACCAAATTTATATCGGCAGGTGTTTTCCAAACTAGTCTGTGCGGCTAGCCTTTCACCCGCAAGTGTCGGCACAGACGTGTCTGCAAAGGGCACGGTCGGCCCGTAAGCAACCGGGCCTGCAATCTTTTTCAGGGAGCTGAACGCCATGAGCCAACGCTTCACCATTACCGTCAACGGCAAGTCCCATACCATAACCGCCGACCCCGACATGCCGTTGCTCTACGCCCTGCGCGACGAGCTCAGGCTTAACAATCCTCACTTCGGCTGCGGGCTTGCGCAATGCGGGGCTTGTACCGTTCATCTGGATGGACAACCGACCCGTTCCTGTATCACAGCGATGTCGGCGGTGGGCGAGGCCAAGATCACGACCCTAGCGGGTCTCGGTACCCCTGAAAAACCACATCCCCTGCAGACCTCTTATATCGAGGAGCAGGTGCCGCAATGTGGATATTGCATAAACGGCTGGCTCATGACTGCCGCGGCATTTCTCCGCGACAAGAAAAAGCCGACTGAGGCCGAGATCAAGGATGCCCTCTCAGGCCTCAAGTGCCGTTGTGGCACTCACATCAGCATTTTGAAGGCGGTCAAACGTGCCGCCGAGATGATGAGTTGAGGGAGGGTGCCATGACAAAATTCGAACACAGCTCTGCCTTCACCCGTCGCTCAGTGTTGCTCGGCGGCGGCGCGCTTGTCGTCTCCATAGGGGCCTCCGTGTCCCTCGACACGGTCCTGTCGCTCCAGTCCGCATACGCAGAAGGCGCGAAACCACCGCTGACGCCGGACCAGCTTTCGTCTTACATCGCAGTCAATGCGGACGGGAGCGTTGCAGCCTTTTTCGGCAAAATGGATATGGGCCACGGCCTCACCGTCGCGATCGCACAGATTGTCGCGGAAGAACTGGACGTTCCGTTCAAGCGCGTCAAAGTTTTCATGGGTGATACCTCCAATTCCGTGAATCAGGGCGGCGCTTCTGGTTCGACCGGCATTCAGTACGGCGGCAAGCAAATGCGCATGGCAGCGGCGGAAGCCCGTCGCGTCCTGGTGGAAATGGCTGCCGGGCTACTCTCAACGCCAGTCGAACAGCTCGCGGTCAATGACGGTGTCGTGAGCTCGCGCGCCGATGCCGCGAAACGGATTTCCTACGAGCAGATGCTCGGCGGAAAATACTTCAACGTTCAGCTCGACTGGAACAAGCAGTTTGGCAACACGCTCTACGCGCCCGGCAAGGCGCAACCTAAAAATCCGAGCGAACACAAGATCGTCGGTCAGCCGATCAAGCGCGAAGACGTTGCACCAAAGGTTTTCGCGCAAGAGGATTTCGTAACTGACGTGAAAGTGCCTGGTATGGTGCACGGGCGCATGATTCGCCCGGACGTCGCCGGCGCTGTGCCGGTGAAAGTCGATGAAAGCTCGATCAAGGATGTTCCTGGCGCAAAAGTTGTTTGGGACAAAGGTTTCCTTGGCGTCGTCGCCAACAAGGAATGGGACGCGATACAGGCGGCGCAGAAGCTCAAGGTCGAATGGTCCCAGGTTGACCCGCCCTTCCCCGAACAGGCTTCGCTTTACGATCACATTCGCAAAGCGAGCGTGCGCAAGCGTAGCGTCGACAAGGAAAACGGGAATGTCGATGAGGCGTTCAAGAGCGCCGCGAAGGTCATCGAGGCTGAATACGAATGGCCATTCCAGTCCCATGCCAGCATGGGGCCGGCGTGTGCGCTCGTCCAGATCAAGGACGGCCAGGTGACATGCTGGAGCGGCACGCAGAAGTCCCATTTCGTCCAAGAAGGCCTTGCACTCACGCTCGACCTCCCGGTCGACAAAGTGCGGGTCATTCACACGACTGGGCCGGGTTCCTATGGCCGCAATGATGCGGACGATTGCGCCATGGACGCCGCGGTACTGGCGAAAGCAGTCGGCAAACCGGTGCGCCTGCAATACATGCGTGAACAGGGGACCGGGTGGGATCCGAAAGGTCCGGCATCGATCCACAGGGCGCGTGCCGCACTCGATGCGACCGGAAAGGTCACCGCCTACGAGTTCACCAGCAAGGGCTTCTCACGGGTCGATGTGAACACCAATGGCGGCAAACCGCACGATACGCTGTGCGGACAGACGCTCGGCGTTGCGTTGAAATCAGGTGACGGCTTCGGCGTGCCGGCAGAATCCTATGCATTCGACAACAAACGCTTGGCGTGGGAGACGATCCCGCCCCTGCTCGATCGATCCTCGCCGCTGCGCAGCGCGCATTTGCGTGATCCGGTCGGTCCGCAGATCCACTTCGCAAGCGAATCTTTCATCGACGAAGTGGCAGCCGCGGTGAATGTAGATCCGATCGAGTTCCGATTGCGGCATATCAAGGAGCCCCGCGATATGGCCG
Organism: Pseudolabrys sp.; assembly: GCA_035638295.1. Classification (GTDB taxonomy): domain Bacteria; phylum Pseudomonadota; class Alphaproteobacteria; order Rhizobiales; family Xanthobacteraceae; genus Pseudolabrys. Next base: position 6,275 of record DASRAF010000502.1, read on the forward strand.
TGATCAAAGCCGCCGCGGAGAAAGCGAAGTGGGAGACAAGACCTTCGCCTCGCCGCGACCAAAGCGGCAGCAAGGTATCGGGCCGCGGGATTGCCTATTCGCAGCGGAACGGCACCCGCGTCGCCATCGTTGCCGAAGTCGATATCGATCGCTCGACCGGCAAGATCTGGGCGCGCAAGTTTACGGTGGCGCACGATTGCGCGCAGATCATCAATCCGGACGGCTTGGTGAAATGCATCGAAGGCAACATCGTACAGGGCGTCAGCCGTACGCTCTGGGAAGAAGTCACCTTTGACCGCAAATCAGTGACGAGCATCGACTGGCTGACTTATCCGATCCTCGATATCACGGAGACGCCGGCCGAAGTGCACGTGGTGCTGATCAACCATCCGGACCTTCCGCCCACCGGTGCCGGTGAGCCGTCGATCAGGCCAGTAGCAGCGGCCATTGCCAACGCGATATTTGACGCCACCGGCGTTCGAATTCGCCGTGTGCCGTTTTCTCCTGAGCGGGTGAAGTCAGCGCTGAGCTGAACAATCAGGCGAGCGCGAGTCGGCTGATACTGGCTCGCGCCGCCTTGATGACCTCGGGTACCACGGCATCGTTGCCCGGCGCCATGATATGGACACCAGCGACGTACGGAACGTCGGCCAATTCCTGCACCAGGTCGACGCATATACGACGGCCTTCGGCGACCGGATCAGCAGCCCGCTCCATGCGATCGATAACGGCGCCGGGGATCATGGCGCCGAAAAGCTTCTCCTTGATCCAGCGTGCCGACTTGGCCGAACGCAACGGCACGACGCCGACGATAACCGACAGCCGCTCGGCTATTCCGCACTCCGCGAGCCGCGCCATATAACGGCGCACGACACCGACATCCATACAGAATTGCGTCTGCGCAAACTCCGCTCCGGCCTCGACCTTCGCCTGCAAACTGGTCGGCTGCCACCCTGGCGGCGGGTCGATCGGATTGTCCGCACTGCCGAGAAAAAAATCGGCGCGGCCTCCGATCTTGCGGCCCGTCGGCAGTTCGCCGATGTCGCGAAGGCGTCGCGCGGTGGTAAGAAGCCCACGCGGATCGAGATCAAATACCGGCTTGGCATCCGGTTGATCGCCGGCACTCGGATCGTCGCCGCGCAGCATGAGCAGGTTGCGTATGCCCGCTGCCGCGGCGCCGAGCAGATCACTTTGTACCGCGATGCGGTTGCGGTCGCGGCAGGTGAACTGCAGGATCGGTTCAATGCCCTGGTCCACGAGCATTGCGGCTGCCGTAACGGCGCCGAGGTGAGGCCGCGCACCGGCGCCGTCGGTAACGTTTACGGCATCGGCGAGGCCCTTCAACGGCACTGCTTTTGCGAGAAGTTCGGCACGGTCGGCTGACACCGGCGGGGTGACTTCCGCGGTGATTACAAATCGCTTGGCGCGCAGCTTGTCTTGCAGAGTGGCAGGCATCCAACCCAAGTCGCAAAATCCAGTGGACGTTGCAAGTGAAACAATGGGAAAAATGGTGGCGGCTTTGAAGTCGCGCAACCTCGCGGACCGCCATGTTTCAACTGGCGAAATCGATTGACGAAGCAATCGCGCCGATCACAAACGGTTGCATGCTGGTCGTGCCGCGCGAGGTCTCAGGCGTTCCAATGGCAGCGACACGCGCACTGATCAGGCGCGGCGTGAAACAACTCTATCTCCTCGCTCTACCGACATCCAGCCTGCAGGCAGACCTCTTGATCGGCGCGGGGTGCATCGAAACATTGGAGACAAGCGCGGTGAGCCTCGGCGAATTTGGTCCCGCTCCGCGCTTCACGGCTGCTGTCATCTCGGGGAGCGTCAAACTGAAAGATGCGACGTGCCCGGCCTTGCACGCGGCCTTGCAAGCCTCGGAAAAGGGCGTGCCGTTCATGCCGCTGCGCGGACTTGTCGGTTCGGACATTTTGAAATACCGCGACGACTGGAAAGTGATCGACAGTCCGTTCGGCGACAACGACCAGATCGTGCTTTTGCCGGCGATCAAACCGGACGTGGCGCTGATCCACGCGCCAATGGCCGACCGTTTCGGCAACGTCTGGATCGGACGTCAGCGAGAGCTGGCCACCATGGCACACGCCGCAGATAAGACGATCGCAACTGTCGAGAGGATACACGACGGAAACTTGCTCGATGACCCGACGCTCGCCGCGGGAACGCTCCCCGGCTTTTACGTGGAGAGCGTGGCTGTTGCCGAGCGCGGTTCCTGGCCTCTTGGGCTGCCTGATTTCTATGGCGCAGACGCTGACCATCTCGCGGAGTACGCGCGATTGGCGGGGACCGCTGAAGGCTTTGCGGAATACCTGGACAAATATGTGTATGAGAAGAGAGCGGCGTGACAAGTCGCCCGGGTCCCCACGTGAGGCGACCATCGGATTTCCGAGATGAGGAGTTGCTGGCCGACGTCATCGCCCGTCTGATCGGGGATGTACGTCACGTGGCGGTCGGCAACGCGTCACCGATTCCAGCGACCGCGGCCCTGCTCGCGCGCGCACGCGGTCGAGGCCGGCCTTACGTTTCATTGCTGCAAAGTCGCAAACACAATTTCTTCACCGACGGCGCGCGCGAGCTTTTCGACTGCGCCGGGCAAGGTCGCATCGACGTCTTTTTCCTGTCAGGCGGGCAGATCGACGGACAGGGCAACGTGAACCTCGTGAGTACAGGTGACTACGAGCACCCGAAGGTGCGCTTCCCCGGCTCCTTCGGATCGGCCTATCTCTACTATGTGGTTCCGAAGGTCATTCTTTTCCGCACCGAACACTCGCGCCGTACGCTCGTCCCCAAGGTCGATTTCATCAGTGCGCCAGGCGCAAGCGCGGGCAATGTCTACCGCCCGGGAGGCCCGATTGCACTGGTGACCAACCGCTGCCTGTTCGGATTTTCCAATGGGCGCTTTACGCTGGCGAGCGTGCACCCGGGCCATACGGTCGACGAGGTCAGCGAAAACACGGGATTCGATTTCGATACACCGAACGACGTCCCGGAAACGCCGCCGCCATCGACCGAAACGCTGAAGCTGCTTCGCGAGGTCGTCGCGCCGCAACTGGCCGAGGTTTATCCGCAGTTCACCGAACAGGTTTTCGGCAGCGCCGACGCTCAAAGTCCTTTCGCACGTTGAAAAACCGCGCTCTTTCGGGCACGACACGCGTGAGCTAGTCTGCCGCCCGCCACGGCCGGCCGGCCGCAAGCCTCACAGGAAACGGAAGAAGGAAGACGTCTGGTGAAAACGGTTGAAGCCGCGGTGATTGGTGTCGGTTGGGTCGGGGGCACGCGCGCGGACACGCTCTCTCGCACTGCATTGGTTGACAAACTGCATCTCTGTGAAATCCGGCCCGATCGTCTGGCCGAAGTGGAGAAGCTTTATAAGCCCGCTACCGCAACGCTCGACTACAACGACATCATCCGCAACCCGGACATCTCCGTCGTCTATATTTCGACCACGCCGGAGTCGAACCACTATCCTATCTGCCGCGACTGCCTGAAGTCCGGAAAGAATGTGATGCTGGAAAAACCGATCGCTCTCGAATTGTGGGAAGCGGACGAACTCATCCAGCTTGCCAAGCGGAACAACCTGAAATTCACCATCGGCTATTCACAACGTTTCAATCCGAAAATCGCCTATGCCAAGAAAAAGATCGTCGATGGCACGCTGGGCAAGGTTGTGTCGGTGCTTGTCAGCAGGCATCTTTCACGAAGCCTCGGCAAGAAAATCGCAAGCCGCGTGCGGCTCTCGCCGGTCGTCATGGAATCGACCCATGACCTCGATTTCGTGCTCTGGCTGCTGGAGCCGGCCAAGCCCATTCGCGTTTATTCACAAGGCGCTTACGGTTACATGGAACCTATCAATGGCTCCCACGACGTGATGTTCACGACGGTGACCATGGACAATGGCGTCGCAGTGATGATCGGTGGCGGCTGGAATTTGCCGCCGAGCTATCCGAACTACTGCGCAACGTGGATCGAAATCACTGGCACTGAAGGTTCCTTGTTTCTCGACGACACGCAGCGCGACAACTGGCTCAACACCCAAAAGGACGGCCAGCAGTTTCCGATGTCCACCATGCCTGGCGAATGGGTCGACAACGTATTCGCCGGAGGCATGGGCCCTGAAACCATCCATTTTCTGGAGGCCTGTATCCGCAATACGCCGGTGATGGTGACACCGGAAAGCGCACGCCGCGTGATGGAAACCTACAGCGCCGCAGATCTATCCGCCCATCGCAACGAGCCAGTGGATCTGCCTCTTACCAATGAGAGCATTTCAGCCATCGCCGAGTTCAAGCAGAAGATCCGCGCGGGAGTAAACCAATGACAGGACGCGAAGTCAGATGAGGAAATCGGCCAAAGACGTGGGCCTCGCGATCATCGGAGGCGGCCGCGTCGGACTGTTTCGTGGCGAGGTGGCGGTGCGCCATCCGGCCGTGCAGTGGATCGGCCTTGCCGAGAAAAACCCGAACCGCGCCGGCGAAGTCGGTCCGAAGATCGACGCGGATTTCGTGACGCAGAGCCATGTCGAATTGCTCAGGCGGTCTGAGGTCACCGCCGCGATCATCTGCACCGACGAACATTTGCACGTCGATCCCATCATGGCCGCTATCGAGCGCGGCGTTCCCATGCTGATCGAGAAGCCGCTTGCCACCAAACTTGCGGAATCCGAGCGCGTCCTGAAGGCGATCAAGGCGGCAAAGCTGGATGCAGTCGTCGGCTATACTCAGCGTTTCCGTCGTCGGTGGCTGGCAGCCAAGGAAAAGTGCCGCACAGGAGCACTCGGCGACGTCACGATGGTGACGTCGCGGGCCTTCATGAACCGGCTCGTCGCAATCGATAATTACAAACGCACCGACGACCCCTCGACGATTTCCCCCATGGTGATTTCGGGCACACACGCGCTCGATATCTGCATGTGGTGTCTGGAGGGCAAAACCGCGGTTGAGTGTTACGCACGTTCGGTCGACAAGGTTCTTGGGCCCTCGTACAAGGGCATCGACGGCACCGCCGGCATGATCAATTTTTCCGACGGCACCATCTATCACCTCAACATTTCCTGGGCTTTGCCCGTAACCTGGCCGGCCGCGGTCTATTCGCTTGAAGTCGGCATCGTCGGGACGACTGGCGTGCTTACAATCGACGACACGCACCGCGACATCGTGCTGGCGGTCTCCAAGCCCCAGTCGGAAGGTTACAACCCTGATGCGTCGCGGCTTGTCGATTTCATGGGCAGCTATCCGCCCGGCGATATGGCACTCGGCGAATTGCGTGGGCCGATGGCGGAAGAGACCGATTCATGGCTCAACCGCGTAGCCCTCGGCCTGCCTACGGCCGCCGCCACGGTCGAGGAAGCGCATCGCAACCTGATGTTGACGAAAGCGCTCGACCTGTCGGCCAAGCGCAAGCAGCCGGTCAAGCTCCCGCTCGATCCCGACGAAGTTCGCGCCGCCGCCTGACATTATTACTATTGCGTTCGTTTACGCGGCGCCGGCGCTGGCGCGGCCTGCGCCTCGCTGCTGCTGCCGCCACCGCCGAACAGGAACCGCTGCGGATTGTGCGCCAGGTCAGTGATCGCCTTGCCGGCAATGTCGATCTGTCGCGTTGCGGTCGCGGTCATCTTGTTGACTCCGATCGTGATGTCGCCCGTACGCTTGTCGAGGTTTTCCATCAGTGTACGTGCCGACGCAGTCGCTTCCTTGGCGTTGCTCATTGTGTCCTTGGCGTCCCTCACGATCGAATCGACGCTGTCGGAATTGCGCGCAAGTGAAGCACTGAACGTCGCGATATCTGCAATTGCCTGATGCAGCGCTTCCTGATTGACGGTGATAACCTCTTCAGCCTTGTTCAGGACCTCGCGCGCGGCCTGCATCATGTCCTGGCTCGCGCTCGGATCGGCCCTCAAGGTCGGCGGCTCGCCTTCTTCCCGCTCGATCAGAGGCGTTTTTGCCGAAACGCCCTTCAGCGATACCGCGGCAACGCCGGTCAGTCCGGCAAACTCAAGACCAACACGGGTGTCAGAACGAATTGGCGTCGACTTGTTGACCGCCAGCATCGCCACCACCTGGTTCGGCTTGTCGGGATCGAGTCGCAAATTGGTGACCTCGCCGACACGAATGCCATTGAACAGAACGTTTCCGCCGACCTGCAATCCGGACACGGAACTGTCGAAGATCACGCGATAAGCGACGGCCTGTTTCTTTCCCGACGAGTGGTGCAGCCAGAAGATGAAGCCAAACGCGCCCGCAACCACGGCGAACGTGAACAACCCGATCAGTGCGTAGTGCGCTTTTCTCTCCATCATCCTGCTCCGTTAGTTCCTGGCCGCAGCTTTGAGCCCTGTTCGGGCACGCACACCATGGAAATAGGCCTTAAGCCATGGGTGCTGCGATGCCAGCATCGTATCCATACTGCCGGCTTCAATGATCTTGCCGTCGCCGAGAACAGCGATCCGATCGCAGATCGTATGCAAGCTGTCGAGGTCATGGGTTACCATAAAAACGGCCATCGACGAAACCCGCTGGAGGGTCAATATCAACTGGTCGAAATCGCCGGCGCTGATCGGGTCAAGGCCCGACGTCGGCTCGTCCAGAAAGAGGATTTCCGGATCGAGCGCCAGTGCCCGAGCCAGTGCGACGCGCTTTATCATGCCTCCGGAGAGTTCGGAGGGGTATTTTCGATAGACGTCCGGCTTGAGTCCGACCATTTCCAGCTTGGTGATGGCGATTTCAGTCATCAGGCGATCGGACAAATCGAGATATTCCCGGATCGGAAATTCGATATTTTCTCCGACAGTCAATGACGAGAACAAAGCGCCCTGCTGGAACAGGATGCCCCAACGTCGCTCGATCTCCTGGCGCTGCAGTTCACCGGCCTCGTCCAAATCGACTCCGAAGACGCTGATCCGTCCCAGCTGCTTGGGCAACAGGCCGAGGATCGTGCGCGTCAGCACGGATTTGCCGGCGCCAGAAGCTCCGACAAAGCCGAGGATCTCGCCGCGATAGACATCGAGCGTAACGCCATTGAGAATCCGGTTGCCCTTGAGCTCGACGACCAGATCGCGCACCTCGATGACGGAATCTTTTGCCATTTCACATCCCGATAGAGGCGAAGAACATGGCGAAGATACCGTCCAGCACGATGACAAGGAAAATGGACTTTACCACGGAGTTCGTCGTCTTCTCGCCGAGCGATTCAGCGCTGCCTTGCACTTGCAATCCCTCGACGCAGGCGACGATGCCGATGACGAGTGCCATGAAAGGCGCCTTAATCATTCCCACTTCAAACGTCGCGCTGGTGACGGCCTCGCGCAGCCGCGCGAGAAAAACCTCCGGCTGAATTCCGCCGTAGAGCCACGACACGAGTCCGCCGCCGTAAAGGGCCGCCATCGATCCGAGAAATGTCAGGATCGGAACGGCGATGACGAGAGCTGTAATGCGCGGCAAAATGAGAACTTCGACCGGATCAAAACCCATCGTGCGCAACGCGTCGATTTCCTCGCGCATGCGCATGGCGCCAAGCTCGGCCGTGTATGAACTGCCTGATCGCCCGGCAACCATGATGCAAACAATCAGCACGCCGACTTCGCGCAGGACCAGAACGCCGACCATGTCGATGACGTAGATGTCCGCTCCGAATTTACGGAAATGGAAAATGCCCTGCTGCGCGAGGATTGCGCCGATCAGCACGGTGATCAGGAGAATGATCGGCACCGCGCGCCAACCGACGCGCTCGAGCTGATGCACCATCGAGGTGAAGCGAAAACTCGTCGGCCGCAGCATCACGCGCTTGACCGCGACCAGCAGCGATCCAAGCATCTGCGCCAGCATCACAAGATCGGCGCCGACCGACGTCATGGTCATGCCGACGCTTTCCAGCGTTGCGATGATGCTGTTCCGTCTGGGAGGCGGTGGTGAGAGCGTCTGCGTTCCGGAGTGGACCTTGTCGAAGAGACCTCGGTAGTCCTCACGCAGGCCGACGAGACGCGCTTCGCGTCCCTGGCTCGTCCAAATGCGCAAAGTCCGTTCGATGAGCCAGGCGCCATATGTGTCGAGATAGTCGACACGCGCGATGTTGATCGCAACGCTGCGCGCCGTGACTCCGCGCGTCGCGGCATCGACCTGAGGCTCGATCGCGCCGGCGTACTCGGCAGTCCAAGACCCGGCAGCGCTGAGTTCGACCGAATCGCCCCGCGTTTGGCTACTGAGCAGAATCCCTGCCGTCACTGCGCCACTCCCTCGTTGAAACAGCGTCGCACGCCCACTCTCGACCCTCGGCAGGCGGCGAGTCGAAACAGGACCGGATGCGTTACGGCGGGACCCCCCGGTTGCGCCGCAAGCCGAACGGCAAGCGATGGCGGCGCCTGAAAAGGCCGCTTAAGCGCAATCGGTCATCCGCCCCGTTAGCGATAAAGGTTAACAAATTGGAGGTATCCGTTAAATCTCGTTTACCTTTTTAGGTTAATGGCCGAGGGAGCTTTTTCAGATTCCCCTTTTTTGGCGGCCATTTGGCGACAGACAGCGGTCAAGCGCCGACCCTTCAAAGCGAATGGAACCAGTGCTCGCGCCAATGGCTAGCAGGGCTGCACGCCCGAGCAAGCGGCATTGGTGTCGTTGACCGCGAACAGACTTTCCACGACCGGCCGGCGATCCTTTATCGGCGGAATCGACAGGACTTCCATATAGACGGTGCCCAGCCCCCGCAGTCCCAGCAGCGTCCCGGCACCAAGACTTAAATCCAGATCGCGATTCGCGACAAACGGACCTCTGTCGTTGATTGTCACGTTGATTGAACGGTGATTCTTCGGATTCGACACGCGAATGAGTGTACCGATCGGCAATGTCTTGTGAGCCGCGTGCCATCCGATGGGGTTGAACGCTTTGCCGGTCGAAACAAGTTTGTCTTCCCAGTACATCGACGCGACAACCCACGATCCCGCCTGGATTCGATCCAAAGAATTCTCACTCGAGACGCTCGGCATAGGCAGCACAGAAAACAGGCCGCCGAGCGCGAGAAGACAACTCGCGTGCGCCAGCTTCCGGGCAACCCACCGCACAATTTTTTCGGATTCGATCAGCTTCATCACTCTGATTTGACAAACAATTTGCGCAAGCAGCGCATCGGGTGACCTCGCGCTGACCGAGAGCGAGGCGCTCCGATTTGTTTTTAGAGCGCTACAAATAAGGCCGTTCTGTGATTCTGCTATGCAGGCTAGGAACGCTCGCGCAGCGTTTTGATCGACAGCTCGGCCGCCAATTTTTCGAGCTGCGTCAATAGCTCAGGCGCAAGCGCCAGTCCGTTGCGCTGTCGATCGACGCGACGCTGCGCCCGCTGCTCGCCGGGCAGACGAACACTTTGACCCGGCAGCGCTTTTGTATTGCGCATCTCCCGGATATGCCGGTCGACTTCTGACTTGAATTGATCGAGCGGCTGAAACCGGCTCGGATCGAGCGCGAGCACGAACTGACCGGTATTGGTGACCTTGTCAGGTTCAGCGTTGAAATCGACGCAGTCGCGACCAAACAGCGCACCGTTGAGGGTGCCGGCGAGAAGGCCGAACGTCAGCGCGAGCCCCGCGCCCTTGTAGCCCGCCATCGGCAGGAGCAGCGCTTCGGCGCTCTTGTGCGGATCAGTGATCGGTTCTCCGGTTTTCGGATCAATCATCCAGTCGTCGTGCAATGGCTTGTTCTGCAGGCGATAGTTCTTGATCGTCCCGTACGAAACGATCGAGGTGGCAATGTCGAGGACAATCGGCGCTTCCTTGCCTGCAGGGATGGCAACCGCCAGCGGATTTGTACCGAGCAACGGCTCGGCGCCGCCGGCGAGCGGCATGTGATTGGCATTGGCGACCGCGGAATACAGGCCAACCATGTCGGCCTTGAGCGGCAAAGCAGCATAGACCCCGGCAGCACCGGCGTGACCTGACATGCGGCAGCCGACCCAGGCGACGCCGCATTCGCGCGCGAGTTCGATCGCGGTCTCTGCGGCGCGTGCGACAACCAGATGACCCATGCCGTTGTCACCATCGACAAGCGCCGTTGCCGGGGCGGTGCGCTTCACCGTGATATTCGGACACGGATTTGTCGAGTTGAGCTTTAGCCGCTGGACATATTGCGGGAGGCGAAACACGCCGTGCGCGTCGGCGCCGATCAGATCCGCTTCCAGCATGAGCTCGGCGATCTTGCTGGCGTCATCTTTGGCCACGCCGGCTTTGCCCATGGCATCAACGATCAGACCCGTAACGGCTGCCGTTGGGATCCGCACCGCTTTGGTAGACTGGACGTTCATGATTTCCCCGATAGCAATGCTTCCGCGCGCGATCCGAGAATGATTGCCTTGTCGGCATCCGAGATCTTCAACGACCGCACGTGATCCACGCAATCCATCATGCCCATGTCGTAAGGATAGTCGCTGCCGAGCATCACACGATCGGCGCCGACATACCCGATCATGAACTCCAGCACCGGCGCAGAGTGCAGAATGGTGTCGTAGTAGAAGCGTTTCGCGATATCGCTCGGTCGGCCCGAGATGTTTTTCTTTGGCTCCGGTCGCACGTCCCATCCATGTTCCCATCGCGCGGCCTGGTAGGGCGTAAAGCCACCGCCATGAGCCAACACGACCGTGAGTCGCGGATGCCGGTCAAGAACTCCACCAAAATAAAGACAGGCCGCACCAATGGTGGTGTCGAGTGGATTACCGATCAAATTGTTCAGGTAATAGGACTTCATGCGATCGGCGCCGGCCACATTGTTTGGATGCACGAAGACGAAGGCGCCAAGATCCTCGGCGGTCGCCCATAGAGGCTCGAAGCTCGGATCGTCGAGATTCTTCCCCATGATATTCGACGCGATCATTGTGCCGCGCAGACCAAGCTTTGTGATCGCGCGTCGGAGCTCGCCGGCGGCTTTTTCTGGCGCCTGCATCGGCAATGTCGCAATTCCCATGAACCGCTGCGGATTCGTCTTGACCAGTTTAGCGATCTGATCGTTCTGAATCGCCGCGGTGGCGGCGCCTAACCCTGCTTCCTGATTGTAGAGATAAGTTTGCGGAGTGGCGGAAAGAACCTGCACATCGACACCGGCCGCATCCATGTCGCGCAATCGATGCTCAATATCGAAGCCACCGCGCGGATAAGGCCGGTAGGCAACTCCTCCAACATCGAGCGTTGCCGACGCCTCATCGATCGGCGTGATCGTCACCGGAACCTTCGGAGCCTCCTTGCGCAAAAGCGCGGCGGTCTCCTGGGTCAAGACATGCGTGTGAGTATCGATAGCGCGCACTTTGCTCATTTCACCACCCGAAAGGCGCCACACGTGGTGCGGCAACAAAGGCCTCAGTGCCGCAGCCCGCTGACGGACGCAAGCCCCTGTTGCACCCTGCGCTTTCGGCTATAAACGAGACCCGCAAGCAATATCGGACCACACATGACCGCAAGCCCCGTCGATCCGAACCACACACCGCGCGTTGAAGACGACGCCCTGGTGCGCGGAGCGGGCCGCTTCATGGATGACCTCCGGCTGCCCAATACCGCTTTCGCCGCTTTCGTACGCTCACCGCATGCGCACGCACGTTTGGTTTCGGTCAGAGCGGATGAAGCGCGCAGGGCAAAGAAGGTTCTGGCCGTGCTGACTGCCGCAGACATGAAAGCGGCGAATGTCGGCAGCGTGTCACGACATCCGCCCGTGCCGGGCCGCGACGGCGCGAAGATGATAATGCCGTTTCGGCCGGCACTCGCGGGCGAAAAGGTCATGCATGTCGGTGACCCGGTCGCAATGGTGGTCGCCGAGACGATTGGCGCCGCGCAGGACGCAGCGGACCTCGTGCGGGTCGAATACGACGAATTGCCGGCAGTCATTGATCTGCATGACGCCATGAGAAAAGATGGCACCCAGCTTTATGCCGAAGCGCCCGGTAACCTCTGCGTTGACTGGCCCGGCCCGGTGCCCGACGGAAATAATGAGCGTGATGTCGCAGAGGCCATCGCCAAGGCGCCGCACGTCGCCAAGGTCAGCGTTGTCAATCAGCGCATGGTCGTTGCATCGATGGAGACGCGCGGCTCAACCGCCATCTATGATAAGGCAAATGACAGCTATACGCTGCACGTCTGCTCGCAGAGCGCCGACTCCCTGCGCAATCTGACCGCGGCCGTGATGGGCCTTCCACCTGAAAAGCTGCGCGTGATTACCGAGGATGTCGGTGGTGCCTTCGGCATGAAGACGCCGCCCTATCCCGAATATCCGGCCTTGCTGGTGGCGTCGCGCCAACTCGGTCGTCCCGTGAATTGGCAGTCGACCCGTTCAGAAGCTTTCCTTACCGATACGCAGGCGCGCGACACGGTGACCGAGGCCGAACTGGCACTCGATGAAAAGGGTAAATTTCTGGCACTTCGCGTGCGACACCTGTGCAACCAGGGCGCCTATGTGAGCACCGCGGGCGTCGGCATCAACACCAACAATTTCGCGCGTTGCCTGCCCGGCATGTATCGCATTCCAAAGATCGATGTTTCGGTCGCCTGCTATTTCAGCAACACGGTACCGATTGGTCCCTATCGAGGGGCGGGCCGGCCTGAAGCAAATTACGCCCTTGAACGCGTCGTAGAGGAAGCTGCGCGCATTACCGGCATCGATGCGGTGCGATTGCGCAAAAAGAATCTCATCCCCGCATCGGCCATGCCGTTCAAGACCCCGATCAACACGTATGACAGCGGCGACTTTCCGGCGATCATGGACAAGGCGCTGAAACTTGCGGATTTCGAGAATTTCAACAAACGGCGGCGTGAATCGGCAAAGCGCAAGAAACTTCGTGGCATTGGGGTCTCCTGCATGCTCGAGCACGCCGGTGCAATGCCGATGGAACAGGCCGCTGTTTCGTTTCCCGGCGGCGAGCAGCTCATTCTCGGCTGCAATGTCCAATCTACCGGCCAGGGGCATGCGACCGTTTTTCCACGCCTACTCGCCGGCAAGCTCGGCATCGACGCCGCAAAGATTCAGCACCGGCACGGCGACACGGCGCAGGGGCTGACCGGCTTCGCATCAGTCGGCTCGCGCTCTGCCATGTGCGCAGGAAGCGCGATCGTGCACACTGCCGACGTCATGCTGGCAAAGGGCAAAAAAGTCGCTTCGGCTCTGCTGGAGGCTGCGGAAGCGGATATCCAGTACCGCGGTGGAAGTTTTGAGGTCGTTGGAACCGACCGCAAGATCTCGTTATTCGAAACCGCAAGGCGCGCGCACGAACTCAGCGAAAATCTGGACACCAAAGAAAAAACCGAGGCTCCCCTCACATTTCCCAACGGCTGCCACATCGCCGAGGTCGAGATTGACCCCGAAACCGGCGTCGTCGACCTGATCACTTACACGGCGGTCGATGATCCGGGAGTGATGCTCAACGCGATGATCGTCGAAGGCCAGGTGCACGGAAGCATCGCCCAAGGCCTGGGCCAGGCCCTGGCGGAAAACGCAGTCTACGATGCCGGCAGCGGCCAACTGGTTGCGGGCTCATTCATGGATTACGGCATGCCGCAGGCGCACACGATGCCGGTCGAATTGCGCGAAGCGGTGCACTCTGTGCCGGCAACGAGCAACCCGCTTGGCGTCAAGGGCACGGGCGAAGCCGGCACGACGGCCGCCATCGCCGCGGTGATGAACGCGATTTCGAACGCCATCCCGAATGGCGCGGCCGATCACATGGACATGCCGGCAACACCTGCAAAAGTCTGGGCCGCATGCCAGAAGGGAATGGCGGCCAAATAGGCGCCACCACTCCGCGATGCTTGCCAGAAAACGAATGGCCGGGACGAACCCGGCCATTACGCGTCGCAGTGCAGTCCGCGATTACGCCTGCGAAATGAACTTGATGTTCATGTAAGCCTGCAGGCCTTCGATGCCGCCTTCGGATCCGTAGCCCGATTCCTTGATGCCACCGAACGGCGTCTCGGGCGTCGAAATCGCGATGCTGTTGACGCCGACCATTCCAGACTGCAGCGCGTCGCTGATTGCTGACGCGTTCTTGTCCGATGTGGTGAAAGCATAGGCCGCGAGACCGAATTGGAGTGAATTTGCGCGCTCGACCACTTCGTCAAAGCTCTTGAACGGCACGATCGGCGCGACAGGACCGAACGGCTCTTCCGTCATGATCTTGGAATCGTCCGGAACATCAGTGATCACGGTCGGTTCATAGAAGTAGCCCTGGTTGCCGTGTCGCGAGCCACCAGTTGCCACCTTGCCCCCGCGATCCTTGGCGTCATTGACGAAGCTCTCCATCGCATCCAATCGGCGCGGATTGGCGAGCGGGCCGAGGGTGATGCCCTTTTCCAGCCCGTCACCGAGCTTCAACCCCTTGGCGTATTCGGTGAAGCGAGCGACGAACTTGCTGTAGTTTTTCTCGTGCACGTAAAAGCGGGTCGGTGAGATGCAGACCTGCCCGGCGTTACGATATTTGAACGCCGCGATGGTATCAGCGGTCTTTTCCGGGTCGGCATCGTCGAACACCACAACCGGCGAGTGGCCGCCCAGCTCCATGGTGGCCTTCTTCATGCCTTTGGCCGCCAGCTCGGCGAGGTGCTTGCCGACCGGAACGGAGCCGGTGAACGAGATCTTCTTGACTGACTTTTTCGGGATCAGATGCTCGGACACTTCAGAAGGCACGCCGAACACGAGATTGAGGACGCCCGCCGGCAAACCTGCATCGGCGAAGCATTTCACCAGTTCGACGCATCCACCCGGCGTTTCTTCCGAAGCCTTGATGATGATCGAGCAGCCGGCCGCAAGCGCCCCGGCAATCTTGCGGACGGGCGTCAGCGTCGGGAAATTCCAGGGTGTGAAAGCCGCAACGACACCGACCGGCTCCTGGATAACCATCTGGCGTACGCCCTTCTGCCGTCCGGGCACGACGCGACCATACGTACGGCGACCTTCCTCGGCATACCAGTCGATGATGTCGGCGCTGGTGATCACTTCCGCTCGCGACTCGACATAGACCTTGCCCTGTTCCTGGGTCATCACCTTGGAAACGTGATCGAAGCGCTCGCGCAGCAGATCGGCAGCCTTGCGCATGATCTTCGAGCGATCGTAGGCCGAGGTCGCTTTCCACGCCGCGAAGCCTTTTTCAGCTGCGGCCAGTGCGGCATCGAGATCCGCTTTGCTGGCGTGCGGCAGACGCGCGAGGGTTTTTCCGGTAGCCGGATTGGTAACGTCCTCGCCCTTGCGGCCTTCGCCGTTGAGCCATTTGCCGTCGATATAAAGCGCGAGATCGGAATACATGGGAGCCTCGTTGTTACCCGGAACGAACTAGGGCGGTTGGATTAGCATTTTCGCAAGGGTGCGGCCACCCTGTCGCCCCTCGCCAGTGGCAGCGGGCTATGAACCCAGATAGCCGCCCCCGCTGACGTGAATGGTCTGGCCGGTGACGTAGCGACCACCGGGGCTGCAGAGGAACCGCACCATGGCGGCGACATCGTCGGGCTTTCCCCGCTCGCCGGAAATGGTGCCATGCGTCAGGTGATGTGCCGGGGCCTGCGACGAGGCAGGCCGCGATGTATCGATTGCGCCCGGCACCACGCAGTTAGCGGTAATTTTCTCGGCCGCGAGGTCATGCGCGAGCGCCCGCGTAAACCCGACCAGGCCTGTTTTTGCCGTCATGACATGCGCGCGATCTTTCGAACCGATGTGCGCGCTCATCCCGCCGATATTGATGATGGTCCCGCCATTTTTTCTCATCGCCGGCAGGCAGGCGTGTACGCAATGGAAAGTCCCGTCGAGGATCACGCCGATCACTTCGCGCCAGTCCTTGTAGCTCATTTCGATGATCGGCTTTTCGCGGCGAAGCGCGGCATTGTTAACCAGAATGTCGATACGACCGAATTTCTTGAGCGCGGTATCAGCAAGCGCAGAAGCGGTCTTCTCTTCGGCGATGTCACCGAGAACAGCGGCTGCTTTCCCGCCAGCGGCCTCGATTTCGCGCAATACGCTATGGGCTTCAGCCTTGTTGGACCGCACGTTGACAACGACAGAAGCGCCGGCCTGTGCGAGTTGAATTGCGATAGCACGACCGATGTTGCGTCCGGCACCCGTAACAATTGCCACTTTGCCGGCGAGCTCTTTTTCACTCATGAGGTTTCTCTCCACTCGTCATCCGTGACATTGCCGGTATAACGAAAAATCTATCCCCGCAAGAACGCCAAATCGATTTTTCCATCGAACAGCTTTGCAAGCTTCGCAATCGCCGCCGCGGCACGCTTTTCATCCCATCCGCCATGGCGAGCATTGAGCATGAATTTTTCCTCGATGTCCGGGCGAGAGAGCGGTTCGTGCGCCCCGCCGCGGAAATGAGGCTGTCGCTCCTCTACGACCGTGCCGTCGTTGAGTACCGCGCGAATGTGGCCGGTGAAATTGTTCGGATAAGGATTATCCGGATCGATCACGTAACGGACTTTCGACGAGAGCGCGAGCACATCCTTGTCGCCCACCGCGGCGTCCGTGAAAGCGTCGAGGCCGACGACACCGCGTACAAAGCCTGTGGCGAGCAGAAACGGCGTTGAAAATTTCGCGGCGTAACCGTTCGGCGGGCGCTGTTTGTCGGCCAGCGGCTCCCAAAGTCTGTGCACCGTGCCTTCCGCCACTTCGCAGACCAGCTCCTTCACATCGCCGGCCTTGATGCCGCGTGCAGCAAGGCGCTTCGCACAGTCGATGTAGGGATGCGCCATCGTCCCGCAGGGATATGGCTTGAATGCAAGCGTCTCGGTTACCCAGCGCGTACCGAAATCACCAGTGAGGGCGCCATAGTTGCCTTGCGTCGTATGGGCGAAGCCGTGGAAGAGTCCATGGCGGCCCTCGAACACGGTGCGCGGCCCGATGAATCTGCCCCGCGCGAGCAACGCTGCGCGGATACCGGATTGTGCCGCCCATCCGGGATGCAGTCGTTTCGTCCAGGTGCCCTCCGCCAGGTACTCGATGATGCCCGACGCCATGCTGGCGGCAATGCCGAGCGCATCGACAAGTTGTTTTGCGTTCAGGCCCAGCGCAGCACTCACGCCAGCCGCCGCACCCATCGCGCCGAAGATGGCCGTCGGATGGAACCCGGCCTTGTGAACCGCCTTCGGAACGACCGTGCTCAACCGGCACATGACTTCAGTGCCCACCGCAATTCCAAAAAACGCGGCGCGACCGTCCGGCTTGTGGCGCTCACACACCGCCAGCACCGCCGGCACAATCACTGCACCGGCGTGCACAGGGCCGCCCTCGAAGGTATCGTCAAAGTCCTCGCCATGGGCGGCGGTGCCATTGACGAAGGCAGCGCTGGCAGCACTGAAGCAACGCGCATGGCCGATGGCCGTGCACAGACCATCGTCGTCGCAACCGGCAAGAGCACTCTTGATATAGTCCTCGTTGCGCGCGGTTACACAAAGACCCACCACGTCGATCAGAAGCTCTTCGCACTTTTGTCGCAAGGATTTCGACAGGCGATCGGCGTGCAAAGCCGCCACGCGCTCAGCAAGCTGCTCGGCAACAGATATCTTGGGCAATTGGCCGCTCACAGGATCACCACGATCATGGCGTCCCAGAGAGCCGGCGCGCGCCACCGAACTTCAGGCTATTGGCAAGCGCGACGATACCGAACGTGAGGACCAGCATCAGCAGACCAAGCACCGCGATGGCGGCGAGATCGCCACTTTCATTGAGGTCATAGATGAGGACCGACAACACCTTGGTCTCCGAGGTGAACAGCATGATCGCCGCCGACAGTTCGCGGATCACACCGACGAAGATAAAGCACCACGTGGCAATGACGCTTGTTCGCAGCAGCGGCGCGGTGATCTGCCAAAGAGCCTGTAACCGCGTCGCGCCAAGTATGCGGCTTGCGTCCTCGAGTTCAGGGTGCACGGCCTTGAAGGCCGACTGCAGTTGCTGATAGGCCGCCGGCATATTCAACGTCACGAAGGCGATCAATAGAATCCACAATGTCCCATAAAGCACAAAGGGTGGTCGCGTATAGGTGAAGAACAACCCGACGCCCAGGACGATCCCTGGTATCGCCACCGGAGCGGTTGCGAGAAAGCCGAGCAGGCGATACCCGCTGACAGCCTGGCGCACATGTACATACGCGATCACAAGCGCGAGCACCGTGCCCGCGGTCGCCGCCAGCGTTCCGAGAATGAACGTATTCCACAGCGCCAGCCTGGTTGCCGACAGTTCGTAGAACACGAAGTGCAGATTGTGCAGGGTGAAGTTGTTGAACGACACCAGGTGCGACGCAACTTTCGAGAACGAAGCGTTAAGCAGCGCGAAATAGGGCAAGAAAACCGGGCACATCAGTACGAGCATCGCGATCGTGAGCATGACCCAACGCCACCGGCCCAGCCGCACGATGCGTGGTTCGCTGTTCTTCGCACCGACGACGGAGTAGCCGCGGCGCCCAAGCACCATATGCTCCGCACGCAACAAGATGATGGTGAGTATCAGGAGCGGCAGCGAAGCAGCTGCAGCCAGTTCCGGCTGAGGCGGAAACTGGAAGAGACTCCAGATTTTGGTGGTCATCGTGTGGAAGCCGGCCGGCATCGCCAGGATCGCCGGCGAGCCGAACAATGTCATCGCTTGCAGGAAGGCAACCA
>DASRAF010000503.1:0-3114 GCA_035638295.1 Pseudolabrys sp.
GAATTAACCCAGCCAGTACGAATTGCATTCCCATGGAAGCTACAATGAGCCCCATAAAACGGGTGACCACGGCCTGCGTTCCGCGACCAAGATGCGGCCCGATCTCTGTGGCCAGAAGCAAAACCGCTAAGGTAACGCTCGCGCCGACGATGGCGGCGACAATTGCAGTTATTGGCAACTCATCTGGGGTGTGAACGGCTGCCATGGTCACCACCGTCGTAATCGTACCAGGACGGCGGCGAACATTATGAGCGGGGTAAATGAGTTTGGCGCGGCATGATCATCACTCGTCGGCGACTCTTGACCAACCGTCTGACGACCGCGAAGCATGTCGAAGCCCATATATGCGATGATTGTCCCTCCTACGATGCGGAAGACATCCAGTGAAATGCCAAAAACGCTCAGGACTTTGAGCCCAATCAGCGCAGAGCCAACGAGTATGACAAGAATGCTGAGCGCGACTCTGACAGCCGCCCGCCATCTTTGCTGGTGCGTAAGGCTTGGCGTCAACGTCAAAAAAATCGAGCCGCAGACCACCGGATTTATGACCGCCAGAACGGTCACGATTGCCTGCAATATATGTTGAGATGTCACCCAAAAATCTCTGGCGGATTAATCGGCATTCACGGAGTGCAATCCTGTTCGATCTGAGTGTAACGGCCAATGACCATACCACTTGCAGCGCGATCACTGATGTCCGCTATAGGCCAGAAGCGGACATCAAGTGTTTTGTTCAAATTTAAAGATGCGGTTCCAGTCGCCCTTCATGCTGATAACGATCCAGCCGTCTTTCTTTGCCTCATCAAAAAGCTCTTGGGTAAAGGTTCCGACCTTGGTATCCGGCAACCCTTGCGCTGGCCCGTAGGCGTATTCGCGTTTCGCATCGTCGTGCAGCACCAGCATCATCAGGCGCGCACCGTCGCCAGCGCCCGTGTATTCCAACATTTGTCGGTCGCCTGTCGAGTTACCGAACGCCGCGTGCGGCCGTCGACCGATCATTAGGTGAATGCCTTCGGGCTTGCCCGCGTTGTTATCGTTGAGAAGAAGCTTCGGCTCTTTGGTTAGGAAGGGCGTGCCGTCTTTACGGTAGCCGTACTTTGTACCGCCAGCGGTACCGACCACCTGCTCGGGCGGTATGCCATAAACCTGCTGGCTATAAACCCGCACAAAGTCCTGACCGCCGCCAGTTACGATATAGGTTTTGAAGCCATTGCTGCGCAAATACTCCATGACTTCGAGCATCGGCTGATAGATGAGTTCGGTGTAGGGTCGTTTCCAGCGCCCATCCTTTGCACTCG
This sequence comes from Pseudolabrys sp., assembly GCA_035638295.1. Taxonomy (GTDB): domain Bacteria; phylum Pseudomonadota; class Alphaproteobacteria; order Rhizobiales; family Xanthobacteraceae; genus Pseudolabrys. The sequence continues at coordinate 1,299 of DASRAF010000503.1, forward strand.
TCAGCCACTTCTTTACTTCCGCCTCGAAGTTGTCCACCGACATGCCGGTCAGTGTGGCGAAGAGAATTTTTTCAAGATCATGTAGCGAGAGCTTGGCAATTGCCTCGCGGTTGCCGGAAAGCACCGTCTTGAATGGTTCGACGTTCCTGAGTTTCGGGTCTTGCTCGACCACTGCGGGCACGCGGTCCAAGCAATAAACAACTTGCGAGTAGATTGGGTGTTCGACCCACAACGTGCCGTCTTGATCAAAAGTGGCGATGCGATCTTCGGGCGGAACGAATTGGGGACTTCCTTGCGCAGTCGTGGCCCGCACGAAGTCAAAGATCGCCTGTTTCGCAGGACCATCGTTCCACGACGCAAGCGCCGCTTCCGGTGCAGTTTGCGCTTGGGCCAGCGTGGAAAACAGCGTACCGGACAACGCTGGAAGCAGGGCCAAACTTGAAACCAAAGCGCGACGGTCAATGCCGGAAGGACAATTGTTGGATTTCATCGTAGCCTCCAACGGGTCGCTGGTTCGAACCACGCCTTAGCATCAGCGCAAATGCTGGCAGCATCAATTGCCCAATGGGGAAATCCGTTGCGGTACTCTGATCCTCAGTTACACTGTCCGCTTTACCTCGAAGCGGACATGTGCGGTGCAACTAGGGATGTCCGCTAAGGGCCAAAAACGGACACTCGCGTTTCTTTTTCGTTCAGATAGAGGCGGGCGCCCCGCGTGAGAACGCCCGCACCGATTTCGCGCAACCAGTCGGTCGAGTGTCCGGAAGCCTTAATCTGATCCATCACTTGCGACAGGTTATGGCTCGCCGGAGACTGCAATGCCAAAATGGCATGCTGCCCAAAAGCACCGGACTCAAGGATTCGCCAAGTTGGTAAAGCGCTTTGGCCGCAAGGGCGCCATCAAGCAACAATCGAGCAACCCTTTGGATCCAGACGCGGAGGAGTTTTCTACTCTCGAAAGAAACTTTTTTGATTGCTCGCCACATTGGATTATTGCGTGAGAATGAGTTTTTGCCGAGTTTTGAAAAACAAGGTACCCTAATTTGGCCATCTCACAATCTTTCTTGCCCTCAAGGCGAACGGAGCTTCACTGCATTTGCGTCCCGAGAATACGCAAGCCGCGCTGATTTATCACGCGGCCCAAATGATCGCGGGCGGGACAACATTTCAGAACTGTGAAGTTTGCGGTACGCCTTACGGTCCAGGACGCGAAAAGCGAGCCCGAGTGCGCTTTTGCGGCGACAAGTGCCGGTGGACGCATCACAACAACAAAAAAGTTCGCCTGAAGACATAGGCAGTCACCGGGACGCCGATTAAGCCCAGCAAAGAATTAACTGTCCACCAATCGCAAAAATTCAAGCCACGCTTCTCGCTGGCATGTCTGCATGATTCAGATAGCGGATGCCGAATCGGCAGCAAAGAGGCCCCGGGGCAATACCGAGGCCTCTGCAGGCTCTATGAAGCGGCTGAGGTTCAGACTGAATGGATAAAGTCGCCGGTGACCGGAACGCCGCCACTGAGGACTTGGATGTCTTTGCTGTTGTAACTGTTGAACCGATATTCGGTCCTCCAGCACAAATCAGGCAGCCAATCGAACCTGTACGACGGTACTCCTAACGCTTGAGTTCATAGACTGATGGCCGCGCACTCAGCACTAGTGCCGAACTAGCGACGACCGAAGATAAGGTCCCAGAACGTCCAGTCAAACTTGTAGCTGACCGCTCCGCGCACAATGTCGCCGGAAACTTTGTTTGACGCACCTACCCATCCAACGGGTGTCCTCGGGTCGAACACACTGTAGTTCAAATTGCCGAGA
>DASRAF010000504.1:0-2237 GCA_035638295.1 Pseudolabrys sp.
CACGGCTTCAATATTACGCTGAAGCGATCATTCGATCCGACCGCCGGCGAGGCCGACGTCTTCCCGCAGGACATCACGCGTGTGCTTCTGAACCTGATCTCAAATGGCTTCTATGCGGTGGTCAAGCGCAAAGCCGAAGCTGACGGAGAAGATTACGAATCCATTCTTGCTGCCAGCACCAAAAATCTCGGTGACCGGGTCGAAATAACGATCCGCGACAATGGCACTGGCATTCCGCCTGACGTGAAGGAGAAGATGTTCAATCCCTTCTTCACCACCAAGCCCGCCGGAGAGGGGACAGGACTTGGCCTGTCAATCAGCCACGACATCATCGTCAAACAGCATGGCGGGTCTATCGACGTTGACACAATGCCGGGCGAGTTCACCGCGTTTCGCATTACCCTCCCGCGCAATGCCGCGGCCATTGGCAAACAGGAAGCGTCAACGTGAAACTTCTCGTTCTCGTGGTTGATGATGAGCCGGACGTTGAGATGCTGTTTCGCCAACAGTTCCGCCATGATTTGCGCGCCGGCCGCTTTATCATGGAGTTTGCCCGATCCGGCGAAACGGCGCTTCAGCGTATGGCTGATGCCGCCGACGTATCAATTATCCTGATCCTCTCCGACATCAACATGCCGGGGATGACGGGCCTTGAACTACTGCCGAAAGCCAAAGCGGCGCGACCTGACGTGCCGGTGATCATGATCACCGCCTATGGGGATGCGGAGACCAAGCGCAAGGCCTTGGAAGGCGGCGCCGAGGCGCTATTCACTAAGCCGATCGATTTTGGGGCGCTGCGGAGCGAGATCGACACGCGGGTTGAACGAGCCGCATGACCGCACGGATCCTGGTTGTCGATGATGAGCCCGACCTAGCGAAGCTCATCCAGCAGAAGTTCCGGCGTGAGATTCGCGCTGGTGCCGTCAGCTTTCTGTTCGCCTGCGACGGTGTCGACGCTCTAGCCGCGCTGGAGACAAATCACGACGTCGACCTGGTGGTTACTGACATTAATATGCCGCGGATGGACGGGCTGTCGCTGCTGCAGAAATTGCAGGAGAACGACGAGAATCTTTCGACTATCATTGTCTCAGCCTATGGCGACATGGCCAACATTCGCGCCGCGATGAACCGCGGCGCGTTTGATTTCCTGACTAAACCCATCGATTTTGTTGATCTTGAGCGGACAATTACTAAGACCATTCGGCACGTCGAAGTCCTGCGCGAGGCGCAGCGGCGCCAGGTGAAAGCCGAACGGGCATACGCGTCACTCTCGCGTTACTTCTCGCCCAACCTGGCCGAACGGCTTTCTAGCGACACAGATGCAATTGATCTCGGCGGCCAACGCCGTGAGATCGCGACGCTGTTCACCGACATTGCCGATTTTACCGCGCTTGTGGAGGCGCTAGAGCCGAGTGCCCTCGGAACGCTTCTCAATGACTACCTCACGGGCATGACCGACATCGTATTCGCCAATGACGGTACGGTCGCAAAAATCATCGGAGATGCGTTGCGCGTGCTGTTCGGAGCGCCGGGCGTGCAGCCGGACCATGCCGCCCGTGCGGTCAATTGCGCACTGGCCTTGGACGAATACGCGGAATCATTCCGCGAGCACTGGCAAAAACAGGGCATCACGTTGGGAGTCACACGTATCGGTGCTCACGCAGGACCGGCGATTGTCGGCAATTTCGGTGGCGGCCACTTCTTCGACTATACGGCCTATGGCGATACCATCAACATCGCAGCGCGGCTGGAAGCGGCCAACAAACGACTCGGCACCCGCATTTGTGTCAGCGCGATCCTCGCGGCAAAGGTGAATGACTTCCGGGGCCGTCCGGTGGGGGACCTTTTGCTGAGGGGCCGCTCGGAAGCCATTCGCGCCTTCGAGCCGTTGCGGGCGGAACAGTACGACGACCCCTCAACGAAGGGTTATCTCGAGGCATTTGCCAAACTGGAAGCGAGCGATCCCGGCGCCATCGCCGCCTTCGCCGCGCATGTTGGTAAACGACCTGATGATCAGCTTGCCAGCTTCCACCTCAAGAGGCTGTTGAATGGCGAAATCGGGACGCGCATCTCCATGGACTAGGCGCGTGGAGGCGAGAAGCCGGCCGACTTGCCAGTCATGCAGCCGACCAAATTCGAGCTGGTTATCAACCTCAAGACTGCCAAAGCGCTCGGCCTCACGGTACCGTTGGTCATGCGAATGACCGCCGATGAGGTGTTCGAATAGCTGCGTCATG
>DASRAF010000505.1:0-6429 GCA_035638295.1 Pseudolabrys sp.
AGCAATGGTTTCTGGTTCCGTAACCACGAAGGCGTGTTGATCGAAGTGAAGGTCGGACCCAAAGTGTCTCCCGACCGGAAATCGGACAGCCAATGGATCTCCGTTCCCGCAGGAGCCGCCGGCGCAACGACGCGAGACAAAGCTCCCCCGGTGTGCCCGCGCCGGCTCTCGCATGTTTTGATCTTTACGCGCGACGTCTCCGAGTCGATCAAATTTTACGAGCGTACGCTTGGCCTTCGGCTTTCCGATCGCGCCGCCGACATTGTTGCCTTCATGCATGGGATTCACGGCAGCGACCATCACCTTCTGGCCTTGGTGAAGTCCAGCGCGCCGGGTTTTCACCATTGCAGCTGGGATGTTTCCAGCGTGAATGATATCGGCCTCGGCGCGATGCGGATGCATGACAAAGGTTGGACCAAGGGGTGGGGCCTCGGCCGGCACGTGCTCGGCTCGAATTATTTCCACTACGTGCGCGATCCTTGGGGGAGCTTCGCCGAGTACTCCTGCGATATCGATTACATTCCGAAGGAGGAGCGTTGGCTATCGGGCGACCACAAGCCGGAGGATTCTTTTTACCTCTGGGGTCCGGACGTGCCGCGAGAATTCACGATCAACTACGAAGGCGGCGAGAGCTGAACTCGATTCGAATGTCTCTTTCGTTTTCAGGAAAGAAAGAATGAAATATCGACGCGAGAAGAGTCGTGCGCCCATTGTCACTCAACGACAACCTTGACCTTGTCGCCGGGCTTCAGCCTGTCCTGCTGTCCGATGCCGTTGAGTGTCCGGAATCTTTCGAGGTGGTCGGACATTGCCATGCGTTGTGCGAGTTTCTCGACAGTATCGTTTGGTCCGACGGTCACGATTTTCAGACGAAGCGGCCTGACCTGCTGACTCTCCTTCAAGGTCATGCGGCGAAAGCTCATGATCGATTCGCGAAACGCGAGATCGACCTGCATCGATCTCGCTTTGGCAGCGAAGATAAAACGGTAGACCTCGCTGCCGAAGCGCACGGCGTACAAACGGAATGACCAGTTGCCGCCTCCGGCCGTAGCGGTTGCCGCCGGAAAACCGTTGACCGAGAACTCTTCGACACTTGTAGGGTCGACATTCTCCATCCAGCCCGACTTGAGGTAGTCCGGCAGAGACTGCTCGGCCGGGACGGCCACAACATCGAGACGCAAGGCTTCGCCGCCACCTTCCTTGAGGCCGAGCACCGCTTGCGCCGTATTGTCGAGTGTGAATCCCGGCGGTGCGGCAAACGTAAAGCCGAGCTTGGGGTGGAGAAAATGCCGGCCGCGCGCGAAGCCTTCGCTCGGATCTTCGCCGTAAACCATCCCATCGAGATTGCTCAGGTACTCGCTGCGGTCACGTTCTCCAGCACCAGGACTGCTGAATTGACGGGCGTTGGCAAGTGCGTTCTTCACACGGTCGGGGGTAGCGGGGTGGCTGGACAGAAAATCCAGCGCGCGGGGGTCGGCTCCGCCGGCAGAGGCCTTGAGATCCGCAGTTCGCTGCATATCAGTCAAAAACCGGGAAGCCCCATAGGGGTCAAATCCCGCGCGTGCCGAAATGCCCACGCCGATTCCGTCAGCTTCGAACTCCTGCGCCCGCGAAAACGCAGCGAGCGTGAGCTTTGACTTGGCCAGCGCGAGAGCTCCGACCTGCGGGTCGCTCAGTACGTCGTTGACCACGTGATTGATGATAGCGACCTGGCGGGCCTGCTCCTCTCGAATTGCGGCGTGACGCGCGATCACATGGCCCATTTCGTGCGAGAGGACCGAGGCGAGTTCGGCCTTGTCGTTGGCGAGCACAATCAGTCCGCGCGTGATGTAGAGCTTTCCGTTCGGAAGAGAGAAGGCATTGATGGACGGCGAGTTGAGAATGACGACCTGGTATTTCAGGTCAGGACGTTCAGAAGCCGCAACGAGACGCTCAACGGTCTTCTCGATCATCGCGTGCAGACGCGCGTTGTCGTATTCACCGCCATAGGTCGCAAGGATGCGCGCCTGCTCCCGTTGCGTTGCCGGCTCGAGGCCGGTCGGCGAAGAAGCCTGCGGCGCCGGCAAGGATATCAGACGAGTGTCGGACGTGCCGGTGCAACCGGCCAAAGCCGCAGCAAGAGCGACAAGCAGCGCTCGACTTGCGAATCCGGATCTAAGCGTACCCATACCCGCCCTACGCATTTTACTCGACGCGTTCGATCTGCTCAGGGGCCACGGCATCGATAACCGGGCCGAACAACCGCGCACGCGAATTGGACGCCCCTCCAACCCCCTGCGGGTCGATGCCCGCTGCGGCGAATTCTCGCCGATGACGCTTAAGAATCGTTACCGTAAAATCGCGCGTCAAACGCCGCCCGAAGTTCAAATATATTGTGGCGTCGCTTTCGCGCACCGACAATACTTGCCCTCTACCAGTGCAAATTGGCCCTGCGCGGCCGCAATCCGGTTGAGATGTTCCGGCCGCAAAGGGGCGAAATTTGGGTCTTCCCAGAGACCGCGTCGGGCGGCACGCGCAACCCGTTCTGAACGCAACAGGATATCGGCGCACGCCTTGTCGCCGATCATTGCTGCGACCCGCGCCTGGCCCTGCTCGACCAGTATTTCCTGGATCGACTGTTGACTGTCACCGACACGAACGAACGCGACCACGCGCGCGGCGGCTGCTGTCGACGACTTCGATTGCCGCCAGCCGCACTTGTCGGCCGTCGGTCCGTCGCGAACGCTTGCGACAGCGCCTCTTCCGGCGACCGGCGGCCCGCACGATTCCTGTGCCTTTAGCTCGAGGACGGAAACTGACGGATACGCAATGAAGAAGACTGCAAGAAATGTCGCGAACGAAAAGTCTTTCGGCAAATCTCTAGACCGCAATAAAGATGGCGGCCGGACGGCCACATTGTAGAATGCCCGAAAAAGCCAGCAGACGTTATCAAGAAACGCCGGGAGGCTATCAATGCAAACGCGCCGCACTTTGCCAAGCCGCCGCGAGGTCCTGACATCGATTGCTGTTGTCAGCGCAATGGCTGTGACTAGAGCGCATGGTGAAGACGCCCGTTGGCCTGATCATCCGGTGCGCATCATCGTCCCTTATCCGGCCGGGGGCTCGACCGATGTGCTGACTCGGATTCTTGCGGAGCGGTTGAAGGACATTTTCGGCCAGCCTTTCGTGATTGAGAATCGCGCCGGCGCGGGCGGCAATATTGGCATCGCGGCCGTTACCGGGAGCGCGCCCGATGGCTACACGATTGGCGCCGCTACTATCGGTCATTTCGCGATCAATCAGTATCTCTACAACAAGATGCCATACGATCCCGAACGCGACATGGTCCCGGCGTCACTCACCTGGGAGTTGCCTAACGTCTTTGTCGTTCCGACTGATCATGTCCCGGCAAAAACCTTGGCTGAATTCCTGAGCTGGGCAAAGCAAAAAGGGCGCGTCAGTTATGGCAGTCCTGGCGTGGGCACGTCGCCGCATTTGTCCGGCGTGATGTTTGCCAAGCAAACGGGGATCGATGCAATTCACGTCCCATTTCGCGGGGCGGCGCAGACCATTCCGGCCATGCTCGCGGGCGACGTCAATTTTGCGATCGATAATCTCGCTTCATATGTGCCCGTTATCCAGTCGGGAAAAATGCGCGCGCTTGCCGCGACCTCTGCGCAGCGCTGGCCGACAATGCCGGACGTTCCCACCATGAACGAAGCGGGGATCAAGGACTTTGTGGTGACATCGTGGGCAGCTTTCGTATTTCCGGCGGCAACCCCGCGTCCGATCGTCGACAGATTTTCCGCGGCCCAACGGCAGATCGCCGGCGAACAGGCAATCCAGGAACGGTTTCTCGTCGCCGGTGCCCGAGTTCTTTCCAGCACACCTGAAGGTGCGATTGCGTTCGCGGCGAAGGAACGAACGATGTGGAAGGATGTCGTCGCCGCGTCAGGCGCGAAGGTTGACTAGCCGAAATGATGCGTTAGACCCACGCCTGTGCTACATCGTGTCTGATGGTCACGTAGCTCAGCAGGATAGACCAGCGGTTCCCTAATTCTATGGGCTAGCTAAACCATTTTATTGACCCGATACACCTTGTTCGCTCTGCGGCAGGATACGACGACCAATCGGCAACAAGCTTTTCACGTGTTCTCTCTTCGCTCTCGATACAGGCTTTTCGCCTTTCATTGGCCGTTCCAGCGTTTGCTGCATTGGCAGCACTGCGACAACTCGGTGTCATGTCCCAATTGGGAACGCCGTCTGCTACGACGACCAGCAATGTCAATGATAGGTGAAAAACCGGGATGAGCATCGCCACCTCCTGCACTTGCCTTTTTGTGGCGGGCGAACTCTCACGCGCCATCTTCGAGTTTATGGTGACGATTTTAAAGTTGGGCCATAGGCCAATGCCGCGGAACTTAAACATGACGCTGACGCAAAATACGTTGTTGTCCCTCAGCGAGATCCCGCTCGGCTAACGTTTGATTCCCTACGATCAGGGGCTTATTCCTTGAACCGACGTTGCCGCGCGGACATAGCGTTGCTTGTGTCATCCGTCCGGCGACTCGTTGGGGACGGGATGCCGCGATCAATTAGCACCCTCCTGAGCCAAACATCCAGCCAAGCGACTTCTTCAATTGGGTGCGGCTCGGCAGTACCAATTTTCTTGTTAGACATGGCCTGACGCCCAGAGTTATTGCTCATCTGAAAGAATAAATAATCGACAAACGCAAATTCCGATGAACACACTCAAGATGAGCCAGCCGAGGATAAAAGTCATCGCTTCGTGTACAGCAACACCATGCTCGGAATCGCGAATAGAACAAGCAACAGGACGGAAAGGTCGCTCAACATTTCAGCTACACGCAACTAGACTCGCGCAAAAATACAACACAACAATGATGGTGATAGTCGCTATTGATTAAAATTCCGTTGGTGGGCTTTCAGTGGCGACGCAGCGGGCCTACGACTTCAGCAGCGTTTGTTGCATGCTGACGTGATCCACTCCGCGGACTTTTGCAAAAGAATCCCGCAAGGGTCCCTATCTAAATGCAAGCTCGCACGAACCCAACGCGGTCGCCCCGTGTGTTCTTGAGTTCCGCTTGCCACGCCTTCAAAAGTTCTGCAGGTAGCGACTCGGGTAAGACATCCAATCTGCGCAGAATAGCTACACATATAGGCCATAACGGCCGATCGGCTCCGTCCTCGACCTTGATTGCGACGCCGATGGCGCGGCGGACTATTCCCATTGCTTGCACGCCTTCGGCCCCCGCCTTCGCGACTACCATACCCGGAAGCGCGCGCATCAAAATGCTATCGCGAGCATCGATGCCACCGACCATGTCGGGTTCTGTAATCATCGCGCTTAGTACGCGACGACAGGCATCCCCATAAGCTTGTTCGATGTGTTGCCGGGCACACAGGCGCGCAAATCCTTGCGCCAGCTGGCGCAATGTGAGCAGGTATGTCGGAACAGCACAGCCATCAACGGCGCATTCGAGCCTGCTTGCACCATCGATGCCACACATCTCGCGGCAGATACGCTGGATTTTCTGCTGGACTGGATGATCGATGTTCCAATAGCCGTCCATCGAGGCGCCGAGAACTTTCGCAAGCGCAAGCATGCCGGCATGCTTACCCGAGCAGTTGTTGTCGATCGCGGTTGGAGCTTGTCCCGCCCGGATGAGCTCATCGCGCGTAGCAACATCTACGACTGCAGGGGCGCCGCAGTGCAGCTGTTCCTCAGTTGCCTCGATCTTCTCCAGAATGGATCGAACTGCCGCTCGGTGGCGGGGCTCACCCCGATGCGATCCGCAAATCACTGCAAGTTCTGCATCAGTGAACTGGAATTGCTGGTCGGTGCCACTCATTACGCCGGCAAGCGCCTGAAGTGGCTTCAGGGCGGACCGTGGAAAGATTGGGCGTTCGTGATTTCCGACAGCAAACAGCACTTGTCCGTCTGCATCGGCAACGACGGCATGTCCTAAGTGGCAGCTTTCCATATGCCGCCCGCGAACGATTTCAGCAATTATTGCAGAGTTGCAAGAAGAAGCCATCGGCGAGGACAGTAATGATTTTACAAATTTCTGAAAGGGTATCCGCCCGATGAGGACCTCGAACTTTGTCAGCGGCCGTGCCGCCCAGCAGTGTGGGAAGGGTACGTTCTTTGGCCTCACTTCGCTCGCGCCAATGATGTGATCGAATAAGCAGTCCGATGTTCGCGCTGCCGCCTCCTCGCATGAATTTTTAGAACGATTCATGCACGGACGCGCGTGCCCCAAATGGCGGGTTGATAGTGACGGCAAGCGCGCAATCCGATCACCGAGCCGAATGTTCGGGACGCGCTTGAAGCGGCACAAAAGCTTGGTCAACAAATCCAGATCATCAATGCGAGCAGTGACGGAGAGATCGACGTAGCCTTCGATACTTTGCGCGAGATCAGGCCCG
>DASRAF010000506.1:0-2387 GCA_035638295.1 Pseudolabrys sp.
GCTGCGTCTGCGGTGTGGCTAAGTACATACTGCTGCTCAGCCATGATGGTCCTCCCCTGCTCTGGAAGTGGCAGAGAGCCAGCTAGACCCTCTGATGTGCCCTGCGTGCAAAGCAGAAAAGAATGATGATTGACGCAACGGTTGCGCCAAAAGTCGGATTTGCAAGTCGTTTTGGCACAACCGTTTGCAATATCAATCATATCAATGATCGAGATCACTGGACCGCGGAAGCGGGCAAAGCCCGCTGTAGCGGGTCCGGTGCATCGACGGGTTGGGCGTCATCTCGCCAAGCCTACGGTCCCTTCGGCAGCGTGTTCTTGTAGATCTTTCCGTCCTTCATGATGACGACGAAGTTCTTGCCAGGGTCCTCGATGAGCTTGATGTCCTCGATCGGGTTGCCGTCGACGAGAAGCAGGTCGGCCAACGCGCCTTCTTCGACGACACCGAGCTTGCCGGGGTACGGGTTGCGGTTCCCAGACAGGGCGAGGAGTTCGGCGTTGGTCGCGGTCGCCATTTTGAGCACTTCGGCGGGTGTGTACCAGCGGACCAGCTTGGTCAACAGCGCCCCTTGGCGCTGCGCCAGCGCCGGGGAAAAAATTATGTCGGTGCCCCAAGCCGTTTTGATGTTGTACTTTTTGGCCAGCTTGTAGGTTGTGTCCGTTCCGGCAGACACCTCGGTCGCCTTCTGCCGTTCGAACGAGCCGGGCGGGAACGCCTCGGCCAATTCATCGGGGAATGCCTGCATGCTCAACCAGACTCCCTTTTCCGCGATCAGCCGGGCGGTCGGCTCGTCCATCAGATGGCCGTGTTCGATGCACTTCACCCCCGCGGCGATCGATCGCTGGATCGACTCTGGCGTGTAGGCATGCACGGTGACGTAGGTCCCCCAATTGCTGGCGGCTTCGACGGCGGCGCGCAGTTCGGCCTCGGTAAAGGTGGTCGCGTCGAGCGGGCTGTGTGGCGACGCCACGCCTCCGCCCGCGGTCAACTTGATCTGACTTGCGCCCTGCATGAGCTGCTCACGCACGCGGACGCGGACCTCATCCGGACTGTCAGCGATCATGGCGGCTCCGACCTGCTCCCCGCGAGACTGCGGCGCGCCAAGGACGCGCGGCACTTCGAAGGGCTGGCGGAAATCGCCGTGACCGCTGGTGACGGAGATGATGGCACCGGAGGGGTAGATGCGCGGGCCAATCACGGTGCCATCGTCGATGGCGCGCTTGAGCCCAAACGCCGGACCGCCCACATCGCGAATGGTCGTGAATCCCCGCATCAGCGTGTCGGCAGCCTCGGCCCCGGCCACGAGGTTGAGGTGGCCAACGTCTCCGGTGAGCATCTGCGCCACCGTTGGCCGCACCATCATCGTGTGCCAGTGCATGTCGATGAGCCCGGGCATCAGCGTGCGCCCGCCGCTGTCGATCAGGACGGTGTCCGCGCGTCGATCACTGGCGATTGGCGTCGATGAGATGCGCTCGATCTTGTTCCCGCGGACGAGGACGTGCGACGGTCCGGAGAGCTGGCTGCCCGTGCCGTCGAAGATGCGAACGTTTTGGAACACCGTTGACGCCGGCGGCGGCGTTTGCGCATTGAGCGGGGCTGCGAGCCCAAACAAGAGGGCAAAGGTGATCGACCAAGCGATGAGAACTGGCATTTCCTTCACCTCCAGACTGTGCTGACGACGGGGAGCGAGCGGAAAACAGGTTTCATGACGCCCAACAACTTATTGAGCGACACATACGTCGTGATATCCAAATATCGCTTGATATTGCGCCAAAATTCGGGTGAGGAACTGCCCTTGCCCAGTGGTCCCATTCCCGCCCTCAAGACACACGGGAGTATATCGGAAGCGTCATGACAACTGTCACCATCCACCTATGTGCTTATAATAGCATAGGCTGCGGCACTGAGCAGCCTGAAGACGGGCAGCCGCGGCAGCCATCGCTACCCACTTTGGCTAAAAGTCGGTAAAAACTGTCTCACCGTGTGGCGTATTTCCGCAGGGATGCCATGCTTTCCGTAGCGCCTCATCCCTCAATTTACCCAGATCTTCTATATTCTGAGTAACCACATTATGCTGCTTCTACTGTAAAGTTATCGCCCGTTTGCTGCACACCGGGCTTGAGGCAGTCCGCTACCCGCAAAAAGTGCAACACAACGTATGCTAAAAATCAGGGTACGGTTGGGTGGGAGCATGGAAGTGTCTGCACAGAAGCATATGAGCAGAGCAGCCGATCGGGATAGGCCGCCCAGGATAGGAAGGCCTCAGCTGAGGGGGCCGATGGTACAGCACGAGGCGAAGACTTGTCCTTGACGCAGGACGACGCTTTGCAGTATGGAAAGACAGGTATCCTCTCACTCATGGCCCACCACTGTGTCGCTGAAGGAGG
>DASRAF010000507.1:0-2096 GCA_035638295.1 Pseudolabrys sp.
GGTCAAGCCGGTTGCAACGCACGACCTGCCGAACCTGCCCGGCAAGCGCCTCACCGCGATCGTCGTCACTTATGCGCCGGGCGCCAAGTCGGCACGACACCACCACGCTGGCAGCGTCTGGGCCTATGTGCTGTCAGGGGCCATCCGCTCACAGAATTCCGCGACCGGTCCGGCCAAGGTGTACCGGGCGGGGGACAGCTTCTTCGAGTCGCCCGGCAGCGAGCATCTCGTCAGCGAGAACGCGAGCGCGACCGAGTCGGCAAGCCTGCTCGCAGTCCACATCGCCGATGACGGCGCGGGGCTGACCACCATCGACAAGTGAGCGAACCAGGCGTCCGGTCGCGAGGGTTAAACCAAGCGACCTGCCCGTACAGCGGCCGAACAAGTACGAGCTGGTGATCAATCTCAAGACCGCCCGGATGCTTGGCCTCACGGTGCCGCCGACACTGCTCGCCCGCGCCGACGAGATGATCGAATAGGAGTGCTTTTGCTGCGGCGCATTAGTCCGCTTTTGGCACGAAACGGACAAACCAAGTCAGTCGCTCACGAGCTGTGCGGTACGCATGTAAAATTCCTATCCCCAGTAAGCGAAGCAACGCGAAGGAGGAATCATGTCGATCACAGCTCGTGACATGACCGGGGGCGACACCGGCGCACTGGGCCGGCTGCCGATGCTGGCTCCGCCGCTCGCGGCGCTGCTCTATCCGTTCGCCTTGGAGGGTTTCCACACCAGCGTCGCGCGCATCGCGGAGGGCGCTTCTATCCTATCGTGGCTGAGCGCCGCGGCGTCCCTTGCCCTGGCCTTCGCGATGCCGCTGATCGCTATGCTTGCTGCGATGTCCTTCTCCGAGATCGGCCGGCCAACTGTGGCGCAATTGCGCGCAAAGCGCACGGCCCTGCTTGCCCTCGCGGCGCCGACCTTGTTCGTCTTCGTCGGCGTCGTTCTCACCATGCTGCACGATCCGGTGCCCGACACCTGGCTCTGGGTCGCATGCTGGGCGATCGCGCTCGCGCTGCTGTTGCGCTCCGACAACAGCGTGCCGGCGGTGCTCGCGCCCCGTCCCATTCCGGCGCCGCTGCGCGTCGCTCACGGCGTGTCGGCACTCGCCATCGTCATGATCTTCCTGACGCTCCACATCGCTAACCACCTGACGTTCCCCGCCGGCGAAGGGACGTACAACGCGGTGATGAAAGTGTTCCGCCACGTGTACCGCAACGACATCCTGCAGCCGCTGGTGGTCGCGCTCTTCCTCTTCCAGGTTGGCACGGGGCTCTTCTTCGTCTGGCATCTGACGGCGGCGCCCAGCGACCGTTTCCGCACCTTCCAGATCGCGTCCGGCGTCTACCTCGCCTTTTATGTGCTGGGCCACATGGACTCGGTCTTCATTTTCGCACGGACATATCTTGGCATCGACACCGGATGGGGCTTCGCGACGGGCGCGCCCACCGGACTCGTCAAGGATCCGTGGAACATCCGCCTCGTGCCGCATTATTGGCTCGGCGCGTTCTTCGTCCTCGCGCATCTTGCGGCCGGCGCGCGTGCGGTCATGATGGCGCATGGCGTCAGCAAGGCGCTGGCCGACCGATTGATGGTCGGCGGCGCGGTCCTCGCCGGGCTCGTAGCGACGGTGATCATGCTCGGTATGTGCGGGATGCGCGTCCGGTTCGTCTGAATCGGGGGCGACGCCGAAAAATGCCGACAAGCCGCCCACGCTCGATCGGTCGCGCCCGATGCTGCGCGCGGGTACTCGCATGTCAGCTTACCGCGCTCTCGCTGTGAGAATTGAGAACCGAGCAGAAGCGCGCCGACAAGGTGATCGACTAGATCGCAATATCTTTTGCTGCAGTGCATGAGTCCGCTTTTGGCACAAAGCGGACATCCCGGCACGTCCGCTATTTGTCCGGTTTCGGGGGTAAAGCGGACATGCCGCGATGGTCGCAGGCTAATTGTCAACCAGGTCCGAACATCATCCCCATTCCGCATGGAGGTGAATTTGAGATAGCCTCATCTTCGAACTGCAGCACCGGAGTTACGCTGAATCTCGTTCAGCGGGCAGCGACCATCCGGCTAGGACAGGCCTTCAACGGGGAGGTTA
>DASRAF010000508.1:0-4033 GCA_035638295.1 Pseudolabrys sp.
TTTTTCTTGCGCCGCGATGAGGCCCACCCGCAGCGCGAGGAGGTCGGGATCGGCCGGGTATGGCGCCCGGCCGGCGAACGGGATGTTGTGGCGGCGCGCGCGCCGCTCGACGTCGTGCCAGAAATAATTCATCTTCACGTCATTCTTCGTGAAGGCGGTATTGTTCTGCTCGATCAAGATTTCGCGCAGATTGAACGGCTGCCAGCGCACCTCGACGCCGGCCGCGGGAGCAAGCGCGCCGATGCGCATGACCGACAGGTAGGAGTGGATGCTGCCGTAGAAGAAATAGAAATCGAGATGACCCGCCATGGCTCACCTTCCTGCCCAGCGAGAACGTCACGGATACATTCTCTAGCATGGCGTGGCGGCACAGGTGCAACGGGACGTGTGCCGGTCACGATTGACGGCTGGCCGCTGGGAGCGGGTATTCTGGCCCAATGCTGCGACGGCAATGAAGCGTGGTAAGATTTGGGAGCTGAGAACAATCCCATGCGCAACAGCACCATCCGCGTCGCCACCTTCGCCGGTCCAGGCGCCCAGCCGGTCATCCGCTCGGTGCCGTGGCCGCAAGTCCCCGCGAACGCCGCGCTGATTCAGATCGGCGCCTGCGGAGTGTGCGGCACCGACCTTCACATCCTCAAAGGCCACTGGCCGAAGCCGCTGCCGTGGCCTTTCACCCTCGGCCACGAGCTCGGGGGCGTCATCGTCGAAAAGGGAGATGAGTTCACCGAAGATTTCATGGGCAAGAAGCTCGGCGTCGGCTCGAAGGTGATGATCCCGCCGCTGATGCCTTGCGGGCAGTGCTATTACTGCGTCCATTATCCGCAGCAGGCCAACAAGTGCCTGACCCCGGTTTATTACGGGCGCTATCTCGGTTTCGACAAGCCGCCGCATCTGTGGGGAGGCTTCGCGGAATACGTCTATGTCGACCTCGACATGCTGCCGGGGACGAAAGTCTACAAGCTGCCCGACGACATGCCGCTGCGGTTGGGGGCGCTGTCGGAACCGCTGACCTCCTGCATCCGCGCGTTCAACCGCGCGGCCGGAGCCCGTGGATTCACCTGGGGGGACACGGTGGTGATCCAGGGCTCGGGACCGATCGGCATTCTCGCCATCGCCGCCGCGCGCGAAATGGGCGCCGGCCGGGTGATCTGCGTCGGCGCGCCGGAACAGCCGCGGCTTGAGCTCGCCCGCAAATTCGGCGCCGAGGCGACGGTGAACATCGAGGAGGTCAAGGAGCCGGATGAGCGCATCAAGCGCGTGCGCGACATCGTCGGCGGCTTTGGCGCCGACCTCGTGATGGATTGTTCCGGCCATCCGAGCGCCGGTCCCGAGGGCATCGAGATGCTGCGCGACGGCGGCACCTATGTGGAGATGGGCCAGTTCACCGATGCCGGCTCGATCGCCACGTCTTGGCACCGCATCTGCGCCAAGGACCTCAACGTGCTGGGGTCGTGGGGCTTCACCGCAAACGACTTGCCGCTCGGCGTCGACATGCTTGACCGCGCCCGCGACAAGTATCCTTGGCTCGACATGCAGACGCTCTACCCCTTCGACGAAGACGGCATCTCGCGCGCGGTCAAGGACGCGATGGCGACGAAGACCGTCAAGTCGACCATCGTGCCGTGGCCGGAGCTGGTGTGATACCGGCGGCAGTCCTTCTCGACTCGTCACCATCAGCGAGCTGCCGCTGCCGAGAGTCGCTTTTTGACCCCTGGGGCAGCCGTCGCGGGCGGCGGCGGCAAGTCCGACTGTGCTCAAACCGGCATTGTATTTGCCATACGCTGTGCGAAAGTAAGACAGGCGAAAGCGAGAGGACCATCCTTAACAGGAGCCTCGACTGCCATGCCTACCCATGTGGTCGGAAATACGTTCCGCGCAATCGAGCTTGAGCCCCAAGCCACCGCCGAGCTGGAATTTTCCAAATTCGTCGAGGCGCTCCTCGAAAAGCTCCGACTTTTGGAAGAAGAACGGTTTGTCTATTACGACGATCTGCGTAAGAAAAATGCGAAATGGGCAAACGGCTCTCGCTGGCTCCTGGCCTTGCTCGGAGCAATCGCGTTCCTCTTGACTGGCCTGGTAGCGGCGTTGCGCTTCGCGCCGGAGGCATCTCTTCAGAAATGGAGTTTGGACGGATTTGACAAAGGGGTCCTGCTCGCCGTTCTGGCGATCTACGCTGTCATGGGAGCAATAAGCTTTTATGAGAAGGGGACCGACAAAACGACGGCCTACCTCCGTCATGTCGGGATCATTCTTGCCATTCGAGATCTTTGGACCAAGGTTCAATTCGAGTTCCTCAAAGAGTTGATGGCGCTGAAAAGCGCCGCCGACCCGAAGACCGGAGAGGCGGTGGCGCGCGAGCACATCCGCGCGCTCGCGGAGGCGTTCTGCAACGACCTGGACAAAGTCGCAACCGGCGAACTCACCGAATGGCGGACGGAGTTTCTCGCCTCTCTATCTGAGCTTGAGGCGGCGGCGAAGAATGGGAGCGAAGACGCTACGACACAAATTCAGGAGGTGCTCAAAGCGGCTGAGAAGGCGGCGACTGATGCAAGGGCCACCGCTGAGAAGGCTGCGGCCGATGCGAGGGCGGCCGCCAAGACCGCAGAGGAGGCCGGCAAGCCAGGCGCTCTCAATCTCGCTCTGTCGGGTGACTTCGACGACCAAGTGTTCATCTCGGTAGACGGCGTCGAAGTGGCTCGCAGCAGCGGGAAAACGATCGCAATTGACCGCGTCGTGCCTGGCCTGAGAAAAATTTCTGCGCATGCGAAAAAGGGCGGGAAGGATTTAGAGACCGCCCGCATGGTCGACGTGAAGCCTGGACTGCAGGACTTTGAGTTAGTATTGAGCTAAGCCAAACGGTTTTCTTAAGACGGCTCGCGGGGGAAGGTCTCCATAGACTCTGACAAAACCCCTGTGCGTTGTCCGTTCCATCGGAGGCCAAGAAATGCGCGTGACGGCGATCCCGGCACGGGGCTTTGAGGCAAAATCCTACAGCGGCACTCACACCATACTGGTTGCGCTGAACTGCACCGAAGAGCGCCGCAAGGGCCTTATGGGATTCGCGTTTGAGCGCGAGATGATCGGCACCGGCGGCACTGGACCGAAATGGCTGCGCTCGCAAAAAGTATTCAAGTCAATCGTTCCCGATCCCAAGAACGCGCTCGATCCGAACGATCCGAAGAAGCTACAGCGCTTCGAGACCAAGGACTTTCCGATCCAAAGTTTCCTGTGGGGCGACTACGGCGCGGTGCCGGACACGGCCTATCGATTTCGCATCTTGCCGATGTACGGCAAGCCCGGCGCACTCACCAGCGACCCGCAGGACGAGCTGAGGCTCGAGATCAAGACGGAGAAAGAGTGGGAAGAAGGCGCAAGCCATGGCGTTTGGTTCAATCGCGGTGCTATCGCGAGCCAAAAGTTCGCCGAGGAGTTTGGAAATGCTCCGCCCAAGAACATCGACGATCCGACGGACCCCGAGGTTGTTTGGCTCTCGCGCGGCCTGCTCGAAGCCTGCCTGAACTACATCAAGGGGACGCCTGCCGGCGACGGCCTTCGCGTCGCGGCTTACGAATTCACGTATGCGCCGATCCTCAACGAGCTCAAGCGTGCCATCGACCGTGGCGTCGACGTCCAAATCGCCTATCACGATACGAGCGACGCAACAGGACAGCCCAACGAAACCGCCATGCAGGCGGCGGGTCTTCCTATCAACGACCAGAAGACCACCTTTCGCCGATCCCGGACCAAGATCCCGCACAACAAGTTCATCGTCCGCCTCAAGGGCGGTACCGATCCTGCCGAGGTATGGACCGGCTCGACCAATTTCACCGCCTCCGGCTTTCTAGGCCAGACGAACGTGGGGCATCGCGTCGCCGATCCGGCAACGGCAAAGCAGTATTTCGAGTACTGGAAGCTGGTGAAGACCGACCCGGAGCTCGCCGCTGCCAGGGCGGGAGCAATCGGGCTTACGCCCAATCCCGCCGAAGCTATTGCGGAGCGATCCGTCGTTCGACTGTTCTCGCCCCGCAAC
>DASRAF010000509.1:0-2436 GCA_035638295.1 Pseudolabrys sp.
GCGACTCATTGCCAACGGAGAGAGCCTAGGGATCGGACTTGAGCAAGAGGAAGACGACTATCGGGTACAGAATTTGAGAAGCTAGTCACCCGGTAACTCTAAAACTCTCCTGATTCCCGAACTCCAGACGGTTTCTGAACATTCAATCCGTCTGGCACAAACCATCTGCTTTTATTATATTAGAAGACACTTCTTCGCCGCCCCCGAACCCCCAATATTCCGGGTCCGTCTTGCGCATTGGGCCGTGGGAGCGGCTATCTCGAAATGAGCGTTTATAAGCTGCTGATAATCTTCGACATCACCCATGCGATCGCGATCATGACCGGATAATGACCTCACGCTCAAGGCTGCCGCCTTGCAATTGTGTTTGTCACAGGGGTGAATTTGGTGGCCTCGTCGATCCAAGATGGTGAAAGCTTATGTAGTAACCGGTACCTGATGACGGCACCCTTACCCTCGACAATTTCAGCGCAGGCGATGATGAGTTTGCAGGAACGGTCCGATCTTGTCCTCACCTTCGCCCGCGTATTGCACGTCAACGGTCAGTCTACGGACGAGACCTTGGCGGCAACCGAGCGGCTCGGCAACAAGCTTGATCTGCACGCCAGAATTATTCCTCATTGGGGAGAGCTGCGACTTCAGACCGCAGACAGGGGCACCGAACTGGTCTCCATCGGCGCCGCCGATCCCACTGGTGTGGATATGAATCGTGTAGTCTCCGCCATGCGAGCAATCGACGAGATCGGCGCCGGCCGGCTTGCGCCACCTGCCGCAATGGAGACGATCAGCGCGATTTCGCATGCGCCGCCAGCACCGACGTGGCTTTTCACGCTCGCCGCTGCAGCCGGCGCTGCTGCGCTGTCGGTGATCTTCGGGGTCGAGCACTTAGCCGCAGTGGCGCTCATAGTCGCCAGTGCGGCGGTCGGTGCCGTTCTGCGTCGCACCCTGGCGCAGTACAGCACAAACCCCCTGGTGCAGCCGCTCTGCGCGGCGCTGCTCGCTGGCATTGTTGGCGCGTTGGCGGTGCGCTTTGAGCTGAGTTCGTCCTTGCGCCTTGTCGCAATCTGCCCATGCATGATTCTGGTGCCGGGGCCGCATGTGCTCAACGGGATGATGGATCTCGCCGCGGTTCGCATCCATCTTGGCGCCTGCCGCCTGATCTACGCCGGGCTCATAGTTCTGGCGATTTCAGCCGGATTGCTGCTCGGACTGGGCCTTCTCGGCGTTTCCTTGCCGGTGGGAGAGCCAGGCAGGCCAGTGCCTCTAGGGCTCGACGTGATCGCCGCCGGTGTCGCTGTTGCCGCCTACAGCATCTTCTTCTCGATGCCCTTGCGGATGTTGGGCTGGCCGGTCGCCATCGGAATGCTGGCTCATGCGCTGAGGTGGTGGACACTTGCGGTCGTTGGTGCTGGTGCGACGGTCGGCGCGTTCGTTGCCTGTCTGGTCGTCGGCTTGATCCTCACTCCAGTCGCTCGTCGTTGTCATATGCCGTTCGCGGCCATCGGCTTTGCCTCGGTGGTGTCGATGCTGCCGGGCGTCTTCCTGTTCAGAATGGCGAGCGGCCTCCTGCAGCTTACCAATAGCTCGACCACGACTTTGGAGCTCTTAGGCGCGACGATCGCCGACGGCATGACCGCTATCAATATCATTTTAGCGATGAGCTTCGGCCTCATTGTTCCGAAGATACTCATCGATCGCCTGGGAGACAGTGCTACGCGTTTGAAATCTTGAGCGGAGAGAAAAGATGGCGTCTAAACGCATTTCGGAGGTTTGTGTCTCAGCTATTCTAATAGGGATCGGATTCCCATGAGACTCGCAGCGCCACGGCGCTCATATGAGCGAGTTCCTACAACAAATCGAAACAGCGGTTGGATTCAAATGTTGGCGCGTGCAAGTTAGTCATTCGACAGTTTCCAGTCGTCAATCAAGATCATCGTTTCAAGAACGACGTTCTGGCTACGGTGTAACGATCGACTGTACGCCGTTCAAAGCGGCCCTGGAGCGCGAAGCGGCTTGGGAGGGTCGCCCGGAACATTTGTTTCCTCCAATTTATTTAGGCAGCTTTGCCGCAAGGACGTCAGCCTTTTCGATGGACGGCGGCGCGGAGAGAAGCTCAGACGCCTTCTCCATCAACCTTGCTGCGACCGTGCCTGAGAGATGAGCTTGACGGCCAGCCTCATCCGGGAAGGCATCAAATATTCCAAAGGTGGATGGACCAAGACGAATTCCAAACCACGCAGTAGTGGCTGGCTCCTCCATAACCAGAGAAAGACCCTGCATAAGAAAGCTCTCGATCTCTTTCTCTTTTCCTGGCTTGGCTTCGAGCCGGACGAACAGTGCTACTTTGACCAGGACATCCTCCATTTGTGCTTGACGATAACATACGGCCAACGGCAACCAAAGAAGGCACACTGAGAAGTAAATTGGTGCTTTGCT
>DASRAF010000510.1:0-2781 GCA_035638295.1 Pseudolabrys sp.
ATCCGGCAGCGACAAGGTCGCGGAGCGCTTCGAGCTTTACGCCTGCGGGGTTGAACTCGCCAACGCCTTCGGTGAACTGATAGATGTTGCCGAACAGCGCGCCCGCTTCGAGGCCGCCATGGCCGAAAAGCAACGAATCCATGGCGAGTGCTATCCGGTGGACGAGGACTTCCTCCTCGCCCTAGGACAAATGCCACCTGCGAGCGGAATCGCTCTCGGTTTCGACCGGCTGGTGATGCTGGCGACCGGCGCACAACGGATCGAGCAGGTGATCTGGGCGCCCGTTGTGGAGCCGTAGAGGAACATAAAAAGGAACGACCGATGACAACGCTACGTAGCCTCGCGCAACTCCGGGCCAGCGGTCTGGTGACACAGGAGCGGCAGGCGTCGCTCGAGAAAGTCGTCGATCGCTATGCGGTCGCAGTTCCGGATGCGTTGTCCCAGTTGATCGACAGCAGCGATCCGCACGACCCAATCGCACGACAATTCATCCCGGATATTGCAGAGCTCGATCATCAAGTGAGTGAGGACGAGGACCCGATCGGCGACGATGCGCATAGTCCGGTGGAGGGTATCGTGCATCGTTATCCGGACCGCGTGCTGCTTAAGCCCACCCACGTCTGCGCGGTCTACTGTCGCTTCTGTTTCCGCCGCGAAATGGTGGGCCCTGGCAAGCCGAATGTCCTCTCGCATGAGGCGATGGAGCGAGCGCTCGACTATATCCGAACACATTCGGAAATCTGGGAGGTCATTCTGACCGGCGGCGATCCATTGTTTCTTTCGGCGCGCCGGCTGCGTTCAATCATGATCTCGCTCGCAAAGATCGATCACGTGAAGGTCGTGCGAATTCACAGCCGCGTGCCGATCGCAGAGCCCGAACGTGTGACGCGCGAGCTTGTACGTGCGATGAAAGTCAGCACGAAGGCCGTCTATGTTGCCGTGCACGTCAATCATCCTCGTGAGCTGGCGGTGGACGCGCGCGCGGCGTGCGCCCGTATTGCGGATGCCGGAATTCCGTTGCTGTCGCAAACGGTGCTGCTTGCCGGCGTCAATGACGCGCCGGAGGTGATGGGTCAGTTGATGCGCACGTTGGTCGAATGTCGGATCAAGCCGTACTACTTGCATCACGGCGACATGGCAAAAGGCACCAGCCATTTCCGTACTGATCTGGCGACCGGGCAGGAACTGATGCGGGCGCTTCGCGGTCGATGGTCCGGTCTGTGCCAGCCGACCTACGTGCTCGACATTCCAGGTGGGCACGGCAAATCGCCCATCGGCCCGAACTACGTCCAGCGAGTGGGCTCAAATGGCCATGCTCATGTTGTCGTTGAAGACTACAACGGGAAGCGGCACCGCTACCCCGGGTCAGTGTCGGATGGCCAACACGTCGAGAAGAGCCGCCGCGACGGCAAGGCTGGCAAAGCCGATGAACACGACGGCGATAACCGCGTGCCACACGAAGGTCGCGTCGCGCCTTAGGGATGCCACCACGTTCTTGCTATTGATCATTGCCTGACGCCCCGAGAGAAAGTTCGCAGGACCGCAATACTTGTACCTGCTAAGGAATCATCCGGCTCATAATTTGTATGTTAAAAAACGCGTGAGAAGCGCCGCATCTTCGCATAGCAGCTATGATTCCGACGATTCGAACCGTCACTGCGTGTGCGCATAAAGAGAGCGTAAAGCCGGAAATTGTCCTTGTTAATCCGCGGCCTCGCGGCCTGGGCTACTCAGGCACCAGTTCGCCGGATCCTCCCGCCTCGACAGGAAAGTCGCGAGGTTTTGGCAGCCCGTCCTTCATCGGCATTACGGTCTCTGCGTAGTGCAAGTGGATAACTGGTTTGAACGTTATGCGAAGCAGCACCGCTGCGCGAACATCGGTCAGGCCAAAAGTCGGGTGGTAAGTCACGAGATGGCCGCCGCAACGCGTGCAGAACTGTCGGTCACTCACCTCCGTTTTTTTGAAATGGCCGACAAATTCCTTTCCCTTCGTGACCGGCTGCGTCTTCTGCCTTCCACAAGACGTAGGCATTCACCGGACTTCCGGAGTAGGAGCGGCATGAATTGCAGTGGCAGTACCCCATCTCTACTGGGGCGCCGGTCGCCTCGAATTCGATGGCCCCACAGAAGCAGTTGCCTTTGTTCGTTTCGGTCACTTCAATCTCCCCCTTTCCCGTTATAGCCGCCGGAGCAGGACGAGCCTTGGCACAGAACGTCGCAGTTTGTTGTGAGGAGTTCTCGGTACGGTTCGGCCGCACGTTTGAACAAGAACAATGGCGCGCCCTAGGGGATTCGAACCCCTGTTACCGCCGTGAAAGGGCGGTGTCCTAGGCCTCTAGACGAAGGGCGCTAAAGCCGCTGCCGGAAGGCGGCTCACGGATGGGTGGGGGTATAAAGACCTTCGCCGCCAGCGGCAAGCGAGCTTACCACTTACCGGTATTTGGCATCGACTTCCAAGGCTCCTGGGCGGGCAGGGGTGCGCCCTTCTGCAAGAGCTCGATCGATTGCTTGTCCGGGGAACGAACGAAAGCCATGACACCATCTCGCGGCGGCCGGTTGATCGTCACGCCGGCTTTCATCAGCCGTTCGCAGGTGGCGTAGATGTCGTCGACCTCGAAAGCTAGATGACCAAAATGGCGGGCCTCGCCATAGTCCTCGGCATCCCAGTTGTAGGTGAGTTCCAATTCCGGTCCGGGTCGGCCGGCAGCTTTGCTTGTTTCAACCAATTTTTCGTCGGCCGGGCCGGCCAGGAACACCAGGGTATACCTGTTTTTCTCATCC
>DASRAF010000511.1:0-4270 GCA_035638295.1 Pseudolabrys sp.
TGCTTTCAACGGCGCTCTACGAACGCTTCAGTTCGCGCGGCGAGTTCGATTATCAGGACAAGGTGCTCTCGGCGATGCGTTTCCAATTCGGCGGCCACCTGGAAAAGCCCGCGGCGTAAGGAGGTCACGATGAAAGCGTCCCAGTCTGACGCACTGGTCTTTTTTGGCGCCACAGGCGACCTGGCGTACAAGAAAATTTTTCCGTCGCTGCAAGCGATGGTGAAGCGAGGAAACCTCAACGTGCCGGTCATCGGTGTAGCCAGGTCCAGCTGGAGTCTCGACCAACTCAAGGCACGCGCCAAAGACAGCCTGGAGAAACACGGTGGACTCGATCCCGCTGCATTCGCCAAACTCGGCGGCCTTCTCCGCTATGTTGGCGGGGATTACAACGATCCGTCGACGTTTCAGGCGTTGCGCAAGGAACTCAAAGATGCCCAGCGGCCGGCGCATTACCTGGCAATCCCGCCGGTGTTATTCGGCGCGGTAGTGGAACAACTGGTCAAGTCCGGCTGCACGAGGGGCGGTCGAGTCATCGTTGAAAAACCGTTCGGCAGCGATCTCGCATCCGCGCAGGGGCTAAACACAATTCTGCTGAGCGCATTCGATGAAAAGGCCATCTTCCGGATCGATCACTACCTTGCGAAGCAGCAGGTGCACAACCTAGTGTTCTTCCGCTTCACAAACTCGTTCTTGGAACCGATCTGGAATCGCAAATACATCGAGAGCATGCAGATTACGATGGCGGAAGACTTCGGCGTGCAAGGACGTGGTTCGTTCTACGACCAGACCGGCACGATCCGCGACGTCATTCAGAATCACCTGTTCCAGGTCCTGTGCAACTTAACAATGGAGCCGCCGGTTCAAACCGACAGCGAATCCGTCCGCGACGAGAAAGTAAAAGTTCTCAAAGCGATGGTAACGCTGACTCCGGAAAACCTGGTGCGGGGACAATTTCGGGGATACCTCAAGGAACCGGGCGTCAAGCCGAACTCTAAAGTAGAAACCTTCGCTGCGTTGAAACTGGAGATCGATTCATGGCGTTGGCGCGGCGTGCCGTTCTATATCCGCGCCGGCAAGAACCTGCCGGTGACCTGTACGGAGATCGTTGTTCGATTGCTCGAGCCGCCGACGATGTTCCGGAATTTCAACTTGAAGTCAAATTATTTCCGTTTCCGCATCAGCCCCGAAATCACCATCGCCCTCGGCATGAATGTCATGGCGCCTGGTACCGAGTCGGTCGCCGAATCCGCCGAAATTGTAAGCAGCCACCATCCGGGCCCACAAGAGATGGATGCCTACGAGCGAGTGCTGACCGACGCGATGGCTGGTGATGCCACACTGTTCGCCCGGCAGGACTACGTGGAAGAAGCCTGGCGGATCGTTGACCCGGTGTTGAAGGCCAACACCCCGGTCTTTGTCTATGAACCGCAGACGTGGGGGCCGAAGGAAATCGAGCGACTCACGCCGCCAGGCGGTTGGCACAACCCGGTAGTGACCGGCCAGGAGCCTCATTTGAAAAAAGTCTCCTGATGCTGGGGGAGATGACACTTATGAAGATTCAAATATTCGCCGATGCGGATGTCGTTGCCAAAGAAGCTGCCAAAGTGATCGCCGCCGAAGCCCGCTCTGCGGTGGCAGCGCGCGGACGGTTCATTATGGCGGTCAGCGGCGGCCATACGCCGTGGCAAATGCTGCGTGCCCTTGCCAGTGAAGATGTACCGTGGGGAAGTGTGCATGTGGTTCAAGTGGACGAACGCATCGCTCCCGCCGGTGATCCCGACCGTAACCTCGCGCACTTGCGCGAGAGTCTGCTCGAACATGCGCCCTTACCGGCTGAACAAATCTACGCCATGCCGGTGGAAGAGGTCGATCTCGAGGCTGCGGCCCGTCGCTACGCGCGGACGCTAGAACAGATTGCCGGCACACCGCCGCTGCTCGACCTCGCACATCTCGGACTCGGGCCGGACGGCCATACGGCGTCTCTCGTTCCCAACGATCCTGTTTTGAACGTTCTCGACCGGGATGTCGCGCTGACCGGTATCTACATGAAGCGGCGTCGCATGACGTTGACGTATCCGATGCTCAATCGCTCGCGGCGTATTCTCTGGTTGGTGACCGGAGCCGAGAAAGTCGCCATGCTGCCGCGTCTGTGTGCGGCCGATGCATCGATTCCAGCTGGACGCGTCCACCAGGAACATGCACTCGTGCTGGCCGACCGCGCAGCAGCGGAGAAACTGTAAACGAAGGAACTTTATGCGTGTCGGAATTGCCACGGACCACGGCGGTTTTGGATTGAAGGAAGAGTTAGTGGCTCGGATTCGCTCGGCGGGACATGAGGTTGTGGATTTCGGCGCGCACAGTTTAAATCCCGCCGATGACTATCCCGACTTCGTCGTCCCGCTCGGCCAGGCGGTCGTTGCAGGCAAGGTGGATCGCGGCCTGGCGATCTGCGGCAGCGGTGTCGGTGCGTCCGTTTGCGCCAACAAGGTGAAAGGCGTGCGCGCAGGTCTCATCCACGATCATTTCTCGGCCAGGCAAGGTGTCGAGGATGATCACATGAACATTCTTTGTATGGGCGGACGAACTGTTGGGTCGGAGGTCGCATGGGATCTTGTCCAAACATTTCTTGCGGCCGAATTCAGCAACGCTCCGCGCCATCTCAAACGTTTGGCTAAGGTCGCTTCATTGGAATCGGGAAGGACAACTCCATGACTAACGACAAAATGGTTCAACTCGCCATCAACACGATCCGGACTCTCTCCATTGACGCGGTCCAGGCTGCCAAGTCCGGCCATCCCGGCACTCCTATGGCGCTCGCACCACTCGTCTATACGATCTGGAACCGCGAGATGAATTTCGATCCACAAGACCCGATCTGGCCCAACCGTGATCGCTTCGTACTTTCGAACGGTCACGCCTCGATGTTGCTCTGGTCGATCCTGCATCTCACCAAGACACAAGCCGTCAATGCAGACTATGAAAACCTGGGTCATCCCTCGGTTTCACTCGACGACATCCGTCACTTCCGCCAACTCGATAGCAAGGCGCCCGGTCACCCCGAATACCATTGGGTCTCGGGTGTAGAAACCACTACTGGACCGCTTGGTCAAGGCGTCGCCACCAGTGTCGGCATGGCCATCGCGCGGAAATGGCTCGCCAATCGATACAACAAACCGGGCTTCGACATTTTCAACTACAACATCTATGCCGTCTGCGGCGATGGCTGCATGATGGAAGGCATCGCATCGGAAGCCGCGTCCTTGGCGGCTCATCTCGAGCTCGACAACCTTTGCTGGGTCTACGATAACAACCACATCACCATTGAAGGAAACACTCGCATTACGTTCACGGAAGACGTCGAGGCGCGGTTCCTGGCATACGGCTGGAACGTCTTGCGTGTCGGTGATGCCAATGACATCGGGCGCATCGAGCACGCCTTCGAGATCTTCCACAAAACCAAAGATCGTCCCACTTTCATCGTTCTCGACAGCCATATCGGTTATGGCTCGCCCGGTAAGCAAGACACCTCTGCGGCCCACGGCGAGCCGCTTGGCGAGGAGGAAGTCCGCCTTACCAAACGCGCCTACGGCTGGCCAGAGGATGCGCAGTTTTTGGTCCCCGATGGCGTGTATGAACATTTCGCCGACGGCATCGGCGCGCGCGGCGCGAAGGCCCGGCAACAATGGACGGAACTCTTCGCTGCGTACCGAGCAAAATACCCTGAGCTCGCGTCCGAGATCGAGTTGATGCAGCGGCGCGAACTTCCTTCCGGATGGGATCGCAACTTGCCGATCTTCCCGGCCGACCCCAAAGGCATCGCGGGCCGGGACGCTTCGAGCAAAGTGCTGAACGTGCTCGCGCAAAACGTTCCGTGGTTGATGGGCGGCTCGGCGGACCTCGGACCCTCGAATAAGACCGCGTTGACGTATAAAGGCGCGGGAGATTTCGAACCCGGCTCGGCGGGCGGCAAAAACCTGCATTACGGTATCCGTGAAAACGCGATGTGCGCGGTGGTGAACGGGCTGTCGCTGTCCAAGATCCGAGCGTACGGCTCGACGTTTTTCATCTTCAGCGACTACGCACGGCCGACGATCCGGCTCTCGGCGTTGATGGAGCTGCCGACGATTTTCGTCTTCACGCACGATGCGATGGGTGATGGCGAAGATGGCCCAACGCACCAACCGGTGGAACATCTCGCCTCTCTTCGGGCCATCCCGGGATTGGTCACGCTGCGGCCTGGTGATGCCAACGAAGTGGTTGAAGCCTATCG
>DASRAF010000512.1:0-14662 GCA_035638295.1 Pseudolabrys sp.
GACCACCCGGCGCACGCGCTGCTCGCCGCCGACGACATTCCTGCCGAAGATGAGTTGATCCTCCGCCGCGTACAGTTCGCCGACGGTAGAACCCGTGCGTTCGTCAACGACCAGCCGGTGAGTGTGCAGGTGTTGAAGCAGATCGGAAGTGCGTTGGTCGAAATCCATGGCCAGCACGATGAGCGTGCCCTGGTTGATGCCGGCACTCATCGGCGTCTCCTCGATGCCTTCGGCGGCTTGGAGGAGAGGGCGGCAGATGTCGCGGCCCTGTGGGATGCACGGCGCGAGGCGCAAGGCACCGCCGACGCGCACCGTTCCGAAGTCGAATGGGCCAAACGCGAAAGCGACTGGCTGCGCCATGCGGTCGATGAACTCAACAAACTTGCGCCTCAGACCGGTGAAGAGACCACACTTGCCGACCGACGTACCGCGATGATGCAGGCGGAGAAGGTGGCTGAAGACCTTCGCAACGCGCACGATGTCATTGCCGGCACGGACTCCAGCGTCCCCGCGCTCTCGGGCGTGATCCGCCGGCTTGAACGACGGGTGGCGCAGGCGCCGAGCCTGATCGAACCGGCTATCAAGGTGCTCGATGCCGCTCTGACGGCGCTCGAGGACGCCCGCGGCCATCTTGAGGACGCCCTGCGAACGGCGAATTTCGATCCGGCCGAGCTTGAGCGCATCGAAGAACGACTTTTCGGCCTGCGCGCCGCCGGACGCAAATACAACGTTCCCGTCGATGAGCTTGCGGCGCTTGCGCAGAAGTACAACGGCGATATCGCGCTAATCGATGCGGGCGAAGAAAAGCTCAAGTCACTGGAGGCAGCCGCGACCCAGGCTGACGCCGCGTTTCGCTCGGCGGCGCAGGCACTCTCGCAGGCGCGCACTAAAGCCGCAACAGCGCTCGACAAGGCCGTGAACGGTGAACTCAAGTCACTCAAGCTCGATCGGGCGAAATTTTCAACGGAGATCGAGAGCGATGCGGGTGCCGCCGGCCCGCATGGCATCGACCGGGCCGAGTTCTGGGTGCAAACCAATCCGGGCACGCGGGCGGGCCCGCTGATGGAGGTGGCCTCAGGGGGCGAGCTGGCCCGTTTTCTGCTCGCGCTGAAAGTGGTGCTGGCCGACCGCGGTTCGGCACCCACGCTTGTCTTTGACGAAATTGACGCCGGCGTGGGTGGCGCCGTTGCCGACGCCATCGGCATGCGACTCGAAAAACTCGGACGCGGCGTGCAGGTGCTTGCCGTGACGCACGCGCCACAGGTAGCGGCGCGGGCCGATCGCCACTATCTCATAACAAAGGATATGCTGGAGAAGGGAAAACGGGTGGCAACCCGGGTGACCGAACTAGCATCAGAACGCCGGCGCGAGGAGATCGCCCGAATGCTCGCTGGCGCCGAGATCACCAATGAAGCCCGCGCCGCCGCCGAGAGGCTGATCAAGGCCGCGAGTTGATATAGTCCGTGCATGCCAGGTCGCGATGCGCTGAAAATCGATCCTGCCAAGCTCACGGAAGC
Source organism: Pseudolabrys sp. (assembly GCA_035638295.1). Classification (GTDB taxonomy): domain Bacteria; phylum Pseudomonadota; class Alphaproteobacteria; order Rhizobiales; family Xanthobacteraceae; genus Pseudolabrys. Next base: position 1,518 of record DASRAF010000512.1, read on the forward strand.
ACAGGCCAAGACCGAACTTAACCGGCTTGCGACCGAAATTGCCGCGCACGACAAGCGTTACTACCAGCAGGACGCACCGACCGTAACGGACGCGGAATACGACGCCTTGCGTCAGCGCAACGCTGCAATCGAGGCGCGTTTTCCTGATCTTGTCCGCGCGGATTCACCGTCGAAACGAGTTGGCGCAGCTCCGACAGGAAAATTCAAGAAACTCCGGCACGCGTTGCCAATGCTTTCGCTCGACAACGCCTTTGCCGAGCGGGACGTCGTCGACTTCGTGGCGCGCATTCGGCGGTTCCTGAAATTGAGCGATGATGAAAAGCTCGCTTTCAGCGCCGAACCGAAGATCGACGGCCTTTCGATGTCACTACGCTATGAAGGCGGCGAACTTGTCACCGCAGCAACTCGCGGTGACGGTGCGGAGGGCGAGGACGTCACCGCGAATATCCGCACGCTTGAGGATGTGCCGCAGAAGCTCAAGGGTCGCGGTGTGCCGGATATTTGCGAGGTGCGCGGCGAAGTCTACATGACCAAGCATGCGTTCCTCGCGCTCAACGAACGGCAGAAGGCGGCCGGTGACACCATCTTCGCCAATCCCCGCAATTCGGCCGCCGGCTCCTTGCGACAGAAGGATCCGAAAGTTACCGCTTCGCGGCCCCTCGGCTTCTTCGCCTATGCCTGGGGCGAGATGAGCGCGATGCCAGCCAACACCCAGTCGGGGATGATCAAATGGTTCGAAGCGTGCGGGTTCAAGACGAATCCACTCACCAGACTCTGCGGCTCGACCGAGGAGCTCATCGCCTTTCATCGCAAGATCGAGGAAGGCCGGGCCGAGCTCGACTACGACATCGACGGCGTCGTCTACAAGGTTGACCGTATCGACTGGCAGGAGCGACTTGGTTTCGTTTCGCGTACGCCGCGCTGGGGAATCGCCCACAAATTTCCTGCCGAACGCGCCATGACCATCCTCAAGGATATCGAACTTCAGGTCGGCCGAACCGGAGCGCTTACGCCCGTTGGCAAACTCGATCCCGTCGGCGTGGGTGGAGTGATCGTGCAAAATGTCACCCTGCACAATGAAGACTACATCAAGGGCATCGGCGGAGATGGCGAGCCGTTGCGAGAGGGCCGCGACATTCGCATCGGCGATACCGTTATCGTCCAGCGTGCGGGTGACGTCATTCCGCAAGTCGTGGATGTCGTCATCAACAAGCGCCCAAAGAACGCCAAGCCCTATCACTTTCCAAAGAAATGCCCGTGTTATCTCCATACGGACGTCGTGCGCGAGGAAACGGCGACCGGCGAGGAAGGTGCCCGTACGCGGTGCACCGGGGAGTTCGCCTGTCCGTATCAGAAAGTTCAGCATCTAATGCTTTTCGTTTCGCGTCGGGCCTTCGACATCGAAGGCTTGGGCGAGAAGCAGATCGAACTATTCTTTGAAAAAGATTGGGTAAAGGAACCTGCCGACATCTTCACATTGGAGAGGAAGCATAGGGGCGAATTGCTCGAAGAGGAGGGCTTCGGCGAGACATCCGTACGCAATCTATTCAATGCGATCGACGCCCGACGTTCGATCGCGCTCGACCGGTTCATCTATGCGCTTGGCATCCGTCAGGTCGGCGAAACGACCGCACTCGCGCTCGCGCGCGGCTACGGTTCCTGGAAGGCCTTCCATGATGCCGGATTGAAGGTGGCAAAAGGCGACGAGGAGACCATTGCCGAGATGGATGCGTTGGACCAGATCGGTGACACGGTAATCCATGCCGTCGCCGCCTATTTTGGCGAAAGCCACAACCGCGGGATCGTCGAGCGTTTGACGAAAGAAGTGAAAATTCTCGACGCGGAGAAGCCGAAGAAGGACACGGCCATCGCCGGCAAGACCGTGGTGTTTACGGGCGCATTGGAAAAAATGACCCGCGAGGAGGCCAAGGCCCAGGCCGAGCGCCTGGGCGCAAAGGCATCAGGCTCTGTTTCGAAGAAGACCGATTATGTAGTTGCCGGTCCTGGCGCAGGCTCGAAGCTTGTCGACGCCAAGAAGCTGGGCGTAACGGTACTGACCGAAGACGAGTGGTTGAAACTAATCTCTAAGTAATAATAGGTAATAATTCCTGTCGGACCACGCGAGCCAATTCTCTCACTTCACCCTCTCCCGCAATAGCTTCTCCCCCTCGCCAACTGCCGCCACCGGCACCCAAAGAATTGCGTGGCAATAAACGAGCCGCTGAGCTTGGCCTAGATTTCGATGACGAGAATAAAGAAGTTCTGTCTCTGATGGTGACCACGGATGCCGTTATTCGCTCACGCTACATTCAAACAGGCTATTTTCGTTGGCCTACGCTTGCGGCACTTAATCGAACAGGCAAAAGCCTTCGTCAATCTGTCGGAGAGAAACTTAAAGCGGAAGGCGTACTGGTAAGATTAGGCGCGTATAGATGAGTGATTTGCAAATGTCTTCATGCGACGTTTGACTTGAGCGGAGCAACTATATGGTCAAAGCCCAGAGCCCGTTCGCCAGTGTTGCAAGAAAGATCGGTAACCGCCGATTAGAAAAAGTTCTGGCGCAGCTTGCCGCGAACATTAGGACCGAAGTTCACAACGCTAAGCATATCCCGAAGCTAAGAGACGTTCGAGACAACTTCAGGCTGCTTAAGGGCGAAGCTCAACGCTTTGAAAAAGCGCTGGGCAGGATTTCGTTGCTGGACGTTCCGGCTAGCGCGATCGAGTGCCTTCCCGATGCACGAAAGACCACCCGCGATATCTCGGCGTTATGCGACAAAGCCTTGTCTAATATCTCTGTAAAGCGTGGCGCACCGAAAAGACCAGGCAGGGTCACTTGTGCCTTGATCATAATTGAAGCGTGGGATTTTGAACGGGGCAGACTACCCGGCGCCAATAGTCCGAAAGCACAAGAAGCCTGTGCGGACTATTGGCGCGCTAATGGGGGACTACCGGTTGGCAAAGAAGGGGACCCCGGAAATTGGCGGAGCACCCTCAAAGAGGCCTTAGCGGATCGCAGTGCCTTTCGGCGTTATATTCGAGATGAAATTCGGTTTGAGGCCGAAAAGCGTTCTAGTGAGCTGATCTCGCGGAGGGTACGGAATAGGCGATAAGTTTCTTTAATTCCATGCCGTGACGGTGTTTGCCTGATCTGCAACCGATTGGCCCTCCGACAAACCGAGCCAATCAATGTCACCACTCCTTACCGAACGAGACGTATCGGCGCTAACCAAGCTTAGCGTCCGAACACTCCAACGCCTTCGTTGTGCTGGCGGTGGGCCTCGTTTCTGTAGATTGCACCCGTTATAGGCCTTGCGATATCGAGACTTGGATTTCGGCTCGGGTTGTCTCTTCAACAAGTCAAATCTTGAAAGAGACCAACCATGACTAAAACTGTGACGACGCTTGAACCTCACCCGCTATCAGAAACCTTCCCGCTGATGGAAGGCGAAGACTTCAAGAAGCTCAAGCATGACATAATGGACAACGGCCTGCGTGAGCCTATCGTGCTTTACGAAGGCAAAATCCTTGATGGTCGTAATCGCTACAACGCCTGCATAGAGCGTGGCTTACCGCTAGGGACTAAGGGCTACACCGGCACCGACCCGCTAGGCTTTGTTATCAGCATGAATAACCATCGGCGGCATTTAACCGCTGAAAAGAAACGCGAGATCACCGAGAAGCTTCTACGGGCAAATCCCCAACTCAGTGATCGGGCGATTGCCGCTCAAGCAAAGGGTAAGCCCCACCACTGTTGGGGAAGTAAGAAAGACAAATGTCCAGACCGGACAGTTACGCACCGGCCTTGATGGCAAGAGCCGTAAAGTACAACGCAGCAAGGGTTGTGAGATCAGCAAAGGCAAGAGGGTGAGACAAGTCGAAGCCTTTAAGAAGATGTGGGAAGGCTTTGAGGATTGGCAAACCTTTATGACTTAGTGGGCTATTCGACCTTATCCAAAGCGACGGTCGCAGATCGGACCCGATTTCCATTTCCATGAATGTTTCTTGGATCGGCCTCGTCGTTGCTGCTCTGCTGGCTGTCTGGGGTTTCTCGCTACTAAGGTGAGTGGAGGCCGTCACATGGCCAAGAAGCGGAAAGCAAAGAAGACTACGCCCAAGCGAACAGCGAAGAAAAGCAAGCGTAAGGAGTGGTCCGCCCCTAAGGTTAAAAAGTGGTCCGCCCCTGAAGTCGATGTATTTGACGAGACACTAGAACGTGAAGGAAAGGCCACGCTCCCTAATACTTTCCGATGCCGGTGATGGCCGACTAACCTAGTTGGGAATTTTAGGGGAGCAATCAATGGCGAAAAGACGCAAGGCGAAGAAAACCAAGAAGCGGAAAACAAAGCATAGGAAGCGTAGGCGTATCCTCGGTATTCCTATTCCCCGGCTTTAAATAAAACTAACATCACTCTGACATGCCGTGCTGCATCTCTCTGCAGCGCAGCATTGCTAACTATTAATGTCGTTGAGACTAGGAAGAGGAGTAAAATCGGGGCCGCTCTCGATCCCCAAGAGAGAGCACGGCCCCGATCTCATACCCCGAACCCGTCCCCTGAGGTCGGGGCCACCTCTTCTTCAGTTAAAAGAAATCGGGAGCCGCTTTACTGGTGAGCGTGAATGCGGCTCCCGATCCCTCTCCCGTCCCCAACCGGTTAGGTTGGGCCTGACGAAGCCCCCATTCTAACCGCAATTCACAGCCTCTAGGTGGTAGGTGGTTGGCGCTTACGAATTTCGTTTGATCGTTGCAGTGCCTGATCGAAGATGTAGACGGTGGTGATCCACCATCCGTAGGTGATCCGCCGAATTGTCCCCAGAGGTCTGGGCCACCATCTTGTTAAATGGGAAATCGGAGGCTACTACCAAGGTTCCACGAAGGTGCAGCCCCCGATCCCTCCCGTCCCAACCGATGAGTTCCGCCAAATCGATGGGGGCCGGACCCAACATTCTTACCGTAATTCACAGCCTCTAGGTTGGTCAGGATCACGAATTCTATTGATTGTTGCAGTGAGGTTACGTCTGTCGGCTTCCTGACTTAGTGCGATTTAGGGATGGCGGGACTTACACATGCAGCCTCTTAGTGTAGCGGCATGGAGATGAAGAGTGACGTAGGTTAAAGCCGCGAAATCGTCGAATGGCTGACGTTGTAAGACCGACCAATCTCGACCAACGCCTCTCCCTCTTCCCTTTGCCGTAGCGCCTCCGTGATTTGATGCTGAGTAAGCTTCAGCTTCCGACCAAACCGAACGCCTCTGGCCTGCGCTCGCTTCCTGCCTTCTTCTGTCCTTGCTTTGATTAACTCACGTTCGAACTCAGCCAAGCCACCCAGGACAGTCAGCATCAACCTCCCATGCGGCGAGTCGTATCGGCCCAAGCATCGGCTAGTGATTTGAACCCAGGCGCTTTGTCTGTGACTGTAGCGAGAACATTCAGCAGGTCTCTCGTCGATCTCGCTAGCCGATCCAATCGAGTAACCAGCAGCACATCGCCAGCGCCAAGGGCATCAATAGCTTTGGCTAAAGCTTTCCGATCCGTCCGAGCGCCGCTGACTTTGTCAGCAAAGACCTTCTCAGCACCAGCCGTCTTTAGCGCCGCTTGCTGAGCAACTATGTTCGCTCCTAGTGGTTGAAACTAGTCTCTAGGTAATCAGTCCTATCAGCTCCAATTGACTTAACACTCGAAAAGCCTCTGCGGCCCGATTACTTCTAGTCCGCGAACTACCGCCAGCCGTGGCCAATTACCGACCCCGATTTGACTTACTAGACTTACTAATTTGTGCCGAAGCCTTTCAATGGCACCGGAGGTTGGGGGCTGGGTATAACTGGGGGCCTGAGGCAGGTCCCTTTCTCAGCATTTCCAAAGCAAAAATCCCAAATAACACCCACAAATATCGCCGAAGCTGTGAGTATGTTGCCGAAATACAACCACAAGGGGATTTGCCGGTAGTAGAAACATCTCGGGCTAATTGTTCAAAAGGGGGCCCCATGAAAAAATTCCTGATTGCAGTTTGCTCAATCGTTCTTGCCATTGGCGTCAGTGGATGCGTTGGCAAAGCACCGGTGGGAAAAGGTAAAGCTCCGCCTCCGGTCGTTACGCGGGGCTGATCAAATCCGACAGACCGTTCGCCTTCGGCTCCCCAGTCTCACGGCGAACGGTTGAGAGTGGCGGCAAGCTGTTGCGGCTTGCCGCCTTTCTTGTGCGAACTGATCGCTTTCTGCCTACGTTCGGCTCTTGGTCTATTTCACGTAATGGGTTTGCAGAACTTCGCTTGTCGAGTGACATGGCGGCGGTCACGTGCAAATGCTCACCAAAATGGATGACCAACCTCCCTTCAGGCCGAAGGCTTTGATCCCGCGATGACTTACTTACTGACGCCAGAAGCGAGATCACCAAGGGCAAATTTCCTCATAGTCACATTCAACAGTCCAGGCCGGCGTACGCGGCCGCGCAATGTCCGACATCCGCCCCCTTCCAGATCGCCCATGCAGATTGATACGATGCCTTTATTGTGATCGTCGGGGTGGCGATGAGACGGCGCGAGTTCATTTCATTAATTAGCGGCGCGGCAGCAACATGGCCACTTGCCGCACGTGCGCAACAGTCTGACCGCATCCGGCGCATCGGCGTCCTCATGGCCTATGCTGAGGACAATCCTAACGGAAAACCCCGTCTTGCGGCGTTTGCGAAGGCGTTACAGGAATTGGGCTGGACTGATGGGCGCAATATTCGCATTGAGTATCGCTGGAGTGCAGGCGATGCCGAACGCACGCGCAGATACGCGACGGAATTGGTTGCGCTCTCACCTGATGTTATTTTGGCCGGCAACACTTCCACTGTCGGGCCATTGCAACAGGCGACCCACACCGTGCCAATTGTATTCGCAGGCGTGGTTGATCCCGTCGGCGCCGGTTTCGTCAATAGCCTTGCACACCCGGGAGGAAATATTACCGGGTTTACACAGTTCGAATATGGCGGCAAATGGCTTGAGCTGCTCAAAGAAGTTGCGCCCAATGTGACGCGGGCAGCGGTACTTCGTGACGTGACGATAGCGGGAACCGGCGAATTCGCCGCTATCCAATCCGTGGCGCCGCCGCTCGGTGTAGAGGTGAGCCCGCTCGGCTCGCGCGACGCAAGCGAGATTGAGCACGGCATCGCTGATTTCGCGCGGTCCCCAAATGGTGGCCTTGTCGTAGCAACGGGTGCGTCGGCAGTTGGCCACCGCGAGCTAATCACCAAGCTTGCAGCTCGGCACCGGTTGCCGGCGATTTACCCGTACCGCTTCTTCGTCACTGTGGGCGGCTTAGTCTCCTACGGGCCGGATCGGGTCGACCCGTTTCGGCGCGCAGCTGCTTACGTCGACCGCATCCTCAAAAGCGAGAAACCGGCCGACTTGCCAGTGCAGGCGCCGACTAAGTACGAGCTGGTAATCAATCTCAAGACCGCCAAGACCATGGGTCTCTCAATTCCGCCCTCGCTACTTGCCCGCGCCGACGATGTGATCGAGTAAAAGCGCGCGCAATGTCCGCTTTCGGCCCTTAGTGGATGTCCGGGCTACGGCGACAACGACCGCGTCGCTGCGGCGAGGCATGTTCGTATCGGCTTGTCCACCAGTGGCCCGATGACCTCGTGCACGCGCGCGTGATAGCTGTCGAGCCAGACGCGTTCCTTCGTCGTCAGCATCTGCGTTTCGATCAGACGCCGGTCAATAGGCGCGAGCGTCAACGTCTCGAACGCATTGAGGGGCTTTTCGGCGCCAACTGGCTCTGGCGCGGCGATCACAAGGATCAGGTTTTCGATTCGAATGCCATAAGCCGCTGTCTTGTAGTAGCCGGGCTCGTTCGACAGGATCATGCCGCGCCGCAGGGCGACAGTCCCCAACTTCGATATCCGTGCTGGGCCTTCGTGAACCGACAGATAACTGCCTACGCCATGTCCGGTGCCGTGGTCGAAATCGAGTCCGGCCTGCCACAGCGCCGTGCGCGCCAGCGGGTCGAGTTGAGCACCGCTGGTGTTTTCCGGAAAGACCGCAGTCGCAATCGCGATATGGCCTTTGAGTACCCGCGTGAAGCGATCGCGCATCTCCTCGCTCGGTTCGCCGACAATGACGGTCCGCGTAATGTCGGTCGTACCGTCCTCGTATTGAGCGCCGGAATCGATCAGGAACAGCTCGTTCGCGCCGATATGGCGGTTGGACGCGCGTGTCACACGGTAGTGTACAATTGCGCCGTTCGGTCCAGCGCCGGCGATCGTCGGAAAGGAAATGTCCTTGAGGGCACCAGTGTCGCGGCGGAAGCTCTCCAGCGCGGCCACCGCATCGATTTCAGTGAGCCTGCCGGAGGGTGCCTCCTTGTCGAACCAGGCGAGAAAATGGGCTATCGCGACACCATCGCGTTTGTGTGCCGCGCGGCTGCCGACAATCTCTGCGTGATTCTTCGTCGCTTTCAGCAAAGCGATCGGGTCGGCGCCCCGCTGCGGCTTGCCACCGCTATCGGTCAGCAATCGTGTCAGAGCATCTGATGCGCTCGCCTGGTCGAGGCGGACGGTTTTGCTGTTCAGCTTGCCGAGATCGTGCGTGAGGTCTTCCGGTACGCGGACATCGCTGAATTGTTCTAGTGCGTGACGCACCTGGTTGTTGAGTTTGGCAGCCTCGATATAGAGCGATGGCCGCCCGTCTCGTGGGATCAAGGCAAAAGCAAGTGCCAACGGCGTGTGAGTCACGTCCGCGCCGCGGATGTTGAATGCCCAAGCGACATTCTGCGGGTCTGATACGAGCAGTGCATCGGCGCGGATTTTCTTCAACTCGGCACGGATGCGTTTGAGCTTGTCCGGTGCGGCCTCGCCAGCAAGTTTGAGTTCGCGCAACGTTGCTGCCGCCGCAGGCGGAGCAGGGCGGTCGCGCCACAATGCGTCAATCGGATTGCTGTCGACCGCTATCAGTTCTGCGCCGGCGCTGGCGCAGGCCTTTCGCAGCTTCTCCACCTGATCGCTGGTGTGAAGCCAGGGGTCGTAGCTAAGCTTGGCACCTTTGCTAAGATTCTGTTCGAGCCACTGCTCAGGCGGATGCTCCACAAGGTGCTCGATCGAGAAAACCTTGCTGTCGACCTGTGTCGCAGCCTGCACCGAGTAGCGCCCGTCGACGAACAACGCCGCTCGGTCCGCAAGGACAACCGCCGCACCCGCCGAGCCGGTAAATCCCGTCAGCCAAGCCAATCGTTCTTCGCTTGCCGGTAGATATTCGTTCTGCTGTCGGTCGGCGCGCGGCACCACAAAGCCGTCGAGGCCGCGACGCTTGAGCTCGCTGCGCAACTCGGCAACGCGTGCCGCGCTTTGCGCGCGGTCGCTCGATTCGTCAAATGACTGAAAGCGGGCTTCGAACATTTCGATTGACTCTAACGCGCCACGCAGACCTAGCAATGCAGGCATGCGTAAGCGTCGCACGTGCTTTGGGCGAACGCTGCCCGAAGATCGTGAAAATTCCTTCCGCAAAGGTGGCCATTTCGGACGCTTTTGTGCGATGCATCAATAAGGTGCATCGATGCCATCAATCTCCGCAAATGATTAATCGATTCATGCCGGAATTACACGGCAACTATGCAGGGTTGCGCGTGGTCGCAGACCAATTCACGAATACATTGCGGTGCAATAGTCGGAAGCGATGACGTTTGCCGATGCTGCGATTTGAGAAGGAGACATACAATGGTTGCTGTCACTTATGGCACTCACCGAATTCCCACCGCCAAAACCGCTGAGCGCGCGAAAGCCGCGGCGCCGCGCAATGGCCTCTTCGCCCGCTTCATGGATGCGTTCGTAGAGTCGCGTCTGCAGAGCGTCCATCGCGAGATTTCGAAGCACGCGCACCTGTTGCCGTACACGCTTGACGAACGTGGCAATCGGTTGATCAATACCGTCGACAAGATGCCGTTCAGCGGCTGACAACAGCCGCCTTGCCCGCGAAACCGCCCCGGTGTCCCCGCCCGGGGCGGTTTTGTTTTGAGCGATCGGCCTCTTGCAGTTTGAACAGCGTCTTAGCGAACACTCCAGACGAACGTTTGCGGAACGGTTGGCGTCGTTCGCTTGACCCAAAGCGGACATCGGCTCGATTGAAATCTCGCAGCGCAGCGGGCCCTTGTCATACTGGTCTGTGAAATCCTTTCGATCTTAAGCGCCGAAAATGCCCGCTTCTATTCATGACCGGCCGGGCGCGAGGACGAGATCGATGAAGCATTTCGACTTCAAGACAGCCAAGTCGACCTCGAAATTATCGCAGGAAGTGTTTTGAGAGTGCTTGAAACATGAGTTCATTACCTTCTGCCGAGTAGTGGAAATCACCGGGCAGGAATAGACGTTCGTACCAGTCGGAATGGGTTTTGACTTCGGCAGAAAAAACAGGGAACAAATCAATGAACTTACAAGTGTCCACACAGAAGTCGCGCCACAATGCCGCTTGCCGGCTATTGTGATCGTTCATTGCAAGCTGCACAGGCCACGGATAGGTCACAATAGTGAGCGGAATGGCGCGCTGGTGCAAGAGGTCGGCAAGAGACCGCATTTTTTCGATCGAGCGTGAGATTCCGCCCTGGACCCCGAGCGGGGCATACTCGCGCTCTAGCTCGGTGCCGGGAAACAACCAGGCGGTTTCCTTTGCCGGCGCCAGCATCTCCTTCTTGCGATTTCCAAGCCACTGTTGAATTCGAAACTTGGCTAGTTGGCGTATTCGATCGGTTACGACGAAGTGGCGAGTGAGGAAGGCCGCCAGCGGCGACCGCGAATAGGCCAGGCTTTCTCCTGCGTGGCAGCCAGGTATAGCCGACAGGTCGCACAGTGATTGGAAGAAGGCGCGCTCGGTAGGATCGCAGTATTCCTGGTACCGGGCATCATCGTCATGACAAAAATATTTCGTGGCTTCGTCATAGACGTCTGAGACATCGGAGAAGACGACTACCTCGTTGAAACGAAGCCCGTGTTCGAGGAGGTATCGAATTTTACGAAGGTACAACGTCGGTGAATAGGATATGGCCCCTGCATTGAGAAACTCGATCTTGTCGGGAAGTCGTATTCCGGCCCAGAAGAGCTTGCCGGCAAATGTATCCTCGAACGCGACACCAATGCCCTCGGTAAACGAATCGCCGAGAAGAAGTACTCTGCGACCCGAAGGTGATGCCGAGACAACACGCATGGTCGCGTCGCGGAACCCAAGGCTGTTCGTGTAGACCTTGTAGCGGTAATCACCCCAATTATCGTAGCCATCGAAATTCGGTAAGAGGGCATGATGATAGGCAGGGTGAGGATAACGGGAGGAATGACCTTCATCGTGCAGCAAGCTTGAATAGCCGGCGTCCAATGCCAGAAATATCGCGATGCTATAGACGGTGACGCCGAGACCGATCACGACCCTTCTTATCCGCTCGATCTCCCGATGCATTGGATGCTTCCGGCGGAAGAGTACAATGGTTGCGTTTCGGCGGTCGGCCCGATTGTCGAACCCAGGATCGAAGAGTTGTGTAGCGGCTAAGGACAATAGCTCAGTTACGCGCGATCGCCAGAGCAGCCTTTTCAACCGCCCCCAAGATATAAATCGAATGGGCTGCGCGATTGTTTCGGTGCACGGACGGTCGCATTTGGCCCAAAAGCAGACGTGAGGTTGTGCGCTGCACATGTCCGCTTTCGAGGGCGAAGCAGACATGATCGTTTGCGGAATTCGCTCTCGCGGTCGCTATTGGGGCTAAAGCGGACACGCCCTTTTGCGCTGCACATGTCTGCGGAATTGACCCGGCATGCAGCCACTGAATATTTTACGGTGGAGGCTCAACAAATGCATGAACTGGCGATGGCGTTAGACGGACTTGTTCTGTCACCTCAAAAGGAAGTTGTTCGCGCATTCTACAAAGACATGTGGGACCACGCCGACAAGAGGCTGATCCCGAAAATCTTTCATCAAGACTTCACCTTTCGAGGCTCGCTCGGACTAGAGCTCGTCGGCCACGAGCAGTTCGCGGGGTATGTGGACCGGGTAACTAATGTGTTCGGGCAATACACCACTGATATTCTGGCGATGATCGAAGAAGGCAATCGGGTCAGCGGAAAAATGCGCTTTCACGGCTATCACCAGCAGAAAATCTTTGGTGTTGCACCGAGTGGCCGCCACGTGTGGTGGATTGGCGTGCCGATTTTCACATTCGATGGGCCGAAGGTGCGTGACCTCTACGTCCTCGGCGATATTTACGGGCTCATCGCTCGATTGATGGGGCAAGACTGCTAGCGTTTCAAAAATGAAAAGCGCTGCCGCGCGATCAGGAGACCGATGACCTCGGAAGAATTCCAGAAATACTACCCACGTCTGCTTGGTTGGATTGACGCCACGCTGAGGACTCACGCCGGAGATTCGCGAACCGTCGCCTCGCGCGGGTTTCCTCGCCTGCCTCGTTATTTCAGCGCCAACACATTGACATCTGCAAAAGTCGTTCTTGTCGATCTATTGCCAATTCCGCCACTGTCGTCATGGGGGTTGACCCGCTTTGCCGATTTCGAACGCGGCAACTTCAGCGGAGTCACATATCTGAACATTTTTTTTATAAAACGGGGCGACCAAAGAGACGAGGCGATCCACTTTCATGAGCTCATCCATGTGGTTCAGTGGCGGATTCTTGGACCTGAACAATTTCTTCGTCTGTATGCGGACGGTCTAGAGCGCTTTGGATACAGAGAGTGTCCATTAGAAAAGATGGCATACGATGCCGAGGCGGCATTCACGACCAATGAGACCTTCGACGCAGAGAGGATAGTGGCTCGAGAGTTGAGCTAGTGCGATCCGCATGTCTCCTTTACCGCGGCGCAATAAAATGAACTGTTATTTGGTGAGCATCAATTCGCCGCCGATATGGGAAGAACCAGATTTCTTTACTGGATCAGTGTAAAACTCGAATTTTTCATTCGCGCCTAACTGAATGCGCGTGGTTACGCGCCAGCGGACGTCGTCGGTGCTTGGACAATCAAGCCGAAAATGAGCGCCCCGGCTCTCGGTACGCATGAGACACGCAGTGGCAAGAACGCGGCCCAGTAGCGTGAGACTGCGAACGGACAGCGCGCTCTCCAATTCATCGACCCGCACTTTGTCAGAGGCGCGTGCGTTGTCATGAAGCCGCATGGCC
>DASRAF010000513.1:0-7556 GCA_035638295.1 Pseudolabrys sp.
GCGCCTAGCTATAGCGTCAAGTCGCTGAACAGCCAAACTAAATTAAGGGCGTTGCCTTTCGCAATTGGACACTTTGTGCACGCGCGGACGACGCCGTAACATGGCCCGGACAGTTACCGTTCAAGGAGTAGCCTCAATGAACGAAGAAGCTCTGAATATGTCGTTGCGCAAATTTCTCAAGGTCGTCGGCGTCACATCGCAACAGGAAATAGAAAAGGCAATCCGCGCGGCGGTTGCAGACGGTCGGCTCAAGGGCAACGAGACGGTCAACGCCCAGATGGTGCTCACCATCGACAAGGTCGGTCTTACTCACAAAATGGACGGCGAAATCGCACTCAGCTAGCGCGACGTCCGCCTTGCTACAGTCCAGCGCGGGCTTTTTGGTAGTAGGACAGGTCGAGATATTTTTCCGGTGACGCTGGCGTTCCACCCTCGAACTGCGCGCGCAGCCTGAGCACGTTGTTCACTCCGTTCATGTCGATCGCGCCGTCACGATTGAAATCATTTTTCGCGCTATCGTAGGACAGTGCCGCGATGTCTTCCGGTAGTTTGAGACGCTCGACGAGCAGATTGACCGCATCGGTTTTGTTTTTTGGGTCAAAGCTCCACCGCAGGCCTTCGATATAGGCTTCAAGATACTTCACCAGCGTGTCGGTGTTGGCGGCGGCCCACGACCGCAAGACAAATGCGCTCGTTCCCTGATACGCGCCAAGGGCAGCGGCAGCGGTGCCCATGTCCTTCAGGCCCACCTTTTCAGCACGGATCGAAAAGGGAAGATTCAGCATGGCTGCGACCATCGCTTTATCTTTTATCATCGCTTCTAGGCGAGACCCCGTTCCGCCGATTGGCTTGACCTCGTAGTCGCCTTTGTTGAGCCCCTTCTGGCGCAGCATCTCGTAAAGCTGGAATGCGTAAGCCGTGTTGACGGCGTCGACGGCAACGGTCTTGCCTTTGATATCGGTAAGCGACTGGATCTCGGGCTGGACAAAAAGACGATTGAGGCTGTTATCCCCTCCCAGCACCACGGCAATATCGACGTTGGCCTTGTCCTTCAGGGCAAACGCGTTATCGACGGCCGAATGGGCGATCTGATAGCGGCCTTCCGCAAGTCCATTGCGTAACTCGTCGGAATTCGGGGTGAACTTGATTTCGACATCGAGGCCACGCTTGGCGTAGAAACCCTTCGCCTGTGCTGCGAACATCGGCAGGTTCTGCACTCCCGGAAATACGATGACAGTAAGCTTGTTGCTGTCAGAACGGGCCTGTTGTGGAGAGGTCGCGAGAAGGAGTGCCGCCACTGCGGCGAACAGATACTTTGACATGTCGTCTACCTGATATCGTTTTTATTTATTGCCGTGGAATCATAACACCGGTTCCGCGCCGACATTCCGCCGGCCGAAAGCCGCTTCCATCTCACGCCGCACCTTCACGGCGGAATCGTTCGGATCGTAGTTTACATCGGACCATCGTAGAGGCTGTCCCTCAGCAATGTCCTGCTTCAGCTTGACATTGTGGGCCAGCCCAAGTGGAAGCAATTCATGCCTGAGTGAAAGATCGGCCGGCGTCTGCTTGCCCCAAACGCAGAAGCCTCCCTCGCCATCCAGCATCTCACCAGCTTTCAGATCGCGCTTGGCAGTGGCGACGACATCGGAACGAAAGCCCGTTGGCGCGCCTGTTGGCTCGTTGCGGAGCGCCGCACTGGCAACTGAAATGCCGAGCTCGAGCCCAATCATATGAATCGGTCGGTAGAGCGCTGCGTATTTGCCGGACTTGTCCGGCAACATTGCATATTCCTTAAAGCACCGCCGCGCGTAGTCGGTATCGCCCTCGAAGACAACGTAGGTGCCAAGAGCGAGGTGGTGCGGAACATCGCGCCCATTCCGATAGACGGAGGACGTGACCTCGGTGACACCAGCTTTTTCGAGCGTGCCGCCATCACTTTTCGGCTTACAGATTTCGGCAAGCTCAAAGCGAGTGGCTGGCGGAAAGCCGAGACCATTCGACTGCGGCAGCAAACCCGTCGCGTTGCACACTGCCGTCATTTCGATGCCCGACTTGGTTCCGTCGACAAAGGAGTTGAACATTTTCGGATTGATCGACTTGCGATCAGAAATCTTCAGATACTTATCGAGGATGTCCCAGACATTATCGGGATTTGATTTGTGATAGTGCGGCTCGTAGCGCGTGCCCTTGCCTGCGCAAACAACTCTGAACCCCGCGGCGCGCGCCCAGTCGACGTGTTCGCAAATCAACGCCGGCTGATCTCCCCAAGCCAAGGAATACACGACCCCCGCTTCCTTCGCCCGGCGCGCGAGCAACGGCCCTGCGACCGCGTCGGCTTCGACATTCACCATGACGATATGTTTGCCGTTACTGATTGCGCTGATCGCGTGCTGAATGCCCGCGCCAGGCACACCGGTCGCTTCGACAATGACTTCGATGTTCGGATCGGAAATCAGTGCGGCAGCGTTGTCGGTGACGAGCGTGCTTCGCTTCTTGTGAGCATTGGCAAGCGAGCTCGCGGCATACATCTCGTCCGGCCAACCGGCGGTTCTCAGCTGAGAGCGCGCTCGACAAACATCGAGGTCGGCAACACCGACAAGGTGCATCCCTTGCGTGAGCCGCGCCTGCGCCATGAACATTGTGCCGAACTTGCCGGCGCCTACCAGGCCGACGGTCACGGGCCGCCCGGCGGCATCACGCTCCACGAGTTTGCCATGAAGGTTCATGCCGAAACGGAAACACAAGCCCGACGGCGACACAAGCGCGGCCGGGACCTATTGGCACAATGCCCGGGAAACGAACGTATCCGTCGTACACTCGGGCCCACTCGTGCGCCCGGACATATAGACCTTTGCTGGACAGACTTCCGCAGTCGTCATGTCGAGACTCTTGCCGGAGCCGAAACCTTTCGCCTTGCATATCGTGTTGGCCGCAGCGACACAGTCGGGGGCACCATTCGGTGCCAGCTGACATTTCTCATGGCCGCTGATGGCACGTGCCGTCGGTATGCGCACGACGGCATCCGCCGCATCCTTGGCGCCTTCAACCGTCGTTTTCGCGGCATCGCCGGCGGCGTTGCTGAAGCCTTCGACTCTCTGGCGCGCGTCCTTGAACGACGCGCTCACATTTGCAGTCTGCTCCTCAAGCCAACGGCCGACAGACCCGAAAAAACCTTCGCTCTGTTGCGGTTTTTGATTTGGGACTGCTGTCTGGTCCTGCGCCTTTGCCAAGGTCGAAATCAGAGCCAGGCCGGCAACAAACATGAAGCCGGTTACGAACGAAACCGCGCAACGATTTTGGCGACAGGTCAAAGCCCGTTTCGTGCCCATAGCTGGAAATTTGCGGCACGCCCTTCTTCAGATCAAGTATAGCGCAGCCAGGATGCCGACGATAATCACTGCGGCACCGAGAAATACCCATAGACCCAATCGCTTCTCGATAATATGACGCGCCCGATCGCCGTACCGGTGCAGCAGAAAGGCCAGCACGAAAAAGCGGGCGCCGCGCGTAATAATTGAAAAAAGCAGAAACAGCCCAAGATTATAGCCGGCGAATCCCGATGTAATCGTTACGACCTTGTACGGGATCGGCGTGAGCCCTTTGAGAAGAATGATCAAGGCGCCCCATTGGGCATAGGCTTCGCGAAATGCCTCAACTTTGTCGCCGTATCCATAGAGATTGATGAGCCAGGCACCTACCGAGTCGTAAAGCAGCGCACCAATGCTGTAGCCGAGCAGCCCGCCCAGTACGGAAGTTACCGTGCACCAGGCCGCCATGACGTAGGCCCGCTCGGGACGTGCCAGCGCCATTGGAATCAACATCACGTCCGGCGGCACCGGGAAAAACGAGCTTTCGGCAAACGATACCACGCCCATCGTCCACAATGCGTGTGGCTTGTGGGCGGCGACGAGACACCAGTCATAAAGACGGCGCAGTAATGAGCGCGGCTCGGCGGCCTCTACGGTCATCGACGTACTCGTGAGGAGAATTGTGACGGATCAGCGGCGCTTGCGGATGCGCCTTGTCTCTAGCGCAACTACCTTACGTCGCGCCGAACCGCCAACCAATCCCTTTGGCACCTTCTCGGCGATGCCAAACATCAACTCCCGGCGGCGCATCTCGGCCCAGACCTCGTCGGGATGTACCCCGGCGTGAACCCAGAGGACCACGAGATTGTAAAGAAGATCGGCACTTTCCTTGACCACGCTCTCCGGCTGACCGTGCATCGCGTCGATGACGACCTCGACCGCTTCTTCAGCGAGCTTCTTGGCCATCTTCGCGCGACCGGCGCGGAAAAGCCGGGCGGTTCGCGATTTTTCCGGATCGGAGCCGCGAACAGCAATTACAGCGTCGTAAAGCCGGGCGACCGAATCAGTCATAAGTCCCAGAATACCTGATCTCCGCGCCAAACCAGTTAACGCAGGTGACAGCCGCCGTTATTGCGCGGTACGGGACTGCAGTCACGGTTATCGCCCGTTTAATAGAGGAAATAGGTCCAAAAAGCGGCGTTTTCAGCCGAAATGCCGGCTGAGTGGTGCCGAACGCCGTCTCAGCGATCATCTTCCGAGAGGAGCGTCGCGTTCCCGCCTGATGCCGCCGTATTCACTGTCACGACCTGCTCTGCGGCGAAGCGACCCAGATAATGAGGACCGCCTGCCTTCGGACCTGTCCCTGACAGGCCGCTACCGCCGAACGGCTGAGATCCGACGACGGCACCGATCATGTTCCGATTAACGTAGACATTGCCGTTGGGCAGTCGCTGCGCGACGCGTGCGACCGTTTCGTCAATACGCGAATGGATACCGAGGGTGAGCGCGGTGCCGTTTGCTGCGATGTCGTCGAGTAGCTGATCGAGCTCACCTGCACGCCACCGGACAACATGCAGGACCGGGCCGAATACTTCCTCCTTTAGTTCCCGGGCGCTGCCGAGTTCAATGATGGCAGGCGCTACATACGTTCCCCCTTCAGGGAAAAGAGCATCGAGCCGGAATAGTACGGCGCCACGCGATTCCATGGCCGTCACCCAGCGATCGAGTTTTTCTTTTGCCTCGCCGTCGATCACCGGACCGATGTGAGTTGAAACGTCGCAGGGATCACCAAGCTTGAGTTCCTGCGCGGCGCCCGCGACCATTTCAATCACACGGTCAGCCACGTCTTCCTGCACGCACAGTAGTCGCAGAGCCGAACATCGCTGGCCTGCTGAGCGAAACGCCGACGTTATGACGTCATCGGTCACTTGCTCGGGCAGTGCCGTACCGTCGACGATCATGGCATTGACGCCGCCGGTTTCAGCAATCAACGGCGGGATTGGGCCATCTTTGGCCGCGAGAGCGCGATTGATGATCCGTGCGACTTCGGTCGATCCCGTGAACGCAACGCCAGCGACCCGGCGGTCGGCAGTAAGCATTGCGCCGACTTTTCCATCGCCTGGCACAAGACCGAGCACGTCACCTGGCACGCCGGCGGCGTGCAAGAGCTTTACGGCTTCGAAGGCGATGAGCGGCGTTTGCTCCGCCGGCTTGGCGACAACGCAATTCCCGGCCGCGAGCGCACCCGCAACCTGCCCGGTGAAAATCGCCAACGGGAAATTCCATGGGCTGATGCAGACGAAAACGCCGCGGCCGCGCATGCGCAACTCGTTGCTCTCGCCCGTCGGGCCCGGCAGCGATCGCGTTGCGAGCGTGCGACGTGCCTCACTGGCATAGAAACGGCAGTAGTCGACTGCTTCGCGCACCTCTGAAACACAATCGTCGATTGTCTTGCCGCCCTCTTTTTGCAGAAGCGTGATCAGCCGGCCGCGATTCTTTTCAATCAGATCGCCAGCGCGTTCGAGCACATTCGCCCGACTCTCGATCGACGAAGCGCTCCATTTGGGAAAAGCAGCCTGAGCAGTGGAAAGTGCCGCCGCGACGATGGCCTGATCGCTTTCCTGCACAGTACCGATAATTTTGCCGTCGATCGGCGAGTTGACCGGCCGCTCACGGCCGGCAACGGCAACGCCCTCAATAAGCGCGCTTGCTTGTGTATCTTGTGGCGCCGAGCGAACTTCCGCCAGCAGGGCTTCAAGCGACGCACGATCCCCGAATTCGACGCCCATCGAGTTGCGCCGAGTGGCGCCAAATAGATCGCGGGGCAGAGGAATGTGCGAATTTCTTGCGTGCGATGCGTCGGTGATCCAGCTTTGTGGCCGGCGCAGAATGGACTCAACCGGAACCGCAGGATCGGCTGCGACCGATACAAATGAAGAGTTCGCACCATTTTCCAAAAGCCGGCGCACAAGATACGCGAGCAGATCTGAGTAGCCTCCGACGGGCGCATAGACGCGACACGTCAGATCCGGAAGTTCGCGGAGCAAGGCTTCGTAGAGGGCCTCGCCCATGCCGTGCAGCCGCTGGAATTCGTACCCGTTAGTCCCTCCTGCGTCTTCAATGATGCAGGCCACGGTGAGTGCATTGTGTGTTGCGAATTGCGAATAGACGCGCGGCCGCGCCACCAACAATTTGCGCACGCAATCGAGATAGCAGAGATCCGTCATCGCCTTGCGCGTGTAGACCGGGTAATCGGCGAGCCCCCGCTCCTGTGCCCGCTTGACCTCTGTGTCCCAGTAAGCGCCTTTGACGAGACGAACCATAAGGCGCCGATCGAGCGCGGTTGCCGCCTCGGCCACCCAGTCGATCACTGCACCAGCGCGTTTCTGATAGGCCTGGATCGCCAGTCCAAAGCCGTCCCATCCTGCGAGCGACGAGTCACGCAATACCGCTGCGATTACATCGAACGACAGCTCAAGCCTGTCCGCTTCCTCAGCATCCACCGTGAAATTGAGCTCGTGCTGTTTCGCAAGCTGTGCCAGCTCGAGGATTTTGGGCGTCAGCTCCGAGAGTACGCTGTCGTGTGACAAGGCTTCGTACCGGGGGTGCAGGGCAGATAGCTTTACGGAAATGCCGGGGCGCTTCGGCAGCGCCTCGTTTCCCGCCGTCTTGCCGATCTCATCGATCGCGTCGGCATAGGATTCGAAATATCTTTGGGCGTCCGCGCCGGTGCGAGCGCTTTCGCCCAACATATCGAACGAATACAGGAACTCGCGATGCGAGCCGGCACGCGACAGCGCTTCTTCAATCGTTTGTCCGAGCACAAAATGCGATCCGAGCAGCCGCATCGCTTGCCGGGTGGCCGCGCGTACGGTCGGCAATCCAAGCCGCTTGACCAGCGTCTCGACAATGCCTTCCGGCGTCTCGCCGGGATGAATGACGCGGGCTGTGACACCCAGCGTCCAGGCAGACGCTGAGACCAGAAAGGACGTTGATCGCGTTTCGTGACGTGTCCAATCGCCGGCTTTGAGCTTGTCTTCGATGAGCCGATCGGCCGTCGCGGCGTCAGGAACGCGCAGCAGTGCCTCCGCCAATACCATCAACGCCAAACCTTCTTTGGTCGACAGTGAATAGGCGTGCAGAAAATCTTCTATGCCGCCCAATCCTCCGGCGCGTGCGCGGATAGCGGCGACGAGGCGCCTGGTGCGCGCATCGATACGCGCCTCCGCCTCGCTGGAACGTTCG
>DASRAF010000514.1:0-29911 GCA_035638295.1 Pseudolabrys sp.
TGCTTCCATGGCCCGCGTGGTCTGCTCCTCGATCGAGTGCGGGTGCACGTGCTCGGCATCGACGTGAGGATGTTTGTGATAAAGTGGCGAAGGGGTCGCGCCCGACAGGAACATGAGATCGCAGGCCCCGACAATCCGCACTGCCGGGGCGTACGGCATGGTGTGCGCCTCCTCGGGTTTCGGGTGTACGGGCTCGAGCTGGACGCTCTGTTGCGGCTTGGTCATCACGGTCATCGCAGGCCTCCCATCGGCAAACGAATTCACGTCATTTGGGACCGAAAAGCGCCCTGACGCAACCGCTTCACACGGCCGCCTCGCGTGTTGATCACCGCGCGGGAAGCGCTAACGTGCGCCCGACAGGAGAACCCGAATGCCCGCCACTATCCTCGATTCCGCGGTGTTCCGCGACATATTCACCACCGAAGCAATGCGGAACGTGTTCTCAGACGAGAACCGCGTGCAGATATATCTCGACTTCGAGGCGGCACTCGCGCGCGCGCAAGCCAAACTCGGCATCATCCCGAAGGAGGCGGCCACCGAAATCGTTCGCCATTGCTCGGTCGAAAAGATCGACATGGCGAAACTCAAGGAAGCAACTGAGAGGATTGGCTACCCGGTCCTGCCTGTCGTTCAACAACTGGTAAAGCTGTGCAAGGACGGACTCGGCGAATGGTCGCACTGGGGCGCCACCACTCAGGACATCACCGACACGGCAACCATCATGCAGATCCGGGAGGCGCTGGCCCTCGTCGAGAAGGACATCGACGGCATTTGCGAGGGCCTGGCGACCCTCGCAAGAAGATACCGCGACACGCCAATGGCTGGCCGAAGCAACCTCCAGCAGGCCGTGCCAATCACATTCGGATACAAAATGGCGACAATGCTCGCCGCCTTCGAACGCCATAAGCAGCGTCTCAAGGAACTGAAGCCCCGCGTTTTGGTCGGCGAATTCGGCGGTGCCGCCGGCACCCTCTCCTCGCTCGGCAAGGACGGGCTGAAGGTTCAGGACGAGCTGATGAACGAGCTCAAGCTGGGGCAGCCGGAGATTTCATGGCACACGGTGCGGGATCGCATCGCGGAGGTTGGCTGCTTCCTTGGCCTCGTCACCGGAAGCTGCGGCAAGATCGCCTTCGACATCAAACTGTTGATGCAGACCGAAGTCGAGGAAGTCTACGAACCATTCCACGCGGGGCGCGGGTCGTCCTCGACCATGCCGCAGAAACGTAATCCGATTTCATCCGTCTACATCACCGCGCAGACCGCAATGGTGCGTCAGCTGGTTGCCGCATTGCTGGACGCGCAGGTGGAAGATCACGAACGGTCCACCGGCCCGTGGGAAATCGAATGGATCGCACTGCCGGAAATTTTCATGTTATCCGCGGGCGCTCTCTCGCAGACGCGGTTCCTCATCGAAGGCCTGCAGGTTAACGAGAAGAAAATGCGCGAGAACCTCGACATCACCAAGGGATTGATCATGTCGGAAGCGGTGATGATGGGGCTCGCTGCCGAACTCGGTCGCAACAAGGCGCACGATCTGGTCTACGACATTTGCCGCGATGTGGTGAAAACCGGCCGTCCGCTGATCGACCTGCTCGCCGAAGACAAGGAGATCAGCAAGCACGCCGATCGCAAGAAACTCAAGCGCCTGGTCGATCCGGCCAACTATCTTGGCGTTGCCGGCGAGATGGTCGATCGCGTGCTGAAGATGCGAAAGTAGACTCAGGCCTTCGGCATCGTTCGCCAGATCGCGAACGCCACGGCGAGCGTTGCTGCGCCGATCAACAGGAACAGCGCCGGCACAGTCGCGCCAAGTTTCTGCATGACTGCCACCAGAATCGTCGCGCCAGTCATGAACGCCGCGTTCAAAATATTGACGGCGGCGATTGTACGCGCGCGGCGATCCGCGCCACTCCAGGCCTGGACTGCGGCAAAGGCCGGCACAATGAACAGGCCGCCCGCGATTGCCAGACCGCACAAGTCGATCGCGGCCCGGAGCCCGAGTGTCGATGCAAGTACGACGGCGGGACCCTGCGGTGTATTCGCCGGAGTTGCGCCCAGAGTGGCAAAGCCGAGGTCGAGCGAAAACGCGCCCAACAGAACGGCACCCACCATCGTTGTTCCGAGAACGATGTGCCCGCGCGCAATTGCCGCGGCAAGACCGGAGCCGACACCTACCGCAATCGAGAACAGCGCGAGATAGGCGGTGATGGTCTCTTCGTTTCCACCGATCAGCGTCTTGATCAGGGGAGGCAGCAATGACAGCACCACAATGCCGACAAGCCAGAACCAGCTGACGACCAACGCGCCCCACCACAGCCTCGAGTCGGCATGCAAATGTCGCATCATGGCGACGGTAGAGGCGGCAATGTTGGCATCGATTTTCAGCTGTGGCGCGCCTTCGCCCGTCGCGGGAATGAGCAAAGCGGACATCCAGCAAGCAAGCGCGAAGCTTATGACAAGAATGGCAAAGGTTCCGGTCTCACCCCCGCGTGACGCAAGGCCTGCGGCGATAGTGCCCAGAAGAATGGCGACAAAAGTCGCGCCTTCGATCAGCGCATTGCCCGATGGCAATTGCTCGCGTCGCAGGTGGTCCGGCAGAATGCCGTACTTGATCGGTCCGAACAGGGCCGCAAGAACCCCGAATGCGAACAACGCAACGAAGAGGGTTGGCAAGGACGATCGCGCATATCCGAGCACGGCAAGCGTCGCGATGAATATCTCGGCGAACTTCAGCCGTTGAGCAACCTTCGCCTTGTCGTAGCGATCCGCCAGCTGGCCGCCGAACGCGGACAGAAAGAAGAAAGGCGCAATGAAGACCGCGCTCGCAAGCGTGATCAGCGCCTCCGAGTCGGCCCTGTCCGACTGGAACAGGATGACGAAGACCAGCGCGGTCTTGAGAAAATTGTCGTTGAATGCCGCGAAGAACTGGCACCAGAACAGCGGGGCAAACCGCCTCGACAAAAGCAGGGGCGATGGCATGCCACCCCATTATTGCAAAGTTCCCTACGGACTGCTCCCGGAAAAAAATCAGGCGGCCTTTCGGCCGCCCGATTGAGTTTGGTACCAGCCCGTAACTCAGAAGCGAGCGTTTCCCTCGTGTGATTCGAGGGTCATCGCAGCAAGAGCGAAGCACGCCGCGATGCCTATAACGATCATGAACAATGTGATCCACATAGCGCGCCTCCTCTTCCATAAGCGCAAAAATTTGCGCCGGGGAAGTCCGGCCAAGGAAACGCGCGAGGGGCGTTCCGGTTCCAGGGATCGGCGTCAGGAGCCAAACCGGATCGAGGATGTCAGGTCGGCCAGCAATATACGGAGATCGAGTTCCCGAAACTCCAGGTAAATCCGGCGTAACCAACGCTGAATCTCAGCATGCGCGCTGATGGGTACGCCGACAGCGTCGGCCAATTGCGAGGTGGCAAATGAAAAGGGAGGCGTGTCGATGTATCTGCGCAGGCCCGGCGCCAGGACCGGGATCCGCACCACGGGACTGCCGCTCGCCAGCGGATATTTGTCCCGGTGCTGCGCCGGACCAAGCATTTCATTGTGGACCGGCGCGAGCGTCGCGTGAGAGAAGCGGGCGCGCAGATTGCGATAGGCGTCGACCGACGTCTTGTCCGGCGTCATCGTGAAAAGGATCGCGACCCCAATGGACCGACTGCGGGCTTCTTCGACGAAGCCGATCTGATGCGTTACGGCGAAAAAGGATTCGAAGGATTCATGACCGACATCGATGACCTTCGTCGTATCTTCGTCGGCGACAAGACGATCGAACAACGCGATCTGACCGTTGATGTCGCGAATCGATGCCGTCGCGGTCTGTGCCGGCAGAAATTGCTCGAGGGTTTGGTCGCCGGCATTGAGATCGAACGTCGCGACAGCACGGCCTTGCTGCTGATGAAAATCAGCAAGGAGTCGGGCCAACAAGGTCTTGCCGACGCGGGGGCGGGGTGATGCGACAATGGTGATGGAGCTGCGGAATGACATCACCGGACCGGACGCCGTCGCTCAACGGCGCATTCGAGAAAGGGCTAGCCGGCAGCCTGACGGACGTTGCTTTCCATCTTCGGCGCCACAAGGTCGACCAGCTTTACGCGATCGTACTCACCCCAGACATTGCCAAGCCAATGACGAACATAGCCGCGCAGAACGAAGGAATAGTTTGCGGCTTCGTTCTTGGCGCCCTTGTTGCCGACAAACGAGACGAACGGCACGCTGGCCACTTCCACCTGTTCGTACGCCATCTCGTTCAGCTTAGGAATGGTGATTTCTTCTGCGCCTTTGATCCGCTTGAAGTACGAATTGTAGGTCGCCGGATCCCAGTCAAAGAACGTGGTGTTGTTGATGAAGTTCTTGACAAGGAAGTAGTTGGCATCGCCCATCACGCGCGCGGTTTCGGCGATCTCCTCGAGCGAAGCGATGGACGGCCCGAGGATATGAAAGACCGCGAACGTGATCTGGCCTTTCTTGGCCGACTCCAGAAATCCGATGTCAGTCAGCGCTTGCAAGGTTGAAGACAGCAAACCGGCGCGCACGTCGATCACCGTCACCTTCGCATCGGCGCTGCCGAGAGTGTCGAAGATCTTCATTTGATCGGAGACCGACGCCACATCCACGACTTCGGTCAGTTCGGGATGAAACCGCTTGAGCGTCCCGCGTGGCGACTCGGTGTCGAAGGCACGAGTCGGCGTTTGATGTGCGCCGAAATAATCGATCAGGGTGCGCGCGACAGTCGTCTTGCCGACGCCCCCTTTATCAGCACCTACGAGAATCACAGCAGGTTTGGCCATAGTATGACTCTACCGTATTACCCAATCTTACGTTATTGGCGCGGGAGAATGACAGATCTTATTCGTCGACTCGGTCCTCACGCCCCCAACTAGCCCTCAGGAAACGATCATAAATTATAGCACTATATCAAGCAATTGAATGAAGGCCCGCGCGCGGGCCCAGTGAACGACTTACAACAGGGTTATGGCGACCGAATTGAGAGTCAGGGCTGGTGCCGGCGGAGGGATTTGAACCCCCGACCACCCGCTTACGAAGCGGATGCTCTACCGCTGAGCTACGCCGGCTGAAACCGCGCCACTGATATCGGCGCAGACCCCTGTTGGCAAGCAATACGGCATTATTAGCGCCTAGCGGAACAGTTGGCGCAGTCGCTGCCACGCATCGCTGGCGGGAGGCGTCGAACTCTCAGGCGCTGGATCGCGGTCGAGACCCGAATCAAGGCCAGGATCGTCGGGCGCATGCACCAAGGGGATAATGGGCTCAACCGGCTTGGATTTTTCTGGCGGCCGGGACTTCGCGATCCTGGGCGGCTTTCCTGGCGGCTGCTCCGGCGGAGGCTCAGCTTTCGACTCCGGCGCGATGATCGGGATCGATTCGGCGGCCGGCGGCGAGACCTCAATGACAGGACGTGTGACACCGATTTCCGCAAGTGGGACCTTCCATTCGAACCCGTCGAGCCGTCCGTTCGGCGACACGGGCAGCCAGCGGTCGGACACAACGCCGTCCGCGGTCCAGACCGGATCGCCCGACGCACGCATGGCGCGCATCATCCATTCGCGCACGCGCCCTTCGTCGCCATGTTCGGCTTCCTCGATTTCGGCCATCAGAGTCGCGACGCGACGTGTTGGGGTCGACAGATGCGGCGCGAGCGCCGCGCGAGCCGCCGCAAACTCACGCGCATCAAGCGCGGCACGCGCGACCGCCAATGCGCCTTCGATCTGGTCAGGGACCTTTCCGGCAAGCTTCTGCATCCGGGCAAGCCGCTCTCTCGCGCTGTCACTGAGCCGCAGGTCCGCGTAGCTCTCGGCGAGATCGGGATGCGGATTGACCGCCCACGCCGCTTCCAGGACTTTTCGTGCCTTGCGCGTATCGCCGGCCTCCGCGAGGCGCCGGCCCGCCAGCGCCGCCGCCGGTACCAGGTCCGGTGCGAGCTTGACCGACTCGAGCACCAATGCGCGTGACGAGTCGCGATCAGTGTCCTCAAGCTCCTGCGCACGGGCAGCGAGCAGAACCGCACGCTTGCGCCGATAGTCCGGTTTTGCGAGCGCGCCTTTCATGGAATCGAGCGCATCGAGTGCCCCGGCCCAGTCGGCGGCCGCGCAGCGATATTCGAGGACGGCTTGCCCCGCCCATGCGACCGGTGGCCGCAACTTGGCTGCCTCTTCGGCCGCGCGCCGCGCCGCCTCCAGATCGTTGCGCCGCTGCGCCTCGATATAGAGTCCGCGAAGCCCCAAGGCACGCGTGTCATCGCGCGCGGTCATCGCGCGGAAGGCACGTTCCGCGCCACTGCGGTCGCCGGCCAGTTGCGCCGACTGCGCACCCAACAGCAATGCCAATGGATCGCGCGGCGAAAGTCGCGCGGTCTCCTCGGCCGCCTTGCGCGCGACTCTCAAATCGCCGACGCCAATCGCGATCAATCCGCGCGTGACCGCGAGATAACCTTTGGCAACGCGGCGATGCTTGAAAAAGAGCGATGCATATTCGGGCGAGTGCAAAATGACGCTGATGATCCACCAGACCGTCATCAGTACGACTACCAGCGCAACGACGGCGAAGAAAGCCACCATCAGCGAGGTTTCAATCCGGTAGCCCATCCACGTGACGGAAACCTCGCCCGGGCGATCGGCGATCCAGCCAACGCCTGCTGCGATCACCGCGAGCGACACCAGGAAAAGGATGATACGGGTCATCCCGGCCTCATCGCTTGCCAAGTGCGTGGGTGGCTTCGCTCGCGAACTGGCGCGCGGCAGCGAACGCAGCCTGCCGGGCCTGCGCTTTTCTGAGCCAATCCTGCGCCGGCGCGCGCTTTGTAGCATCAAGCTTGCCGAGATCGATGATGGCGTCATCGATTGCGGCTTGCGCCACTTCAACCTCGACGCGCGCCAGCACGGCGGACGCATCATCGCCAGCCGGCACATCGACGGGACGGATGCGCACAAGCTTGCCGGCGTTGGCTTCCAGTCGCTCCAGGAAACCGGTCGGTGCCTGTGCACCGGAAGATTTCATCAGCGCCGGAATCAGCGCGCGCAGTTCTTGCGCCAGTGCCGCGTTTGTCGGCGTGCCACTGTTTGCAAAGGACGCCAGCGGCGCCAGAACTTTTTCGTCGGCGCCGAGAGTCCTCACTTCATCGAGTTCTACGACAAATGGCACGCCGCTCAAGACTGCATCGCGCAACGCAGCGGCGCTCAGCGCAAGTCTCGCGGCATTGTCTGTCGGTAAGGCTTTGGCGACCTGCTCAAGTGCGGCAATGCGTTTTTGGACGACGTCGACTTCGGCGGGTGATAGCCCGTCGGCAGTATTCTTCGTGACGTCCTGAATCCTGGCACGCAATTGCGCGACCGCTTTCTCTGCGGCGTCCGCGCGTGCGCGGGCTTCCGCCGCTCCGGCAGCGGTTTCATCGTTGCGCTTGGTAAGCGCTGTCAGCGCGAGGCCGAGCGACTTCATGGTGTTGTCCGCGGCAGACAGCCGTTCCGACACGCTCGGATCGAGCGTCTGCGGTCGCGCGGTCGCGGCTTCGATTCTTGCGACGCGGTCGTTTAATGCCGCGGTCGCGGTTGAATCCACGCGTGTCGTTTCCCCATTGTGAACCGGCAGAAACCCACCGAACCAAAGAGCAAGAAGCACTCCCGTCATGACGGCCGCGCCCGCACAGCCCGCTGCCAGCATTTGCCACAGCGCCGCTCCGTCTTGCGGGGACCAGGCACCAGTGCCTGCCGCGCGGGGCTCGCGCTGACTTTCGGGCTGTGTGTCGGCAGCACGTGCTTGCGAGGTCTGATCAGGCTTTTCGTCTGTTTCAGCATCCGGCGCCCGGGACGTCGTCGATACTTCGGTCGCTTTCAGATCGATCGTCGGCGCCGTGCGCTTGCGGCGGCCGCCTCCAGCGGGATTCGGTGTCGTTGGCTTATCGGCCATGCGCGTTTACCTCGGCGAATCGGCTCAATTTGCAGGCAGGAAATAACGCAAATAACGCATATGTACCAGTAATCACGCAGACCCTGCCGCCACCAATTCGATCAGCGTGGCTTCGTCCGGGCGAGCAGCAATCATGATGTGGCTGGCGCCGGCTAGCGGTTCGGCAACCTGCGCCGACAGACAAAGATGCCGTACCGCAAGCGCTGGACCCACGACACCCGCGCTCTTTGCCCCAGCCACATAGTTCTCTGCACTGCGCCGCGAAAAATGCAGCACGGCATCGACTTCGCCGGCCTTGAGCGCGTCGATCAGTGACTCCGGCAGTGGCATCGTGACCG
Source organism: Pseudolabrys sp. (assembly GCA_035638295.1). Classification (GTDB taxonomy): domain Bacteria; phylum Pseudomonadota; class Alphaproteobacteria; order Rhizobiales; family Xanthobacteraceae; genus Pseudolabrys. The sequence continues at coordinate 8,262 of DASRAF010000514.1, forward strand.
CGCGGTAGACCACGCGCATTTCAACGGCCATTCCCCGTTCCAACAGTTCCCCAACCAGGTCGCTGGCACGATCTTGCCCGGCGAGATAGAGCACGGGTCCTTCACTTTTGCGGCGGCTTGCTTCGATCAGTCGGACGAGTTCACGCACATCGCCATCGGCCGACGTGACGTCCGTGAACCCGGCTTGTCGTGCCGCCTCCGCACTCCGCCTGCCGATGGCAAGCAACGGGAGCTTGACCAGCATGTCGCGCGCCGGATTGCGGGCAATCGCGTTTGGCGCGTTCGCGCTGGTGATGGCGAGCGCACTCCACTGTCCATCGAGATTAACCGCAATCGGTTCCACGCGCATCAATGGCGTGACCAGCACGTCGTGACCGCGCGCGCGCAGAGCGGCCGCGGTGCGTTCGGCGTCAGCCTGCGGGCGGGTCACGACGACACGCATGGTTCAATCAAAAAATCCGGGTCCGGCGCGATGCTTGAGTTCGCGTCCGGCCTCGCGACCGATGATACTCGCATCTTTGCGATGCCCGGTACCGGCGATGTCGTGCGCGGCGCTGCCATCCGGCCGGGCGATCAATCCACGAAACTGCACCGCGTCGCCGGCAATCGTCGCGTGACCCGCGATCGGAGTCTTGCAGGAGCCGTCGAGGGCTTCGAGGAAAGACCTTTCACAGGCAACTGCCGTAGACGTGTCGGCATGATCGACGCGTGCCAGGATGTCGCGTACACGCTTGTCGTCGTCGCGAGTCTCAATGCCGATCGCGCCTTGCGCGACGGCTGGAAGAAATTCGTCTGCACTCATTACATGGGTGGCGTGCTCGGTCAGTCCAAGGCGTCTGAGTCCGGCGAGCGCAAGAAGCGTAGCATCGACTTCTCCCGCATCGAGCTTGCGCAACCTCGTCTCGACATTGCCCCTCAGCGGCATCACACGCAGATCCGGCCGAGCGCGCATGGCGATCGCCTGACGACGCAGCGATGCGGTGCCAAGGCTTGCCCCTTTCGGCAGTTCGGCGAGCGAACGCGCCTTGCGGCTGATGAACACGTCGCGCGAATCCTCACGTTCGAGACACGCCGCCAAAATCAGCCGGCCCGGTAGCACCGTCGGCATGTCTTTCGCCGAATGCACCGCAAGATCGACACGGCCGGCCAGCAATGCTTCCTCGATTTCTTTCGTGAACAGGCCCTTGCCGCCCTCTTCCGCCAACGTGCGATCCTGAATGATGTCGCCGGTCGTCCGGATGACGACGAGTCTAATCCCGTCCTCTTCCACGCCCATAGCCGCGGCCAATCGAGCCCGTACCGCGCGCGCCTGGACCAGGGCGAGCGGACTGCCGCGCGTACCGATGCGCAGGGAGGCTGTGGATTGCGCCATATTACCTCGCGATGCTAGGCGACCGGGGGGTCGGCCCAGCGGTCAGGACTAGCTATTATTTCGCCCGCCGTCACCTCGCCCGACCGGGCATGGGAATGAGGGATTTGATGATCGTCCTCGGCATCGAGACGACGTGCGACGAGACCGCCGCCGCGGTCGTTGAACGATTGGAGGATGGCCGCGGCAGAATTCTGTCCAATGTTGTGTTGTCGCAAGTCAGCGAGCACGCTGCATTTGGCGGGGTAGTGCCGGAGATTGCAGCGCGCGCCCACGTGGAAGCGCTCGACGTCGTGATCGCCGACGCCATGAGGCAGGCGGGCCGCGACTATGATGCGGTCGATGGAATTGCCGCAGCCGCGGGACCCGGGCTTATCGGCGGCGTGATCGTAGGCCTGACCACCGCGAAGGCGATCGCGCTTGTGAAGAACAAACCTTTGATTGCCGTCAATCACCTTGAAGCGCATGCCTTGACGGCGCGGCTGACAGACGGAACGGCATTCCCATATTGTCTGTTCCTCGCCTCCGGGGGGCATACCCAGATCCTAGCTGTTCGCGGCGTCGGCGATCACGTTCGCCTTGGCACGACGCAGGATGATGCCATTGGCGAGGCCTTCGACAAAACCGCCAAGCTGCTTGGCCTTGGTTTTCCGGGCGGACCGCAGGTCGAGAAAGAAGCTGCCCGCGGCGATGCAACGCGTTTCCGATTGCCGCGTCCAATGCATGGTCGCAAGGATCCCGATTTTTCGCTCTCGGGACTGAAGACCGCGCTGCGCCTTGAAGCGGAAAAAGTCGCTCCGCTCAGCGATCAGGATGTCGCCGATCTTTGCGCGGGCTTCCAGCAGGCAATCGTCGACGTCGTCTTCGACCGGCTGCGGGCGGGCCTGATACTGTTCCGTGCCCGCTTTGGAGCACCGACTGCACTGGTTGCGGCCGGAGGCGTTGCTGCAAATCAGGCGATCCGGAAGGTCCTCAACCGCCTTGCCTTCGAGGTCGGAGCAACTTTGGTCGCGCCCCCACCGGAGCTTTGCACAGACAACGGTGCGATGATCGCCTGGGCCGGATGCGAGCGACTCGCGCTTGGCTTGAACGATGCTCTGGATACCGCGCCGCGCGCGCGCTGGCCGCTCGACGAAATCGCCGCCGCCGAGGGTGCACTGCGGCGCACTGCGGCATACAAATAGAAGGACGGCGGCAACGCATGACCATTCAACGCATCGCGGTGCTCGGTGGAGGCGCCTGGGGAACGGCACTGGCCCTCACTTGCGCGCGCGCGGGACGAGACGTCGTGCTTTGGGAACACGACGCGGACAACGCCGCGAGCCTGGCACAGAAGTGCGAGAGCCGGTTCCTGCCCGGTGTACGGCTGAGCGAAACCATCAAGGTTACGCGTAAGCTTGACGAGACAACCGGCAGCGAGGCGATTCTCGTCGTGGTCCCGGCGCAGGCCATGCGATCGGTGATCACATCGCTGGCACCATCGCTGTCGAAAAACACCCCACTGATTGCCTGCGCGAAAGGCATCGAGCACGGCACACACAAATTCATGACCGAGATCATCGCCGAGTGCGCGCCGCGCTCGTTGCCGGCAATTTTGTCGGGGCCGAGTTTCGCCGCCGATGTCGCGCGAGGCCTGCCGACAGCGGTCACCATCGCTGCAGGTGATGGAAAAATCGCTCTCGCGCTCGCACAAGCATTGAACGCCGGCACCTTCCGTCCTTACCATTCAACCGATGTCCGCGGCGTGGAGCTGGGCGGCGCGACAAAAAATGTTCTTGCCATTGCCGCGGGTATCGTCACCGGCAAAGCGCTTGGCGCGAGCGCGCTTGCGGCTTTAACTACGCGTGGCTTTGCCGAGCTGGTGCGCTTCGGAAAAGCCTGCGGTGCGAAGACCGAAACCATGATGGGCCTGTCCGGACTCGGCGATCTTATTCTCACGTGCGGAACGCCACAGTCGCGCAACTTCTCCTGTGGTGTCGCGCTGGGCAAAGGCGAGAAGCCGGACACCGCTGCGCATGGTAAGTTGGCGGAGGGGGTTTTTACCGCACCTGTGTTGCTGGAAATGGCGCGAGAGAGAAACGTGGAAATGCCGATCGCCGGCGCCGTCGCCGCAGTCTTGTCTGGAAAAATGAGCGTCGATGACGCGATCGAGTCCTTGCTTGCACGCCCGCTCAAATCGGAATGAAAGCCATGACCTATTGGTTGCTTAAGACCGAACCCGACGAATATTCCTGGGACGACCAGCTCAAGCGCGGCGCCAAGGGAGAAGCCTGGACTGGCGTGCGAAATTTCACGGCGCGCCGGTACCTCAAGGAGATGAAAAAGGGCGACAAATTCTTTTTCTATCACACCGGTGAAGAGAAGCAGGTTGTCGGCATCGGCGAAGTGATCCGTGAATCGTTTGCCGATCCTAGCGCCGGAAAAGGCGAACCATGGGTCGCCGTTACGACCATCGCCGACAAGCCACTGCCGAAACCCGTCACGCTCGCAAGCATAAAGGCGGAGCCGAAGCTCAAGGACATGGCGCTCGTCAAATATGCACGTCTGTCGGTGCAACCGGTCACCGACGCGCAGTGGAAACTCGTCTGTAAAATGGGTGGCTTGAAATAAGGAGGGGGCAATGGGCTTTTCGCACGCCGCCAATCTCGGCTCGATCCTGATCGCCGCCGTGGCTGCCTGGATTTTCGGCGGTGCTTACTATACGGCGCTCGGCAAGCCTTGGATGACTGCGCAAGGCAAAACCCTTGAACAATGTAAAGCCGAACAGAACGCCAAATCCGGCATCGCCAAGGGTGCCCCGTTTGTCATTGTATTTGTCAGCGAGATCATCATTGCCTGGGTGCTCTACGGCATCCTCCTGCACTTGAATGCGTTTACGCTGCGCGCCGGCATTATCTCGGCCCTCTTCTGCTGGTTCGGCTTTGTGCTGACCACGATCGCGACCAACAACGCTTTTCAGGGCCGTCGCTTCATGCTCACGGTCATCGACGGCGTCGGCTGGCTCGGTGCCTTTGTCATCATCGGCGCCACAGTCGGTTGGTGGGGCCCGTAAGGGCCAGGGAATACCGCGAAAGTAGGGGCAATCCGTGCCTTGTCGGTCGCGCGGGCACCGTCGCATAATACGGCCACAAAGCGGAAACGAATAATGCGCCCTCCGCGTAGTGGGTGGGCCGGGAGGAAGCTCTATGTCGGACAAGATCTATGACGTTCCGGCCGATTGGCGGAAACGCGCCTACGTGGACGAAGCCAAGTACAAGGAAATGTACGCGCGATCGGTCAAGGATCCGAACGGTTTCTGGGGTGAGCAGGCTAAGCGCCTCGACTGGATCAAGCCGTTCAGCAAGGTCAAGAACACTTCCTACGACCCCAGCAACGTGTCGATCAAATGGTTCGAGGACGGCACGCTGAACGTCTGCCACAACTGCGTCGACCGCCATCTTGCCAAGCGCGGCGACCAGACGGCCATCCTGTGGGAGGGCGACGATCCGAAGGACGACAAAAAGCTTACCTACAAGCAGCTGCACGCCGAAGTATGCCGCTTCGCCAATGTGCTGAAGTCGCGCGGTGTCAAGAAAGGCGATCGCGTCACCATTTACCTGCCGATGATTCCCGAGGCTGCGATTTCCATGCTAGCCTGCGCTCGCATCGGCGCCGTCCATTCAGTCGTGTTCGGCGGCTTCTCGCCCGACTCCCTTGCCGGACGCATCCAGGACTGTAAATCTAATCTGGTCGTCACCGCCGATGAAGGCGTCCGCGGCGGCCGCAAGATTCCGCTGAAGGCAAACGTTGATGCGGCCTGCGACAAGGTTGGCGGCGTAAACTCCGTGATCGTCGTCAAGCGCACCAATGCGGCGGTCACCATGAAGTCCGGTCGCGACATTTATTACGACGAGATCGCGAAGAATGTGGGCGCCGACTGTCCTTGCGAAGAAATGAACGCGGAAGATCCGCTTTTCATTCTCTACACGTCGGGATCGACAGGCAAACCCAAGGGCGTGCTGCACACCTCCGCCGGATATCTCGTCTACACATCGATCACGCACCAATACGTGTTCGATTATCACGAGGGCGATATCTATTGGTGCACCGCCGACGTCGGCTGGGTCACCGGCCACAGCTATATCCTCTACGGTCCGCTATCCAACGGCGCCATTTCGATGATGTTCGAAGGCGTGCCAAATTATCCGACCAACTCCCGTTTCTGGGAGGTTTGCGACAAGCACAAGGTCAACATTATCTACACGGCGCCGACCGCGATCCGCGCCCTGATGCAGGGCGGTGATGGCCCGGTGAAAAAGACGTCGCGCAAGTCGTTGCGTCTGCTCGGCACCGTCGGTGAACCGATCAATCCGGAAGCCTGGGAGTGGTATTACCACGTGGTCGGCGACGATCGCTGTCCGATCGTCGACACCTGGTGGCAAACCGAAACCGGCGGCATCCTCATCACGCCGCTACCCGGTGCAATCAGACTCAAGCCAGGTTCCGCGACGCGTCCGTTCTTCGGGGTGCAGCCGGAAATCGTCGATGCCGAAGGCAGGGTTCAGAGCGGCGCAACGAGCGGCAATCTCTGCATCATCGACTCGTGGCCCGGACAGATGCGCACGGTCTACGGCGACCACCAGCGCTTCATCGATACCTACTTCAAGACCTATCCCGGCAAATACTTCACGGGCGACGGCTGCCGTCGCGACGAAGACGGCTACTACTGGATCACCGGCCGCGTCGACGATGTCATCAACGTCGCTGGACATCGCCTCGGCACGGCGGAGGTCGAAAGCGCACTCGTTGCGCATCCGAAAGTTTCGGAAGCCGCCGTTGTCGGCTACCCGCACGACATCAAAGGTCAGGGCATCTATGCCTATGTCACCTTGATGGTGGGCGAAAAGCCGACCGAAGACCTGCGCAAGGAATTGGTGGGATGGGTGCGCAAGGAGATCGGACCGATCGCCTCGCCTGATCTGATCCAGTTCGCGCCGGGCCTGCCGAAAACACGCTCCGGCAAGATCATGCGAAGAATCCTGCGCAAGATTGCCGAAGATGAGTACGGCAACCTCGGCGACACCTCGACTTTGGCCGACCCGGCCGTGGTCGATGACCTCGTCAACAACCGGCAAAACAAAAAGACGGCAAAAGCGGGGGCTTGAGGTCGCCGAAATCGGGCGCAAGGCGAAATCAGCGGCGCGAACCGACCTGAATCTGTGAGTTACAGCGATATTTTCGGGACCGTTCGCGGCGCGGACACAATTTTTCTGCAACTATCCGGGTATGGCGCGTCCGCGCACTTCCCCGCAGCCGGAAGTTCCCGGCCTCGCCGCTCGACGAATTGCCGCCGATATCCTCGACGGCGTTCTGCGGCGGCGAACGGCACTCGACGAACTTCTTTCGGGCAAAAGCGCACATCCGGGTTTAGCCGGACTTGCCGAACGCGACCGCGCCCTGATGCGCCGGCTCGTCGCAACCGTTTTGCGGCGGCTTGGGACGCTGCGACACCTGGTTGGGGGATTTCTCGACAAGGGCTTTCCTTCCGACGCGCCGCGGGTTGAAACCATCCTGTTGCTCGGTGCGGCGCAGATTCTCTGGCTTGAGGTTCCTGATCACGCAGCGGTCGATCTGTCAGTACGGCTTGCGCAGGCCGACCGACGCGCGGCGCGTTACGCGGGCCTTGTCAACGCCGTGTCGCGAAAGGTAACGCAAAGCGCTGCGACAAAGCCGGTCGACGGCAGCACCCGCGATACGCCGGAATGGCTGCTCAAGCGTTGGAAGAAAGCTTACGGTCCGGACATCGCGCGTGCGATCGCGACCGCCAATGGACACGAACCCGCACTCGACCTCACGGTAAAGCAGGATGCCAAATCCTGGGCCGAGCGCTTGCGCGGCCGCGTCTTACCGACCGGCACCGTGCGCACATTGGCCCATGGTGCGATCTCGCTCCTGCCGGGATTTTCCGAAGGTGCATGGTGGGTGCAGGACGCGGCCGCGGCGCTGCCAGTCCGATTGCTTGGCGATATCCAGGGGAAAAGCATAGCCGAACTGTGCGCGGCGCCCGGCGGCAAGACTGCACAACTGGCTTTGGCCGGCGCGAAAGTCAGCGCCGTCGATCGGTCGCCCGTGCGGCTCAATCGCATGCGGGAGAATCTTGCGCGGCTCTCCCTCAGTGCCGAAACTGTTGCGGCCGACGCCCTGGATTGGCAAGGCGGACTGTTCGACGGCGTGTTGCTCGATGCGCCTTGCTCGGCTACCGGCACGATCCGTCGCCATCCCGACATCCCCTGGCTCAAGAACGAAGCGGACCTTCCGGTGCTCACAGCTCTGCAGCAACGGCTGATCGATCGTGCAGTCGAACTGATGAAGCCGGGAGGGACATTTGTATATTGCGTCTGCTCACTGGAGCCGGAAGAGGGTCAAAATCAGATCGAAACGCTGCTTGCGCGCGATCCCCGCGTGATGCGGAGTCCCATTTCGGCACAGGAGGTGTTCGGCCACGCTGAATTCATTACCACCGACGGCGATTTGCGTACCCTGCCGCAGCAATTACCCGATCCCGACCCGCGCTGGGCTGGACTCGACGGCTTCTATGCGGCACGGCTTACACGACGCGAGGTTTGATCGGCGGTTCTGACGCGTATTGGCCCTTTACAGGCCCTTCGCTATCGTGTGGTTCGTGCGTGCGGATTCGCACGCGCGACAGGAGACAAACGCTTGACGATGCGGGTTTCGGTGGCGGAGCGGGCCAGGCTCTCTGTGCTCATCGGGCGCCGTGCATTTCACAGCGTTGTCGGCGGACTCAACTCACATCCCCTGTTTCGCTGGCGGTTTGGCTCGACCAAAACCGACCGCCTGCTGATCGCGCCGCAGGAATTGCGCACCGCTGACGCAACCCGAGCCAGCGAGATCTATGCCGGTCGTTTCGCCTTTGCCGGCAAGGTGGTGATTAGCGACCGCAGGTCCCCCTTTGAGATGACGCCGCCTTCGGATGAGTGGGTGGTCACCTTGCTCAGCTTTGTGTGGCTGCGGCATCTCCGCGCCGCCGACTCAGCGATCACACGCTCCAATGCTCGTTCATTGATCGACGAATGGATCAATGTGCAGGGCGGCGGACATTCCACCGGCTGGCGCATCGACATCCTGTCGCGCCGCATCATCTGCTGGCTCAGCCAGGCGCCATTTGTGCTGCAGGATGCGGACGCACGATTTTATCGGCGATTCATCCGCAGCCTGTCGCGCCAGGTACGTTACCTGCGCCACAACATCAACGACTCGCGCGAAGGACTGCCACGCCTGCAGGGGATCATTGCACTCAACTATGCAACGCTTTGCATGCAGGGACAGTCCGGGTATCTGCGCGGCAACGTGCGCCGGCTCATCGAAGAATTGCGCAAGCAGGTCCTGCCCGACGGCGGGCACGTAAGCCGCAATCCAGGCTCGCTGATCGAATTGCTCGCAGATCTGCTACCGCTGCGACAATTGTTTTCCGCACGACAACTGCAGCCACCGCAAGCGTTGAACAACGCAATCGATCGCACCATGCCGATGTTGCGCTTCTTCCGGCACGGCGATGGAAACTTTGCGCAGTTCAATGGAATGGGGCCGACCCCAGTCGATCTTCTTGCCACGGTGCTCGCCTATGACGATGCGCGCGGGACGCCCGTGTCGAATGCACCGCACTCCGGCTACCAGCGCATCGACGCCGGACAGACTGCGCTGCTGATGGACACCGGACCTCCGCCGCCGATGGAAATGAGCCAGGAAGCACACGCCGGGTGTCTGTCATTCGAGCTGTCGTGGAAACAGCACCGGTTGGTCGTCAATTGCGGTCTCCCCGCCGTCAACAAAGAGAACTGGCGGCAAGTCGCGCGGGCAACGCCGGCGCATTCGACGGTTACGCTCAACGATCGATCGTCGTGCCGATTCCTTGAATCGCTTTCAATCCGACAATTGTTCGGAGGCATGCCCATCATTTCCGGCCCCCGCGATGTGCGCATTGAAAGAGAGCCCGGCACGCCAACGCTGCGTGCATCGCATGATGGATACGTCAGCGACTGCGGTGTCTTGCACACGCGCGCCATCAGGCTCAGCCCCGACGGCCGGGCGCTTGACGGTGAAGACACTTTCACCGGGCCCGACGGCCAGCCCCTTCCCGCCGACGCCCCCGATGAATTCGCCATTCGCTTCCATCTGCACCCCGCGATCAAGGCAAGTCGGCTGGCCGACGGGCGAGGCGTGATACTCCTGCTGCACGACCGCGACCTATGGACCTTCGCGACCCTGGCCGACGCAGTCGAGCTTGAGGAAAGCGTGTTCCTGGCCGGCACCGACGGTCCACGACGAACCGTGCAGATCGTGGTCTACGGGCGCGCGGGCCAATCGTCGGCCGTGCGCTGGAGCTTCCGCCATACGCCGCCCGCCGCGCCAGGGGCCCGCCCTGACCGGGCACAGGAGCCGGAACTACCACTTTAGACGATGGCTGTGGATGCCCGGTGATGGGTCGCGGTCGCGAATACACTTCCGCCTGCCTGATGTGCTAGCTCGTGCGTCATGAGCAGCCATCCGCGTCGTATCACGAGGGCCCTGCTGTCGGTCTCCGACAAGGCCGGATTGATCCCGTTCGCCCGAGAGCTCGCGCTCTTCAATGTTGATCTGGTTTCGACCGGCGGCACCGCAAAGGCACTCAGCGAAGCCGGCCTCTCGGTCGTCGACGTCGCCGAACTCACCGGCTCGCCCGAAATGATGGACGGCCGCGTCAAGACGCTGCACCCGAAAGTGCACGGCGGACTGCTCGCGATCCGCGGGAACAAAGAGCACCTCGCCGCGATGGAAGAGCACCACATCAAGCCGATCGACCTGCTGGTGGTGAACCTGTATCCGTTCGAAGCGACCGTCGCGAAAGGCGCTTCGTTCGATGATTGCATCGAAAACATCGACATCGGTGGCCCCGCGATGATCCGCGCTGCCGCGAAAAACCACATGGACGTGGCCGTAGTTGTCGATCCGGCCGATTACGAAAAAGTGCTCGGCGAATTGGCAGGCCACAGCGGCATGGTCTCCCTGGAGCTTCGGAAAAAGCTGGCGGCGAAGGCCTATGCGCGGACCGCAGCCTACGATGCCGCGATTTCCAACTGGTTTGCCGACACACTGCAGGACGACGCGCCGGACTATCGCGCCTTCGGCGGAAAGCTGATCGAGGCACTGCGCTATGGCGAGAACCCACATCAAAGCGCAGCCTTCTATCGCTCGCTCGGCGAACGCTTTGGTGTGACGACCGCACGCCAGCTGCAAGGCAAACAGCTTTCCTACAACAACATCAACGACACCGATGCCGCCTACGAATGCGTTGCTGAATTCGATCCGCAGCGGACGGCGGCCTGTGTGATCGTCAAACATGCGAACCCGTGCGGGGTTGCGGAAGCGGACACTCTGCTCGACGCGTATCGCAAGGCGCTCGCCTGCGACACGACATCTGCCTTCGGCGGCATCGTTGCGCTCAACCGCAAGCTCGATGCCGAGGCGGCAAAAGCCATTACCGAGATTTTCACCGAGGTGATCATCGCACCGGACGCCACCGACGAAGCGATCAAGATCGTAGCGGCGAAGAAAAACCTGCGTCTGCTGGTCGCCGGCGGTCTGCCCGACGCACGCGCCAAAGGTCTAACCGTAAAGTCCGTCGCCGGTGGATTGCTCGTGCAATCACGCGACAATGCAGTGGTCGACGAGATGCAACTCAAGACCGTCACAAAGCGTGCCGCGAGCAAAGACGAGCTTGCCGATCTGCGTTTTGCGTTCCGCGTTGCCAAGCATGTCAAATCGAATACGATCGTCTATGCGAAAGGCCGTGCGACGGTCGGGATCGGCGCGGGTCAGATGAGCCGTGTCGACGCCGCACGCATCGCGGCGCGAAAAGCCGAGGACGCGGCAAAGGAGCTCAAGCTTCCCGCGCCCCTGACCAAGGGTTCGGTGGTCGCATCCGACGCCTTCTTCCCGTTTGCCGACGGGCTCCTGGTGGCGATCGAAGCTGGCGCAACGGCAGTCATCCAGCCGGGAGGCTCGATGCGCGATGACGAGGTCATCGCGGCTGCCGACGCCCACAATATTGCGATGGTGTTCACCGGCACGCGCCACTTCAGGCACTAGCCGCGCGGCTGATCAGTCTTTCGCCAGATCGCCCAGCAAGCTCGCCGCGACCGACAGCTTGGACAGCGTGAGCCCCGAGCCCGCGATTTCGTGGATCGCCGAGCGGATGCGCTCGACTTCGGCCTGGCGCGGACGAACCCATTCCTCAACCGCGCCGGCACCGGCATGCCCGTTGCCGACCATGGCGGCGGTGAGCCGGCGTTCGGCGTCGCCGATCGAATCGAGGGCGCGATCGAGCGCCAGCCGATCGAAATAGTCGGACACCACGATATTCGGAACGGCATTGGTGACGCGATCGAGCTGGAAGAATGCCTCGGTCGCGAAATAAGTCGCGGTCACTTCGGCCACCGGCTTGCCCGCGCGATTCGCCACCAGCGCGATATCGGGCGCGGCCTTGAGTACGGCAAGACTGCCGATCCGGCGCGCCAGCGCGTCGGGTACGCCGGCGTTGACGAGCTCGGCCACCCGCGCGTCACGCGCATTCGTCGCCGACTTCGACAGTGCGCCGTCAAGCGCGGTTGCGACCTGCGCAATACCTTCGCGGTAATGCCCGATGATCTTCTCGAGGCCCTGCGTGAGATCGACGTTGCGCAGGAACCAGACCAGGCGATCGAGCAGGAGGTCCTGCACGGCGCCGTAAAGGTCGAGCTGGACCTTTCCCGATATCTTGTTGTCGAGGCCATCGATCTGGCTGTTGAGATCGATCAGATCGTAGCTGTTGCGGACCGCGGCAAAGGCGGCGGCGATCGCCGGAGAAGACGCCCCGGTCTGGTCGGCAATGCGCACGATCAGCGTTGAGCCCCCGCGGTTGATCATCGAATTCGTCAATTGGGTCGCGATGATTTCGCGGCGCAGCCGGTGTGCGTGCAGCGTGTCCGGGTAGCGCTTCGACATTTCCTTCGGGAAATAGCGCTCGAGCTCGCGGCCGAGATAGGGATCGTCAGGCACTGGGCTGTCGAGCAGCTCGGCGTAGAGCGACAGTTTCGCATAGGCGAGCAGAACCGCCAGTTCGGGCCGCGTCAGGCCCATATTGCGTTTGCGCCTTTCGGCGATGGCCACTTCGTCGGGCAGAAACTCAACTGCACGATCGAGTTCACCGCTCACTTCAAGCGTCTGCATCAGGCGCTGCTGGAAGCCGAGGTCTTCGAGGCCACGGCGCTGCGCCAGTGAGAGAGCGAGCGTCTGCTGATAATTGTTGCGCAGGACAAGTTGCGCCACCTCGTCGGTCATCTGCGCAAGAAATGCATTGCGGGCCTCCATCGTCAGCCTGCCGGCGCGCACCGGGCCGCTCAGCGCAATCTTGATGTTGACCTCGAGGTCTGACGTGTTGACGCCGGCGGAATTATCGATCGCATCAGTATTGAGCCTGATGCCGCGCTGGGCGGCTTCGATGCGACCGCGCTGGGTCATGCCGAGATTGGCGCCCTCGCCGATCACCTTGCACTGGATCTCGCCGCCGGTGACGCGAATGGCGTCGTTGGCACGATCGCCGGCGGCTTCGTCGCTCTCGTTCGACGCGCGGATATAAGTGCCGATGCCGCCGAAGAACAGAAGATCGGCCGGCGCTTTGAGGATGGCTTTCATCAGCTTCTGCGGGGTCACGGTCTCACCGACACCGAAGAGCTTGCGAGCTTCCGCGCTCAGCTTGATCTGTTTCGAGGACCGCGGATAGACGCCACCGCCTTTGGAAATCAGGCTCTTGTCGTAGTCCTGCCAGCTCGACCGCGGCAGCGCGAACATCCGCTTGCGCTCGGCAAAGCTCTTCTTCGGATCGGGATCCGGATCGATGAAGATATCGCGATGGTCGAATGCGGCGAGCAGTCTAATCGTATCCTCGCGCAGCATGCCGTTGCCGAAGACATCGCCCGACATGTCGCCGACACCGACCACGTCGAACGGTGTCTTGCCGATATCGACATCCATTTCGCGGAAATGCCGCTTCACCGCTTCCCAGGTGCCACGCGCGGTGATGCCCATGGCCTTGTGGTCGTAGCCGGCGGAACCACCCGAGGCGAATGCGTCGCCGAGCCAGTAGTCGTGTTCGACCGAAATCTCGTTGGCGATATCCGAGAACGTCGCCGTGCCCTTGTCTGCAGCGACCACAAGATAAGGATCGTCGCCTTCGTGCCGCACGACATTCGCGGGCGGAATGAGCTTGCCGTTCGCACCAATGTTGTCGGTGATGTCGAGAAGCGCCGAAATGAAAATCTTGTACATAGCGACACCCTCGGCCTGCACGACATCGCGCGATGCTCCCTTCGGCATCAGCTTGGGCACGAAGCCACCTTTGGCGCCGACCGGCACGATGACGGCGTTCTTGACCTGCTGCGCCTTCACAAGTCCGAGAATTTCCGTGCGGAAATCCTGCGGCCGATCGGACCAGCGGATACCGCCCCGCGCGACCTTGCCGAAGCGCATATGCACGCCTTCAACGCGCGGCGAATAGACGAAGATCTCGAAGAGCGGGCGCGGAAGCGGGAGATCCGTGAGCTTGCGGCTTTCGAACTTGATGGAGATCACCGGTTTGAGCTGGCCATCTTTCTCCGATTGGAAAAAATTCGTGCGGATTGCCGACTGCACTGCATTGACGAAATGACGAAGGATGCGGTCTTCGTCGAGACTCTCGACTTTCTGCAGCTCTTCCTCGATGCGCGTGGCAATTCCGCTCTGCTCGGCGCGGCGTGCGGCATCGGCCCGCGGATCGAAACGCACGTGGAACAGCTCGACAATGTCGGCGGTAATGCCGGCATGTTTCACCAGCGTGGCCCACATATAGTCCTGCGAATACGGCACGCGGATCTGGCGCAGGAAACGCGATACCGTCCTGATCAGCGCGACATCGCGCCAGGCGAGACCACCCTGCAGCGTCAGCGCGTTAAAGCCGTCGTTCTCGGCGATGCCGCGCATCACCATGAGAAACGCCGCTTCCAATCGCCCCTTGCTGCTGTCGAGATCGATCGTGCCGCCGTCGGCACGTTCGAGCAGCATGTCGTGCAGCCAGGCGCCGGCCTCGCCTTGCGGCTCGATGTGATAGGTGCGCTCGTCCACCACGCGAAAGCCCATGTTTTCCAGCACCGGCACGCGTTCGGACAACGGCAAGGGCCGCGCGAAACTCCACACTTTCAGGCCGACCGAGCGTTGTTCTTCCTCAAACCGATGGTGGAAATCGACGCCGAGCGGCCTTTGTTCCGAGAGCCCCTCGACCACGCGAATGTCGCCGGCCGCAACCGTCGGCGCATAGGCTTCGTGGAATCCTTCCGAGAACGCATCGCGATATTGGTTGAAAATCTCGCGCGCTTTCTCCGGCGGATTGAGCAGTTCGAGCGCGCGGCTCAGTCCGTCGGTCCAGGTGCGGATGATCGCCGATACTTCCCGCTCGAGCGTCGCGCGATCGACGTCCGGTGATGCACCGCTGCCGGAGCGGCCGATGATGAAGTGCACGCGCACCAGCGACCCTTCGCCGGGGAAATACGGATAGAAGGCCGACACGCGGCCGATGAAGGCACGCGCCAGATAGGCGCCGATCTTTGTGCGGATATCGCTGTCGTAGCGTTCGCGCGGCACGAACACCAGCACCGAAACGAAACGATCGAAGCGGTCGTGCCGCGCAAGCACGCGCACGCGCGGGCGCTCGTCGAGCTGCAGAATCGCCAGCGCGAAGCCGTAGAGCGTGTCTTCGTCGATCTGGAAGAGTTCATCGCGCGGGTAGTGCTCGAGCACGTTCGCCAGCGCCTTGCCGGAATGGCTGCTTGCATCGAAACCCGCGCGCGCCTCGACCGCCGCGATCTTGCGCCGCAGGTACGGAATGCTGTGCGCCGAGCGCGTATAGGCGGTGGATGTAAAAAGTCCGATGATCCGATGTTCGCCGATCAGATTGCCGGCGGCATCGAACCGTTTCACGCCGATATAGTCGAGATAAGCGCGCCGGTGCACGCGCGAGTGAATGTTCGCCTTGGCAACGATCAGCGGCCGCGGTTCCTTCAGGAACGCCATGATCTCCGGCGTGAACTCGAGAAGCTCGGTGCCGCGCTTGAGCACGCGCAATTCGCGCGAGCGCATGATGCCGAGCGCGCTTCTGAAATCCGGTTCCAGCGCCTGCCCGTCCACGCGATAGTCGCGTAGGCCGAGGAAGGTGAAATTGTCGGCGAGAAGCCATTGCAGGAATTGAACGGCCTCCGCGATCTCATCGACCCGCAGCGGCGGTGGATTGCTTTTTAGTTCGGCGACGATGGCCTCCACGCGTTCGCGCATCGTCTTCCAGTCGTGCACCGCCACGCGCACTTCACCGAGCACGACCTCGAGCGCGGGCAAGAGCTCCTCACGCGCGGCGTCACCGATGACCGAACCCAGGTGGATATGAATGAAGCTCTCACGCTTGCTTTGCGCATCGTGTGCGCTGAGCGCGACCAGTTTGCCGCTGTCGCGCTTCACGCCGAACATCGGATGCGCGACCAGACGTACGTCGAGCCGTCGTTCGGCAAGTTCGCCCATCACCGAGTCGACGAGGAAAGGCATGTCGTCGTTGACGATCTCGATCACCGAAACCGCCTTGCGCCCACCTGAAGCCGTGAGCGCCACGGTTTCGCAACGGATTTTCGGGGTGCCTGGCGTGCGCTCGGACAGAAAATCATAGGCGCGCTCCGCCAGCGCGACGATGTCGTCAGCGCCGTAGCGCACGACATCCTCCGGCACGGATCGCCCGAAAAGTTGCGTGATGAATGTGCCCGGGATATCGCGGCGACGGCGCACCAATGCCGCGCCCGCCAGTTCGATCACGTTGCGGGCGGCTTTTTCCTCGTCACTGGCGGGAAGTTCGACGGCCATGGAACCTCGTGCGTGTTCAGGGAATCGGTCGAGGCGCATTTGAAGTTTTCACCTTCTGCCGCGCAACGTCGAGAGCAACACACCAATTGGTGACGCGTCGGTGACAGGCGTCGGACCGCGTTGCACGCGCAGCATTTAACTCTCTGAAGGGAAATACGAAATGCTGCCCGGCGGGTCGTATCGCGGCTACCTGGAACCATGTAGTCTTCGGGCGGATACGCTGAAATTCAAAGGACGGGAAATGCCCAAGGTCAGTAAATCGCCCAGTAAAGCGCCCGATAAATCAGCCAAAGCGAACCAGCCGATGCTGCACGCCATCAAAGGGGGCAAGGGCGCCGCAAAAAGACCGTCGACCAGGCACGATTCTGCAAAGGCGCATCCGGCGGCGCCCGACGATGCGCCTATCATCGCCCTCAAGCTCGAGGCGGCGAAGCTCTCGCCGGCGATGGCTGCATATTTCAAGAAATGCCAGGACAAGCTCGGTTTCGTGCCGAACGTTTTGCTCGCCTACGCCTTCGACATGGCCAAGCTGGAAACCTTCGCTGCCATGTACAACGACCTAATGCTGGGCGACTCCGGCCTCTCGAAACTCGAGCGTGAGATGATCGCTGTGGCGGTGTCCTCGCAGAACCGCTGCTACTACTGCCTGACCGCGCATGGCGCCGCCGTTCGCCAGTATTCCGGCAATCCGTTGCTCGGCGAGCATCTCGTGATGAACTATCGCGTCGCGCGGTTGAGCAAACGCCAGCGGGCGATGCTCGACTTCGCGGTGAAGCTCACCGCCTCGCCTTGGAGCGTGGAGGAAGGCGACCGCGAGCGGCTGCGCCGCGTCGGGCTCAGCGACCGCGACATCTGGGACATTTCCGCGGTGACGGGTTTTTTCAACATGTCGAACCGCGTGGCATCGGCCACTGACATGCGTCCCAATACGGTCTATCACGGGCAGGCGCGATAACCGCGGGCCTAAATTATGCAGCTTTTGATGGGTTAGTGACCCTTACGTCCCCGCCACGGGGACGACAACAGAAGGCCCGTGATGCTCGTTCGCACCGTAACCGTCCTGATCGCGCTGATGTTCGGCGCCACAGCTTACGCGCAGGTGGCACCGGTCTCGCGTTCGCCGGTCATAACACCGGCGCAGACGGTTATGGCCGGCAACGGCATGGTGGTGGCGCAGGAGCAGCGCGCCGCTCGCATCGGGATCGAAATTCTCGATCGCGGCGGCAACGCGGTGGACGCTGCGGTGGCGGTCGGCTTTGCGCTTGCGGTGACTTACCCGCGCGCCGGCAATATCGGTGGCGGCGGCTTCATGGTCATCCATCTCGGCAAGACGGGCGAAGATGCCGCTATCGACTATCGCGAAACCGCGCCGGCGGCCGCGACCGAGAAGATGTTTCTCGATGCGAACGGCGAAGCTGATCCGAAAAAATCGCGCGACTCGGCCTTGTCGGTCGGCGTGCCGGGCACTGTCGCAGGTCTTGCGCTGGCGCACGAAAAATACGGCTCCGGCAAACTGACGCTCGCCGAATTGATCGAACCGGCGATCACGCTCGCGCGCAACGGAGTGGAGATCGTCGACGACATCGCCGACACGTTGCCGCTGGCGCAGCCGCGCATCGCGCGCTGGCGATCGAGCGCGCCGGTTTTCCTCAACAGCGACGGCACTGTGCTGATGCCGGGCCAGGACCTGTTGCAGCCCGACCTCGCGATCACGCTGCGCGCCATCGCCAGCGACGGACCGAAAGGATTTTACGAAGGCCCGGTCGCGGACAAGATTGTCGCCGCCGTGCGCATGGCCGGCGGCATCGTGGCCACCGATGACATGAAAAATTATCGCGCAATCCTGCGCGAGCCGGTGCGGGGGACCTATCGTGGCTACGACATTATCTCCATGCCGCCGCCCTCCTCTGGCGGCGTGCACCTGATCGAGATGCTCAACATCCTCGAAGGCTACGATCTTGCAAAGCTCAGCCGCGAGGAGTCGCTGCACATCATTGCCGAGGCAATGAAGCGCGCTTACGCCGATCGCGCGACATTCATGGGCGATCCCGACGCCGTGAAGATGCCGGTCGCCGGGCTGATTTCGAAGAAATACGCGGCCGAATTGCGCGCGCAGATCGGCCAGCGCGCCACGCCATCGACCGAAATCCGTTCCGGAAACCCGGCCGATTTTGAAGGCCAGAACACCACGCATTTTTCCGTCATCGATCGCGAAGGCAACGTCGTGTCGAACACCTATACGCTGAACTTCTCATACGGCCTCGGGCTGGTCGCCGAAGGCACCGGCGTGTTGCTCAACAACGAGCTCGACGACTTCACGTCGAAGCCCGGAACGGCAAACGCTTACGGCCTCGTCGGCTACAACGCCAATCTGCCCGGGCCCAACAGGCGGCCGCTGTCGTCGATGACGCCGACCATCGTGATGAAGGACGGCAACCCGTTCCTGATCACGGGTTCGCCCGGCGGCAGCCGGATCATCAGCACCGTGCTGCAGATCATCACCAACGTGATCGACTTCAATCTGGCGGTTGATCAGGCGGTCAGCGCGCCGCGCGTCCATCACCAATGGCAGCCTGACGAGCTTTACGTCGAGCCGGGCATCAGCCCCGAGATCCTCGAGGGCCTGGTAAAACGCGGCTACCAGGTGGTGCTGACGCCGCCGCAGACCTCGGCTAACTCGATCGAGATCACTGCCGACGGTTATGTTGGCGCGGCCGACAGGCGCACGCGCGGCTCGCTCGCCGCCGGATACTGAGCGCGCCGTCGCCCTAGGGCTTTTGGCTTCCACGAATAAACATCCGCCCAGGCCAGGCTCCCGGCAAAGAGTGCAAAGATTGCTGAAATCGTGAGCACAATAACGAGTGTTTCTGTCGGCATAGGTCGCCCCCTCTTTCGAACATTCTGGGGCGAAACAGGAATCTTGCATTGACGCTGATCAAACTTCGGCGACCCACCTGGGAACTCGCGCTGCGACAGCAGCGCGTTTTGCGTGCGCCTGCGAAAAGAGGTAACTCTTAAAAAAACGAACGATTGAACTGAGGGGGAGGATCTATGCGCTTCTTTATTCGCGCGCTGCTGCTTGGTGTATTCGCTCTGGCTACCGCAGCCGCGCCAAATGCGGCATCGGCACAAAGTGCTTTTCCAACGCGGCCGATCACGCTCGTCGTCCCGGCAGCGGCCGGCGGCCCCACCGACACGGTTGCGCGCCTGATTGCTGAATCGATGAGCCGTACGCTCGGTCAGACTGTGATTGTTGAAAATGTCGGCGGCGCCGGTGGCACGATCGGCATGGCGCGCGTCGCCAAGGCTGCGCCCGATGGCTACACGATCGCCGTCTGGCACGTCGGTCAGGCCACGGCACCTGCGCTCTATGACGGTCTCAAATACGACGTCGTGAACGACTTCGATCATCTTGGCCGCATCACCGACGTGCCGATGACGCTCGTATCCAAGACGCCCTTTCCTGCGAACAATGTGACGGAGCTTCTGGCCTGGATGAAGTCCGAAGCAGCCAGGGGATCATATGGTCACGCCGGCATCGGCTCTGCTTCGCACCTCTGCGCGCTGGTGCTCATGAAGGAACTTGGCGTGCAGATGAACGGCATCGCCTATCGCGGCACGGGTCCGGCCATGAACGATCTGCTCAGCGGACAGTTCGATATCATGTGCGACCAGACGACCAACACGACCAACCACATCAACGCCGGCAAGATCAAAGGCTACGCTGTGACGACGACGTTCAAGGTGCCGTCGGTTCCACAGTTGCCGACGCTCGATAGCGGAGCCATCCCGGGCTTCGATGTGTCGGCATGGCACGCCATGTGGGCGCCAAAGGGTCTGTCGAAAGATGTGTCCGACAAATTCGTCGCCGTACTGCAGACGGCGCTCAAGGATCCAAAGGTGATCGAGCGCTTCGCCAGTCTCGGCACCGAGCCCGTCGCTCAAAATCTTGCAACGCCGGATGCCTTGAAATCGCAGCTTGTCGCCGAGGTGAAGCGATGGGACGCCGTCATCAAGGCGACAGGCATTAAGGGGAACTAGTTGGCCTATGGCGGACGTATACCGCCGTAGCTTCTTCTTCTATTGCTCTCGAGAAATTGGAGCGGGCGAAGGGATTCGAACCCTCGACCCCGACCTTGGCAAGGTCGTGCTCTACCCCTGAGCTACACCCGCATCCGTTTGATATATGACCGAGCGATGTCGGCCGCCAAGGCCGAACCTATAGCCAAAAGCCCGGCCCCAATGCAACCGTGGCAAAAGACGCTCAATCATTAGGGGACGACCCGCTTTTTCCGCGCGCGCTGGTTTGGCGGGGGGCCGACCCCGCGGGGGGTTCACATTACAGAAACCACGATTCCCGGCCAAAACATTGGGCTGGCGGGCCTCGAACGTGCCGGTGCCAATATTGTTGTTTGCGCACCAGGGCCCTCGGCGGCCTGCGTCGGCATGACGAGTGCCGCGATCGACAGGACGCGCATCATCTTTTACCTCTTCTGTTCCCTGCGATACTAACACGCCGCCCACCGGAATATTGCCCCGCAATGCCTGCCACGCCCGACCAGCTCTTCGCCGCGCTCGATGAGCTCGGCATCAGGCATTCAACGGTGAAGCACCCCCCGTTGTTCACGGTGGAGCAATCACGAAATCTGCGCGGGCAAATTCCCGGCGGCCATACCAAGAACCTGTTTTTGCGTGACAAGAAATACGCCATCTATCTGGTGGTCACTTCGGAAGATGCTGAGATTGATCTGAAGGGCCTGCACCGCCGCCTCGGCGCCAATGGACGCTTCTCGTTCGGTTCCTCGGATCTCATGCGCGAGGTGCTGGGCGTGGAGCCGGGATCGGTCACCCCGTTCGGCGTCATCAACGATACACAAGGCCGCGTGACCGTGGTGCTCGACGCCGCGATGATGGAGCACGAGACGCTGAACTATCACCCGCTGGTCAACACCATGACCACGTCGATCAATCGTGACGATCTCGTGAAATTCCTCGAATCCACGGGACATATGCCGCGAATCGAGCGTCTTTCGGGGGGTGCCTCGACCCCGCCTTGATGATTGCATTACCTTCCCGGATAACCCATCTAATCCGCCAGGAACTCTGGTAGTGCGGCCGCTGATGGCCGGATAGGGCGAGACACGATGCTGCAAGACGGCGGGGCGGCGACAGCGACGGCGGCCGATGTGGTCAAGGATACGACCACACAAGGCTTCATGAAGGACGTGATCGAGGAATCCAAACGCCAGCCGGTGCTGGTGGATTTCTGGGCCCCGTGGTGCGGACCCTGCAAGCAGCTCACGCCGGTGCTGGAAAAAGCGGTGAAGGC
>DASRAF010000515.1:0-2649 GCA_035638295.1 Pseudolabrys sp.
ACCTTGCCTTGAAGCTCGATGTGCTGGCTGTATGCGCCGTGTTTGCTTTCGTTGGCGCGATTTTGCTCGGAGCATTCTGAGTTCAGGAGGCCGACGACACGCTAACCAAAAATACCGGAACAGACCCGGAAGACAGTTACAGCACCGGAGAGCCACGCACGCTCTCCGGTGTTTGATTTTTTCGATTGCACTTCGTTTCGTTCACGCGGCCACGATACTCGGCGAAGAATGCGCGTCGTAATTCAGGATCGGCGCGAGCCAGCGCTCGCATTCTGCGACGGTCCAACTCTTGCGCTGCGCGTAGTCCTCGACCTGATCCCGCTCGATCTTGCCGACGCCGAAATAGGCGCTCTGCGGATGGCTGAAATAGACCCCGCATACGGCCGCGCCTGGCCACATTGCATAGCTTTCAGTCAACTTCACGCCGACGCGCTCGCTCTTGAGCAGTCTGAACAGCGTGCTCTTTTCGGTGTGGTCGGGCTGCGCCGGATAGCCCGGTGCAGGGCGGATGCCGCGATACTTCTCGGCGATGAGCTGCTCGTTGCTGAATGTCTCGTCCGCTGCGTAGCCCCAGAATTCCTTGCGCACGCGCTGATGTAGTCTCTCGGCGAACGCTTCCGCCAGCCGATCGGCCAGCGCCTTCACCATGATTGCCGAGTAATCGTCGTTGGCCCGTTTGAAGCGCTCGGCCACTTCGTCCTCGCCGATGCCGGCTGTGACGGTAAAGGCGCCGATATAATCCGCCAGCCGGCTCTCGCGCGGCGCAATGAAATCGCTGAGCGCCGCATTGGCGCGTCCTTCGCGTTTTGAGAGTTGCTGGCGCAGCGAGTGCAGAACAGCGACCGGTTCATCCCGCTCTTCGTCGCCGTAAACAAGAATGTCGTCGCCCTCGGCATTGGCAGGCCAGAAGCCGAAGACAGCGCTGGCCTTGAACCAGTGCTCGTCAACGATCTTGTCAAGCATCGCCCGCGCGTCCTCGTACAACGAGCGCGCGGCCTCACCAAATTTGGCGTCGTCGAGAACCGCCGGGAATTTGCCCGACAACTCCCAAGTGGAGAAAAACGGCGTCCAGTCGATGTAGTCGATCAGTTCGTTCACCGGGTAATCGCCGAGTACTTCCGTTCCGATGAATTTCGGCTCCGGCGGCACGTAGCTGCCCGACCAATCGAGCTTGAGAGCATTCGCGCGCGCTGCGGCAAGCGGAAGGCGCGCCTTGTCTTCTTGCGCGCGCGCATGTGCTGCCGCGATGCGGGCGTATTCGCCACGCAGCTCGGCCACGTAGCCGGCACGGGCATTAACTGACATCAGCGTCTGCGCCACGCCGACCGCGCGGCTCGCGTCGTTCACATAGACCGTCTGACCGCGCTTGTAATTGGGGTGGATTTTCACGGCCGTATGGACACGGCTGGTGGTGGCGCCGCCGATCATCAGCGGCAACTCGAAACCTTGCCGCTCCATCTCGGAAGCCACGTGGCACATTTCATCGAGGGACGGGGTGATCAGCCCAGACAGGCCGATGATATCGGCCCGTTCCGTCCGCGCGGTTT
This sequence comes from Pseudolabrys sp., assembly GCA_035638295.1. Taxonomy (GTDB): domain Bacteria; phylum Pseudomonadota; class Alphaproteobacteria; order Rhizobiales; family Xanthobacteraceae; genus Pseudolabrys. The sequence continues at coordinate 1,548 of DASRAF010000515.1, forward strand.
CAAGAATCTTGGCCGCCGGCACCATTACGCCGAGATCGACGACCTCGTAATTATTGCACTGGAGAACCACGCCGACGATGTTCTTCCCGATGTCGTGCACGTCGCCCTTGACGGTGGCCATCACGATCTTGCCATTTGAGCCGCCGTGCTGCCGGCCGTCTTTTTCCTGCTCCATGTAGGGCATCAGATAGGCGACCGCCTGCTTCATGACGCGCGCGGATTTTACCACCTGCGGCAGGAACATTTTTCCCGAGCCGAACAGGTCGCCGACGATGTTCATGCCTTCCATCAGCGGACCTTCGATCACCTCAAGTGGTCGTTTAGCGCGCGTGCGTGCCTCTTCGACATCGGCTTCTATGAAGTCCGTAATGCCATGCACCAGCGCATGCGCCAGGCGTTTCTCGACCGGCTGGTCGCGCCACGCCAGATCAATTTCCTTCGCTTCCTGTCCGCCGCCCTGGAATTTTTTCGCGAGTTCCAGCAAGCGCTCGGCCGCACCGGGACGGCGGTTGAGCACCACATCCTCGCAAGCCTCGCGCAACTCCGGATCCAGATCATCATAGACCGCGATCTGGCCGGCGTTGACGATGCCCATATCCATGCCGGCCTTGATGGCGTGAAACAAGAACACCGAGTGCATCGCCTGACGCACCCGCTCGTTGCCGCGAAACGAAAAGGACAGGTTCGACACGCCTCCCGAAACATGTGCGTGCGGCAGATCCTTGCGGACTGCGCGCGCGGCCTCGATGAAGGCGATGCCGTAACTGTTGTGCTCATCCATGCCAGTCGCGACGGCAAAGATATTTGGATCGAAAATGATGTCCTCGGGCGGGAATCCGACGCGATTCACGAGGATGTCGTAAGCGCGCTTGCAGATAGCCGCCTTGCGTTCGAGCGTATCGGCCTGACCTTTTTCATCGAATGCCATCACCACGACCGCCGCGCCATAGCGGCGGACGGTGCGGGCATGTTCGATAAAGGCCTGCTCGCCTTCCTTGAGCGAAATCGAATTGACGACCGACTTGCCTTGCAGGCACTTGAGGCCTGCCTCCATCACCGAAAATTTTGATGAATCGACCATCACCGGAACGCGTGCGATGTC